>CAJPPG010000043.1 GCA_905372495.1 Candidatus Saccharimonadota bacterium | reverse complement strand
CAAAAAATTAAAAAAAAGAATTGGAGTTAAAGTAACAAAAAAAGGAGTGGTAGAAATTTATTGGAAGAAAAATCAATTAGCTAATATCCCCAATAATAAAATGAATCCAATTAACGGTTTTCCAATTATAGACGAAAATCCTTACAGAGAAGATTTGAGCAGTTCTTTTGATTCAATTAATCCGGCTACTGGATTACCAACATCTAATGGAATTGATGTAGGAGGGAATCCTTATGGAATAGATTTAAGCAGTTCTTTTGATCACTCATTTCAAGACTTAGGCAATTCTTATCACAATGATTTTCATCACAACTAAACAAGGAGAAATTATGTCAGGTATAAATAAATCTATTCAACAAAATCTATCTGATTTTTAGGTATCTCTACTAATTCATAAAGCGATAGCTTATAACCTCTCTTTTTCAATTCAGCCCAAATATCACGCTCTTTCCCAAACTTTGACTTATGACTTTCATTGACCGCTAAAAATTTAGCATAATGCACCAGGTCATCTAGCGGCACATCATCTATCACCTCATAAAAACTATCTAGCTTTAATAGACAATCCTTAGCGTAAATAGCGTATTCATGCGAGCTAAACTTTGGATTTTGCGCATCAAACTTAACGAAAGAACCATACTTGTTTTTATGGGGGAACGCTGGGCGTTTCTGTTCGATTTTTACCGCACTTCTCTTGCTTTTAATTGTAAATTTTAACGAAACAATGCTGCGCCCTCGCTTGATCGGCTCAACACTTACAAGAAGATCCGATTTAGCATTAATTTCATCAATAGCAGGCGTTAAAACACGCTGGTTAAAATTATTATATCTATCGTATTTATCCGAAACTTGTAACCAATCTTTAAGCTCATCAACACTTGTTTGTCTCCACCCTGTATCCCTATATTGAGAGCATAATTCATATAATCGAATTGTATGCGTACTAGAAAAAGCACCAATATTTACTAATTGATATTTAGTAAAGTTATTATGTAACTGCGCAATATAGGGCAATAAATCCTCATGGAATTCGATATAAAAACGCCCTTCTTTTTTGAAATATGTTCTCTTATTAACTAAAACCACTTCAGTTAATTCTTTTTCATTATCTACCAATACAATCCAACGCTTTGATATTTTAAGTATTGCATTCCTAACCTGGGTATAAGCTGATTTTTCATCAACATCAGGAAAATGCTTACAGAAATCCGCAATAGTAAAATCAAACCCACGTTTAATAGGATTTTCAGGATTAAAAACACCTAGCGTCAAAGACAAAATTCTCATTTCATCAAGAGTCATGGAATAACTAGCTTGAACAAAACTATTAGCTTTAGAAATTGTTAATGATGTATCAGTCATAACCCACCCTTAAGGTAACAAACAGCATTAAAGACTACAACAAAAAATACAAGTAGTCAAATACCGTAAATTTGTAGTCTTTTAACCGTAAATTTGTAGTCTTATAACCGTAAATCTGTAGTCTTATAAATCGCAAACCCCTTGTGCGACAAGCGATCCCAGAGCCTACAAACAAGAATACAAACAAGAATACAAAAAAATAGAGCCTAAAGGCTCTTTTTGGGGGCTTTCAGCCCTAATTTTTTATTTTTTTATTCAATGCAGAATTTAATAAGATTCCTAATGATTTTGCTATGCGTGTTGCTCAAGGGATTAGGCTATCAGATGAAGAAAAGAAAGAATTAAAAAGATTATTTATTAATATGGATTTTAAGCAAAAGAAACCATAAAGCCCCGAAGTGGTATATAAAAAATCGGAGCCGTAGGCGACTTCATTCAACTGTGCCAACTGACCAATGCGCATCAGCCTCCTCCCCAACGGATTCTTTACTCTATTGATCTTATAGTAGCTTTATAGTTTAAAATGGTACCACAACATTGTTCAAGTGGAGTCGTATTATGAGCAAATCCTGTGGTTGCGCCTGTGGCGGTGATGCAACGTCCGCAGCGGATACCGATATACAGGCCTCCTCCGAGGCGCCAGGGAGATGGGTCAGTGTTTATGCAGTGCCGAAGATGGACTGTCCATCAGAAGAACGAATGATTCGCCTAGCCCTGAACGGCTTTGAGGAGATTCGGGCGCTGTCCTTCGACTTGTCGAACCGCCGGCTGAAGGTCGTGCATGACGGTGAGGTCGAGCCCGTCACCTCGAAACTGAAGACCTTGGGGCTAGGCGCCTCGCTTCAGGAAACCGTCGCTGCAAATCCAGAGACCATCAAGGCCGCCGAGTTTTCGGCAGCTTCTGCTAAGCAAGAATCCGGGACCTTGCGCTGGTTGCTCGGCATCAATGCACTTCTGTTCGTGGTGGAAATGACTGCCGGTCTGATCGCCCAGTCCACCGGCCTGATTGGAGAATCCCTGGACAATTTTTCCGATGCGGCGGTGTACGGGCTTGCCCTTTATGCGGTTGGACATAGCGTGAAAATGCAGGTACGTGCCGCGCATCTTGCTGGTGTACTGCAACTGATCTTGGCTGTGGGCGTGCTCGTAGAGGTGGTGAGACGCTTTGTATTCGGTAGTGAGCCTGAATCTCTGGTGATGATGGCTATCGCATTCGTCGCATTGATTGCCAATACCAGTTGTCTGCTGCTCATATCCAAACATCGGGAAGACGGGGCGCACATGAAGGCAAGCTTGATATTCTCGGCCAACGACGTGGTGATCAACCTGGGGGGCATCACCGCCGGCGCCCTGGTCGCGTGGACCGGTTCCAATTATCCAGATCTGATTATCGGCACCATCGTGGGGGGGATTGTACTTAACGGTGCCAGACGCATTTTGGCGTTGAAGGGTTAAATAATGCTCATTATTGGCAAAAAGCTCTCGCCGTATGCCCTGTTTTATCTGCTTATACCCCTGCTTTGTTTTTT
>CAJPPG010000042.1 GCA_905372495.1 Candidatus Saccharimonadota bacterium | reverse complement strand
TCGTCTCCTGTTTTAATTAATAAATGCTTTGATTTCAAAAAGATTAATTTGATTTATTTTATCTTCATGTATAACAATTGTTAATTTTGCTGGATATTTAAATCTTGTTTCACTAATTTTAAATGTCCATAACATGATTTTTAATAAATCTTCATCACTAATATTTTTGTGTTCTTTTATTCTCGTTATTCCAGAACCAAAGATAGGTACAGAAACAGATTTCTGAGCGTAAACCTTATTAACCTGATCCCAAAATTTAATAAGAAAACTTAGATATTCTGGCATTGTTAAAAAGGCTCTGTTATTTTTATCAAATTTAGAAAATGCGGTTAATATATATTCATTTTTATAAACACATATAGAACCAATTCCATATTTCTGTTTTTTGCCAACTTCTCTATCGTTGTTAATTTCAGTTTTATTCTCCTGACAAAATCTATCTTGTTCTATAAATGAATCAAGCTCTGGTACATTTCCACCTAAATTAGGTAAAATCGACTCAATAAATACCCCATTTAGAGATTTTTTTGAGATAATCATATCATCTACTTGTGTATCAAAGTATTCATTAAATGCAATCGCTTTTAATCCTTCCTGATTAAATATATCTCCCGTAATAATGGATACATTTGTGCTTTCAACATCAATCTCTACAGATTTTAATTGATTGGCTTTTTTCCAGATGTATAGATATATAGCACCCAATATAACTACCGCTATACCTCCATATATTGATTTTTTGAAAACAGAACCATCGATAAAAATTAATATTATTGATAGAAATGTAGATACTCCAGAAATATAACCATAGAATTTCTTTATTAATTTCCTATTAAATAAACTGACTTTATTCATAAGTACACCTTATGGATTGTAAAAGTATTGTCGTGCAGGTCTGGTAGATTGAATTGTGAAACTAGTATCTGATAGGGCTACTCGTACATCTTCTTTTTTCATAGGGATATGTAACGTTGCAACCTTATGCATATTATCTCTGAACATAGGTAGATTATTCCATAACGCTGTTACTTGGCTTTTAAATTTTTTACCCTCAACTAAATCAGATCTATTCTCAAAATCAGGATATACAACAATGATAGGTAATCCTAATTCTATTGCATAGCGAACTTCTTCGTTTAAAGCTCGAGATGCTTTTGTATTACTACTCAAAAATAAGACTACATTTTTAGATGCTTTCAGACGTTCATGCAAACGTGGTTTTAATGTTTTCTCCCAATCGCTACTGTCCCTAACGCTATATGTTTTAGCGTGAGAATCATTAAAAGGGAAGGAAGAATCTCCTCCTTTCCACATTTTCAATGAATTGTAATAGCAAAAATCTTTAGTAGCATGTGCGCCTAAATTGCTGGTGCTGAAAGGCTCTGCTACATAAAAAGCAGCGTAATTTCCGTTGCGGTAGTTCATAACTGTCTCCTAATAAGTAGATTTAATTTTTGTATTATACCAAAGATAATCAAATATTCATTTGTTTTGTAAACGGTATACGATTGAATAAGTGGGTTTATCATTCTTTCCCTATCAACCAATCCACCACATACACCACTTGCACCCCGTTCATTTCCCCAACATCCATGCGGCTCGCGGTCAGTACGGTTTTTTGGTAGTTATCGGGCAGATTGATTAAGTTGTCGATTTCATGGGGTGTTTTCGCCATGAATCAAGTCCAGTCTTTATTGGCGCACAAACCATACAACGGCACATTCACCACCCAATCTTCTACCCGATAATCCGACATTGAAGCCCGTACCGCCAAATTCGGTTGATACTGCTCTACATAAGATTTTAAACTTTTTGCGCGCAGGTTTTCTTCTGCTTTTACTTCAATCGGGATGACGTCTTGCCCTCGCTGCACCACAAAATCCACTTCCGCCGTGCCTTTTTCCGTTGCCCAGTAAAAAATCGGGTTGGGTTGGCTGGCTTGCAGTTGTTGCAGCACATATTGCTCGGTCAGTGCGCCTTTGAATTCGGTAAACAGTCGGGTTGGTTCAAGCAAAGTCGTTGGGGCGAGCTGGCTTTTTGCGCCGAGCAAGCCCACGTCCAAGCAGTAGAGTTTGAAGATGTTTTCCTGATAGCCCGACAGCGGCAGATGCGGTTTTTTGATGCGGTACACGGGGTAAACCAGCCCGCTGTCTTTGAGCCATTGCAGGGCGAGTTCGTAATCTTTGAAGCGCGCGCCTTTTTGCATATCCGCCAACACGAATTTTTTGTTTTCTTTGGCAAGCTGTTGCGGCAGGGCATTCCACAGCGCACGCACGCGCATCACTAGGCGCGGGTCGTTGATGTGTTTGGAAAAATCGTATTCATACGCCAGCAGCAGGTTTTGCTGCACCGTGCGTACGGCTTGCACGTCTTGCGTGTCGGCGAAGGTTTGCACCGCTTCGGGCATGCCGCCGACAAAATAGTATTGGCGCAGGCGGTCAATGTATTTGGTTTTCATCGCCGCAATCAATGCCCAATCTTGCGACTGCAATAGGTCGTACAGCGGTTTTTCATCCATCGCCAGCAGAAATTCGCCGAAATCCATCGGATACATCGGCAGAAATTCCACTTTGCCCACAGGGAACGACACGCCCTGATGCAATGCCACACCGAGCAGCGAACTGGCGGCAATCACGGCAAAGTGCGGCGCGTTTTCGTAAAAATATTTCAGCGCGGTCAGCGCTTGCGGTACTTCTTGAATTTCGTCAAAAATCAATAGGGTATTGTCGGCACGGATGTTTACCCCCGCTTCGATGGACAAGCCGAGCAGCAAGCGGTCGATGTCAAAATCGCCGCTAAACAGGGCTTTCATCTGCGGATTGTTGTCAAGATTGATGTAGGCGACTTGTTCAAATTCCGCCGCGCCAAAAGTTTTCATTACCCACGTTTTACCCACTTGGCGCGCGCCTTGGATAATCAGCGGTTTGCGGTTG
>CAJPPG010000041.1 GCA_905372495.1 Candidatus Saccharimonadota bacterium | reverse complement strand
CACTTTATTGTTAAAAGGGTGAGAAAAAATGTTTAAGAAATCTTCCTTCTATTATCTATTTGTAGAGGTACTATGGGAACTTACTCCGTCCATCTAGGAGTCTCGCCCTCGGTTACTCTCGATAATCGATTAAATTTATTTTTCCAAATTTTTAAGCTTCTAAAACTAGGCTCGCCATAGTTGTTTTATGGCCTATGGAGATTTAAAATTTATCTAAAATTCACCTTGAATCCCCATTGAGACAAAAAACAGTAGCGGAATTGCTACTGTTAAAATAATTTCTAATAAAAATACGCCCCGGAAGGCGTATGAACAATTTTATATCTTATGGTGCGAGCTAAGAGACTCTAACTCTCGACCTCTTCCTTGGCAAGGAAGCGCTCTAAACAACTGAGCTAAGCTCGCATCTGTTTAGATTATAGATGAATTTGATTTTAAATTCAAGGGTTTTTTAAACTTTTTATAGTCTAAACAGTTCTGAAAAATTATTTCTGAGTGAAATAGCCTGGATTACCTGGAGCATCAATATAACTTTAAATAAAAAATCGCTCAGTGAGCGAAGTTTTAAAAGGCTGGTGCCCGAAATGGGACTTGAACCCATATGGATTTCTCCATTCGATTTTAAGTCGAACGCGTATACCAATTCCGCCATTCGGGCATATCTTTATTATATTACAGACTGATTAGTTTTTCTAGAACAAAGAAGCAGTGTTACCAGTCTGATTTTGGAGGCACCGACCGGAATTGAACCGGTGTACACGGTTTTGCAGACCGCTGCGTAACCACTCCGCCACAGTGCCATGGACCAATTTTAACATAGGAAAAAGAAAAATACACCTAAATGGTGTATTTTTGATTACCTCGTAATTTTGGGGCAGAATTTATTCTTTTCTGGAATGCCTGCAAGATACAAGCAATCTAGCCAAATTACTTCACACTCCACCCTTTGAACTTCGGCGTCTCTCAACTTCGCCCAAGTTCTATATATAGTTTAGCATGAGTGGATTATTCGTCAACCTTGTTTTTTACGAATTTTATATTCTAATACTTGATTATTTTTAGTTGCTTTTTTCTTTTTTTATGGTTCTACTATCTAACTATAATTGTTCGGGTTTCGGTTTTAGTGTTCGGTTTTGTGTTTTTGTTCGGTTTTACAGAGGTTAGTTATATTTTGGGAGATAAAAAAATAAACGACTTATCGCCGTTTATTTTAACTGATGAATCTTTTATATTAATTATTCTGGTGGTTTTTTTGGTTATTTGCCTCGCAAGCTTCCTTATCGCCTTCCAGGCATTTAACTCTAATCAATAGCATCGTTTCAGTATTACTTGATGTAACTGTTGTTTTTGTATGTAAATCTTGTAAATAAATAAAACTGTATAAACTTATGACAGATAATACTAGGCTAACAATAGAAATTATCAACGTAAACAACTGAATTTTGTTTGTTATTTTTTCTCTTTCATTTTTCTCCTTTATGTATATTCTGATAAGTGAGTAATACTAGATCATAGTATTATGATTCCTTATTATATTAACATAAGGATTATTTTCCATCAATCCGTGTACCTTCAGAGGTTTTTTCTAAATGATAAAAGCTTACGTTATAGATTTTGGGAGCTAGAACTCTCTGATTTCTTTTTCACCATTTAGAAGTTTTTTGAACTCAATACTACGATTCTTGGCTTCATTTTCGCCAATTACGCCCACATATTTAGCAATTTTACTGGCATATTTCATTTTATCGCCAAGTTTTTTATCAGAATAAATAATATCTACGCTTTGGTTTTTGCTTCGTAAATCATCTGCGACTTCACATGCAAAAGCATATTCTGCTTCAGATAGCGGAATAAGAACATAATCAATTGGAGTAGACGAAAAATTATCTAACATGTTATTACTCTGCAAGACATAAAAGAGACGAGTAAGACCAATGGAAATGCCGACACCTGGGAATGACTGGTCAGTATAATTACTGGCAAGATTCTCGTAGCGACCACCGGAACAGATCGAACCAATTTGCTTATAATCTGGGAGAATGGTTTCAAAGACCGTACCAGTATAGTAATCGAGGCCGCGAATAATCAACATGTCAGCAATCACCGATTCGCCAAGACCACGCTGCTCAAGAAGATTCAAGACAAAAGCCAATTCTTCAATCCCCTGTTCAAACTGAGGGTTCTTTAAATTGAGGTTCTTTAGTGCCGGGATAGAATCCTTCCTGGGACCATTAATTTGTACGAACTGAAGAATTTTTTTAATTTTATCTTCAGCGATCTTAAGATTCTCGAGGGCGCTTTTCGTTTTCTCAAGAGGGACCTTCTCGGCGTGGTCGATAATATCGAAGACATCCTTAGCTTGATCGGATAACTCAAGGGCTTCAAGAAAACCAGATAGAATTTTACGGTTACTAATTCGAATGACCATTTTTGGCTTAATAAAAGTTTTAAGTGCGGAATAGGCAGTTTCAACTACGTCGGCATCATAAGCGATAGACAGCGTATTACGACCAATTACATCGACATCAAGCTGATAGAACTCACGAAAACGACCCTTCTGAGAACGCTCGCCGCGAAAGTTACGTCCAATCTGAGTAACCTTAAAAGGAAAAGTAAGTTCACTTTCATGTTCCACAACATAGCGAGCGAGTGGCACGGTGTGGTCGAAACGAAGCGCCTGATCGGCATCATCGGCAGTTTCTGCGGTCTTTACAACCTTATAAATCTGTTTTTCGGTATCACCGCCCGCCTTCGCCAGTAAGATTTCGGTACGATCAATAATTGGAGTTTCGATGTATTGATAACCATGAAGATGATACATCTTGGCAATTCGGTCTTTGATAGTATTAAAAACGTTCTGAGCATCAGGCAAGAGCTCCTGCATCCCAGAAATTGCGGATGTATTGATTCTTTTCATAATGTCTTGATTATAGCACACTATATGATATACTAAATCAAAGTGGTTCTGTAG
>CAJPPG010000040.1 GCA_905372495.1 Candidatus Saccharimonadota bacterium | reverse complement strand
TTGACTTTTTTAATATGGTAGAATAGAAAGATTATTATTGATTTTAAATTATAAGGATGCAATGTCGAATTTAAGCGAACTTAGAGAGTTGAATAAAAATAGCAAAAGAGAAAGAATCGTAATTAAAACTAGCGTGATTGGAATTATTACGAATGTTTTTTTGGCGGGATTCAAGACTGTGATTGGATTACTTTCTAATTCGATTGCTATTGTTCTTGATGCGGTGAATAATATCTCTGATGCTGGAAGCTCAGTGATTACGATTGTTGGTACAAAATTGGCTGGGAAAGCACCAGATAAGAAACATCCTTTTGGTCACGGAAGAATTGAGTACTTAAGCGCAATGATGATTGCGGTAATTATTCTGTATGCTGGTACTGCATCATTAATTGAATCGGTTAAGCAAATTATTAGACCGGAAATCCCAGATTATAATCCAACCTCACTAATAATCATTGCGGTGGCAGTAGTAGTAAAAATTATCTTAGGGGCATACGTGAAGAAGGTGGGGCAAAAAGTAAAGTCAGATTCGTTAGTTAATTCTGGTGCTGATGCTACTCTCGACGCCGTAATTTCCTTTTCGACACTTGTGGCAGCTGTAGTGTTTATGATTTTTGGTCTAGCACTTGAGGCTTATCTTGGTGCAGTAATCTCTGTAATTATTATCAAATCTGGTATTGAAATGCTGAGAGGAACGATCTCTCAACTGCTTGGCGAACAAAACGACATCGAAGTGGCGAGAGCTATTCAAAAAACCGTAATGGGCTTTAAAAATGTGTTGGGGGTTTATGACTTAATTTTAAATAATTATGGGCCAAATCGTTGGAATGGTTCTTTGCATATTGAGGTGCCAGATACTTTGAGTGTGGTTGACCTTGATCAGTTGTTACGCGAAATATCAGTAAAAGTCGTTAAAGAGCATAGGGTGCTTCTGACAGCAATTGGTGTTTACTCTGTAAATACTAAAGATGAGCATGTAATTAAGATTCAGAAAAAGCTAAAGGAAGTTGCTTTAAAACAGAAATATATCCGACAGGTGCACGGTTTTTATTTGATTGAGGCGAAGAAACAAATGCGTTTTGATCTCGTGGTAAGTTTTGATGCGGAAGATAGAATGGCTTCATTTAAAGAGGCTGTGGCTGAGATCCAAAAAATATTTCCAGATTATCAATTACAGGCGGTGATGGATGCAGATTTTACTGAGGAATAGCTTTAAAGACTGATTTCAACTGTCAATGCACGGTGATCAGAAACTGGCGCGTCGATAACTTTGAAATTTTGATACTTTAGATCATCACTAATTAAAATATGGTCACAAGGGACGTCTTTTGTGAAGCGGATATTGCGCAGAGTAGTGGGAATTTTATGAATAGCTGTGAGGTCGCGAAGAAAATCGAGCTCACGCATTGCTTTTGCTTCAGAAATAACATTAAGATCGCCACAAACAATAACGGGATTTTTATCCGATCTAATCATGTCGGCAACGGAGCGCATGCATAAGATTGAGGTTTCATCCCCAAGCGGATCCTTTAGCCAATAGCCATGGTAATTAATGACTGTGAGATTGTTTTCTAAAATAACTTTTTGTGTAGTGTAAAGATTATGTTTGACGGCTTGTTCATATTGATTTAGATCTGTAGCAAAAAGATATTCACCATGTAGGACTTTTTCTTCAGAATGCTTAAAAGGAATTTTACTTAGAATAGCGTTACCGCTTTCATAGTGGACTGTATTATTTAAAATTGAAACACCGAACTGGCTGCTGCGAGCTTCATATTTGAAGTCGGCCTCTTCTTTGATTTTATCGACTGTGTCCATAAAATATTCGAGAGCTTTGGTGTGATTACGATCCCAGACGGCTTCTTGTAAACAAATGAGGTCGTAATTCCCCTCTTTGATAAACTGAGTAAGGCCATCTTTAATACGTCCGCCCCATACATTTAGTTGTAGAATCTTAACGTTATGCATAAGCTAATTGTAACACTGAAAAGTGACTTTAAAAAAAATACATAAAAAAGACCTCAAAAGAGGTTTTTAAAATGGCTGGACCTGCAGGATTCGAACCTGCGAATGACGGGACCAAAACCCGTTGCCTTACCACTTGGCGAAGGTCCAATAGACTGTAATTATTTTATCACAATTTTTCGGTTTTGGGAAAGAGAAGTTTTATCGTTCGTAGATATTGAACTCACAGTTTTTTAAATGGAGATTAATAGAGCTGTCATAGAGGGCGGAATAGAAAAGTCCTTGCTCAGTACCACCACGCAGGACGTAGTCCACAATGCGAAGAATGCCGGCATGTGAGGCAATTAGAATATTGGCGTCGTTACCGTAATTTTGAAGAGTGTCTGCTTGAATTTGCTTGAGAATGCGGTCAATACGGTGGAACATGTGTGGTACAGACTCCATCTTGAAACGGTCAGCATTAAAGCCGTCTTTCCAACTAATTTCGTGAATTCTGGAACCTTCTTTACCTTCAAAGACGCCAAGCCCACGCTCAATGAGATCTTCCGCATAATGAATGTAGCAATCTTTATTTAGATCATTATGTTGACGATAAAAGTGGTTGAGCTCGATCGCGTCTTCAAGATTAAGATTGTCAAAAATATTTTTATCCGGAACGACGCGTCCGAGAATAATTTGACAGGTTGTAGCTGCGCGCTGTAGGGGTGAGGAGTAAGCGATACTGAATCGCACGTCCTTCAGTTGATCACGAGCTCTTAAGGCTTGAAATTGACCTAGAGTATTTAATGGCGTGTCTGACCAGCCTTGATTTAAGCCGAGATTATTCCAATCAGTCTGTCCATGTCTTACTGTGTAAAATTTCATTTGCCCACCATTTATTTTTTTATTTATTTAACATTGTGCCAATACCCCAAAGAAGAGTAAGGAGCGCACCGGTTGCGCAAAGGATAATGCCGAGTCCTCCCCAGAAATAGGCTTCTTGTTTACCAGAATCTTTCGGGGATTTCGTAGCAACTCT
>CAJPPG010000039.1 GCA_905372495.1 Candidatus Saccharimonadota bacterium | reverse complement strand
AGTGAAGATGAAGCTAGGGCCTTGATTGTGCGAGGGTTTACGGGAGATGTTTCAAAAGAGTTACCGATTGAGTATGCGATGGAAATGAATAATTTAATTAAGATGGAAATGGAAGGGACGGCTTAATCTATTAAGAATAAATATTATAATATAGTAAGCTAGATAGGAAGAGATGCTAAGAGAAGAATTTGCGATTTTTGAAGAAGCGCCGGGATTAATTGATCCAATATTACCGTTTGTATACTTAGATAGTGCAGCAACAATGCAGAGGCCAAATCAAGTAATTGAAAAAGAGGCAGAATATTATAAAACCCAAAACGCAAATCCATTAAGAGGCCTGTATAAATTAAGTGAACAATCGACAAAAGTATTAAACCAAACAAGAGTGAAGGTAGCAAAGTATATTGGCGCGGATCCAGATGAGATTGTGTTTATTAAGAACACAACTGAGGGGATAAATTTAATAGCAAATGGAGTAAGGGAACTTATAAGTGAGAAAGAGAAGATTTTAGTTAGCTTGGACTCTCATCACAGTAATATTTTGCCTTTTACAGAACGATATAGTGAACAGACGGTGGTGACTGATGATATCTTAGGGGAATTTAATAAAGATAAAGAGGCTGTAAAATTAGTGGCGCTAACCGGCCTAAGTAATGTGAGCGGAGAAGAACAAGACGAGCTAATAGGAAAACTACAAGAATCAGGCTACAACGGTGCAATCCTAGTTGATGCGGCGCAGATGGTGGCACATAGACGTATTGACGTAAGAAAAATGGATGTGGATTTTCTAGTGTTTTCTGGACATAAGATGGGTGCACCAATGGGGATTGGTGTTTTATATATGAGGCGGGAATGGATGGAAAAAATTAGGCCACTAAATTATGGTGGAGAAATGGTGGAGGGGGTAGAATATCGGGATGGAATAATCAAAAGCGAGTTGGCTTTTGGTCCTCAGAAATTTGAAGGTGGGACAATAAATATGGGGGGAGTGGCTGGGCTGGCTGCGGCAATTGATTTTTGGCAAGATCACAATAAAAATAATAAATTATTTGAGGCAATAGAAGAATTGACTTTGTTTACAAAAGAACAAATAGGGGAAGTGGAAGATGCGGAGGTGTATTATGCTAAAAATGGTATTGTTTTATTGAATATCAAGGGGGTGCATACGCATGATACATCGCAAATTTTAAGTAACTACGGGGTGATGGTACGTGCAGGTTGGCACTGTGCCGAGCCATTTTTGACAGAGAAGAAAATTGGGCCAGCAGTACGAATAAGTTTGATGTTTTATAATACTAAAAATGAGTTAAAATATTTAACTTCAATACTAAAAAAAGTAAGAAGTGAAATGGGGTTATAATTTTAATGTATGATGAAATATTATTAGAGCATAATCTGTATCCAAAAAATCGGGGGAGTATTGAAAAAGCGGATATCGCTAAGGAGTTAAAGAATGCTAGCTGTGGTGATAAAATAATTGTTCAATTAAAACTTGAAGATGGAATTATTACTGAAGGCAGATTTGAGGGGGTGGGATGTGCGATTGCGCTAGCGTCGGCTGATTTAATGATTGAATCGGTGAAGGGTAAGACGATTGAGGAAGCGAAGAAGTTGAGCCGCTTATTTAAGAAGATGATTTTAGACGAGGAAGAATTTAAGTCTTGCAAGGGGGAAGAACAGATTGGCGATGCGATCGCTTTAAGGATTGTGGGTCGAATGCCGGCAAGAGTGAAGTGCGCTGAACTTGCGTGGCAAGTATTTTCAGATAAATAAATTAAACGCTTGTGTTTAAGTTCATTGCGAATTATAATGGAAAATAGTTTAGGAGGAATAAATGATAAAGGTGGACGATAGGTTCCTGGCGGAAGTGGGATTGCAGAATTTACCCGAACCACAGAGAACTGCATTTATAACTGAGATCCAGGGTGAACTTGAGAATCGAGTGGGCGAAAAGATGAGTGAGGGGATGACTCCTGAGCAGCTTGAAGAATTTGATGGTATTATGCAAAAAGATCGTAATACAATGATTAAGTTTTTGACAAGGCTTGGCGACTACAGGCAGGACGATATATATAAAAAATTATTGCAAAAATATAATACGACTGAGGGTACGCTGGAGATTCTAGGAGAATATCTAAGTGTGAAATGGATTCAATTGAATCGTCCGGATTATGCAAGAGTGGCGCAGGATATTGAGGCTGAATTCAAGCAAGAAATTATCAAAGCACATGATGAAATTATGGAGATGGTGCGACAAACATCTGGAACGGAAGAAGAGGTCGTGGCGCGATATAATGCACGAGAGACAGCGTCAATGCAACCAGCCACACAACCAATGATGCAGCAACCAATATCTAGTATGCAGCAACCAATGCCGAACGTGCAGCAGCCAATGCCAAATGTGCAATAATCAGTGCAGAACTTTTGGTAGCAAAAATAAAGTCTAGTAGACTTTATTTTTTTAGATAACCGTTATAAAAAGACGTGGCATCCATAGGTTTACGGCCAGCTGGTTGCAATCGATCAATAATAAGGTTCTGATCTTTGCAGGTTACTTTGATTTTAGCGCGTTGGTCCTCAGGAGAGTTGGTGTCGAGATGGGCTTCGAGAATAATACATTCCTGAGAGCCAAGAGTTAATTTGCTTTTGGGGAAACCTTGAAAAGCACGAATTTGGTTGAGAAGATCACTGGCGGGTTTTTGAAGATCAAGGGTAGACATTGAGGTATCAAATTTGGTGGTATAGGTGGCTTTTTGGTCATCTTGTGGGGTTGGGGTCGGAAGGTTGTTTATGTGATTGATTAGCCAATTCGTGGCATGAGTAGATAATTTAGTATAAATTTCGGACTTTGAAGGCTGTGCAGAGAACTGGTCTGAGGTGAGAGTGTCTTGGAAGTAGACTGGACCAGCGTCCATGGCTTTAACTAGCTTCATGATTGAAACTGAAAAATCCTTATCGCCATTTAAGATGGCAGACTCTATAGGTGAGGCACCACGATAGGCTGGTAGAAGGGAAGGGTGGATGTTCAGGATGCCATATGGTTCAAAAAGATCGAGTACATCAGTCTTAATCAAAACGCCAAAGCTAGCAAGAATACCAAAAATGGTGGGATCAGGAGCTTTAAGGAGTTTAACTTGCTCGAGATCTTGTTTAGTTTTGGCATGAAAAATAATTTGAAAATCCGGATGTTGCTCAATGAGCGATTTAGTGGTATCGGCAAGTGGTCCGTTGCCAAAAAAGATAATTTTAATCATCAGGGAATAACTCAGGATTATTTTTGATACGCTTATCGTAGTCAAGAGGCTTAAGGTCACCGTCTTTGTCTAGTTCAAAGA
>CAJPPG010000038.1 GCA_905372495.1 Candidatus Saccharimonadota bacterium | reverse complement strand
TTATAAATATATTTGATTGTATCATAACATTGCAACTTAGCAGAATCTTAGAAAGAGTAAGAGAAAATATTTGACAAAATATATTAAAAAAGATATAAATACAGACGTGAGATAATTTTTTCTCAAATATCTGCAGGAAGGGGGTGCTAGATATGGCAATGCAGAAAGGCTTAAATAAGAATAGGAATCATCACGATAGTCTATCTCAGTCAGGAAGTGGACGCTTTGGATCAGATTCTCGCGGTGGAACAACTATTCATAATGCGGCCAGTCCAGTTTATTGTGGAAAAAAGAATGAATATGGACAGGGGAAGCATAGTAAAGGTGGAAAACCTAAGCAAAGACATTGGTAAAGCCTAGTACTTTAGTCCCGGATTAACTCCGGGACATTTTTCATATTTATGAAGTTTAATTTCCTTACGTATAATAGTTAATGGTTTTAAGAAATTACCCCTGTAATTCAATAACTTCTTTGTTTTGGACATGTCTCCAAAATTTTCCTCATTGCTTCTTTTTCGGACTCAGTTACCCAAAGTGAGTATTTATATTTGACCGAGATTTGTCTTGCCACATATTGGCAACGAAAGCTTTTATTCTTCGGCAGCCATGTCGCCGCGTCTCCATCTGATTTTTGCTGATTCGCGGCCGCTTGTACCGCGATTAGATTTAAAGGGTCCGTCGCAATCTTCAGTCTCTCCTCGGCAGACTTATACTGTGCTCCTTTTTGCCAAGCATCCGACAACGCCACCACGTGGTCTATCTGTACCTGTTTTGAGATTTCTTGTCTTGAATGAAACTCCATCTCCTCACCAGTATAAGGTTCATAAAACTTTCCAGCCACCACATTACATTTTTCGTCCACCTTTGCCGTCTCGCCAAAATCGCGTTTTAATATTCGCTGTCTTAAGTTACAGCCCTCAATGTCTGGCCAGCCATTATAAAATTCCGTTCGTTTATAACCGGTTTTTGGTGCCCGCCCCTTTATTTCAAGTTTAGATAATAACTCTGTCGCAAGTGGCACTCCCTCGGCTCGTTGCTCGCCGCTACCTGAAGCGCCTTTTTCTACCGAGTCGGCACTTGTCACTTCCTTTGCGCTTGATTCAGCTTTTTTCTGCCACGCGTTCGGATTTGCAACAATTGTCAGGATCACCGCACCACTCAAAATCAACGCCGTGATCGCCCGTCTTGTTTTGTGAATTGTTTTAAAGCTCATTTAATTTCTCCTTTTTATCAGTAGGCTGTGCAGTTTCTAGGCTTTAATGAAAACTAAAAGCCTCGTCCTTCCGAATCTATTTCGGCTCTTTCAAAGTCCTTGCGTACTTTACGACCGACATTAAATCTTGATCCATGTCAAAATCTGATTCCGGCAGATTCCCCACAATCATTTCAATCAATTTATGAAAACTCATCAGTCCCGTTACTTTTCCGTGGTCATCCACCACAATAAAGAAGTAGCAACTTGTACGAATGAACGCCAAAAGTGCTTCCTTTAAAGTGTAATTTTCGCTCATAAAATAAACATTCTTGTCAAGAAATGCCGAGGCTCGGTCCGTTTCTTTTACGCTCAGGCTGAACAATGTCTTGGTATGAATTAACCCCACAATCTCACCTCTCGCCCCCACCACAGGGAAGTGAGACAGACCAGATTGGTAGAGTCGGGATAAGGTCAAAGGTCCCATGAAGTCATTTTCATGAATAATGATCACTTCGTTCTTTGGTGTCATTATTTCCTTCACTAGCCTGCTGTCAAAAGTCATCGCCGCCGCCATCGTTCTTCTTTGCTGCTTCGAGATTACTTCTTCAGGCAATTTATTAATCAGCCACACCAGGTCCTCAGTCGTTTCTGGGTAGAAGATTTCAGGAAGATTTTCGGATGAAACGCTTCGGTTTGCATCGTTCTCAGTATCGGGCTCGTTTACTCCTTCAATTTCGCTCATCTCTGCTTCGTGTCGCGTTAGGTTAGCCGCTGCATCTTTATCAGTGAAAATGTTTCGGTTCATTGGACCTACAAAAGAAGAATCGGCCAAGTTCTCTGGTTCGCCAATATTCCTATGCTCGTCCATACTCTTATGTTCAGAGGAGGCATCAAAATCATCTCTCTCATGATCAGGGTCTTCATCATCAGGTGATTTTTTCTCAACAGCGATCTTGCCTAAAGTCCTAGCTATCCCCCGAAAGAGTCCACCAAACTTCTCACCGATCTGAGCAAAAATCCCCTTTTTCTCCTCACCAAAAATCCCTGAAGATTGGTTTAAATCCGCACCTTGGTCCGTACTCGTATCGTCCATTTTTTACCTCCGTTTTCGTCGCACTGCCCACAAACACGCTAAAATATGCTAATATCTATATTATACAAAAATTTATTGAATTAAGCGATAGATTTTGCTTAGGAGGTTTATGAAGAAATTACCAATTATTGCCTTTGGCGCATTGATTATCGGTTTTTTAGCTCTCTGCATTTATTCTTATAATCAGAATCAACAATACGACCAATGGATTGCGTCTTTGGATCGTTCAAAGTATATTGAAAAAGACGAGCGAAACGGCAATCTTGGCGATAACTATAAGGGGAATAAGGATGCTAAGGTTCTAATTGTTGAGTATGCAGACTACCAGTGTCCAGGCTGTGCCACCACTTTCCCTTATCTATCCAAAATTGTCGAGGAATATAAGGGCAAGGTCGGTCTCATTTTTCGCAGTTTTATTCTTAGCTATCATAAAAATGGTACTGCAGCCGCCCATGCCGCCAACGCTGCGGCACTTCAGGGCTACTGGCAACCTTACGCCACTCTTCTCTTTAAGAATCAATCCGAGTGGGAAGGATTGGACTCTGAAAAACGTGACGCCAAGTTCAAAGCTTATTTTGAGGAGGTCTCGGGTAATAAAGGCAACGCTACCCAATTTCTCGCCGATATGAATAGTGAAGCGGTCAAGAAAAAGGTCAAATCCGATATGGCCGTTGCAAAGCTAGTCAATATCACCGAAACTCCAACTATTATTATTAATGGCAATAAACTTCCTAGCATCTCTGTTAACGAAGCAACTTTTAAAAAGACGGTTCATGAGATGATTGATGAAGCTTTAAAGAAAGCTGAATCTGAGAATAAATAATTAATCGGGAGGTCCCCATGCAGCAACCAAAAATAGATTTTGTCATCACTTGGGTTGATGGTACCGATCCAAAATGGTTGGCTGATAAATTACGAATTCTTCAAGAAACATATTCTGAAGAATCTCCAAAAATCGACTCCTCCGCTCTTCGTTTTCGCAATGATTTTGATCTTCTAAAGTTCTGGTTCCGGGGTGTAGAAAAATTCGCTCCATGGGTTAATCGGATTTTCTTTGTCACCTATGGGCATCTTCCAAGCTGGCTAAACC
>CAJPPG010000037.1 GCA_905372495.1 Candidatus Saccharimonadota bacterium | reverse complement strand
TATTATATATTTATTATGCTTTTTGTCAAGACAGCCTTAGATAGCGGCTTGCCCAAACAATTCTGAACAAGCTGTTCTTAAGTAGTTATCTTCATTATAGAATAGGTCGTGATTATTTATTATGTCTGTTTTCCCATTCTTTTAGTATTCTCTAAAGCATTAAGATGACGCTTTGCTTTTTCAGTAACACGACGACCACGCGGAGTTTTTTCAATAAAGCCAAGCTGGATCAGGTATGGTTCGTAATAGTCCTCGATGGTTGTAGTTTCATCGCCGGTGAGAGCGGCGATAGTGGTAAGGCCAACGGGACGATCCCCATAATTCTCAAGCATCAGTTCCAACATATTGCGGTCAGCAGGATCAAGGCCGAGTTCATCAATTTCAAGAAGAGCGAGAGCGCGGGTGGCGGTTTCAGTATCGATAACACCGTCGCCGTTTACGTCGGCAAAATCACGAACACGCTTTGTGAGACGATTGGCAATACGAGGAGTAAGACGAGAGCGGGTGGCAAGAAGTGCCGTGGCTTCAGGTTTAATTTCAGTATTCAAGATGGCGGCAGTACGCGAGACGATTTGCTCAATTTCTGGAATCTTATAATATTCCAAGCGGTGCGTGATACCAAAGCGATCTCGAAGTGGTCCGGCAAGGGAGCCAGTACGGGTGGTGGCACCGATGACAGTGAAATGAGGGAGATCGAGACGAACAGAGCGAGCCGCTGGTCCCTTACCAATAACAATATCAAGCTTGTAGTCTTCCATTGCTGAATAAAGAATCTCCTCAACCGCACGGCGCAGACGGTGGATCTCATCAATAAAAAGAACGTCGCCATCTTGAAGGTTGGTGAGAATAGATGCAAGGTCGCCAGCGCGCTCAATAGCAGGACCAGAAGTGACACGAAGATTGGCGCCTAGTTCATGAGCGATGACGTTAGCCATGGTGGTTTTGCCAAGACCTGGAGGACCATACAGCAAAACATGGTCGAGCGAAGTTCCGTCGGCACGTTTTTTGACCGCATCGATGGCAATTTTAAGATTGCGCTTCAAGCGTTCTTGCCCTACATACTCCTGAAAACTAGTCGGACGAAGACTGACTTCAATTACCTGTTCTTCAGTATCATCTTGATGCGAGACATTATCAATTACGCGTTCGATTGCCATGGTCGTCCTTTCTGTCGAGTTACTTTTTGTCTGCTGGCGCTAGAGGGTTCTGTGTTATATAATATATTGTAACATCTATGTTTAACTAAAGGAGGATTATATGTCTGATATTGATACTGAGACTTTTAAGAATAGTAAGACTTATTTGAATTTACAAACCGCTTTTGCCGGTGAATCGCAGGCTAGGGTAAAGTACCAGTTTTACGCTTCTCAGGCCAAAAAAGAAGGTTACGAACAGATTTCTGCGATTTTTAATGAAACCTCAGATAATGAAAAAGAGCACGCGAAGCTTTGGTTTAAATACCTTCACGGCGGAAAAGTGGGCGACACAAGAAGTAATCTTGAGGATGCAGCAGCTGGTGAAGATTATGAATGGACAGATATGTATGCTAAGTTTGCAAAAATTGCACGCGAAGAAGGCTTCATCGAGATTGCAACCAAGTTTGAAGGTGTGGCAGCAATTGAAAAATCCCATGAAGAGCGTTATTTGAAATTAATGAAAAACATCGATGATGATGTCGTATTTAAGTCAGACAAGGTGACAGTTTGGAAGTGCCGAAACTGTGGTTACACTTTTGTGGGTGAAGAAGCTCCAGAAGTTTGTCCAGTCTGCGCTCATCCTCAGGCCTTCTTTGAAATTCGCGCAATTAATTACTAAAAGCGTATTAGAAAAATAAGCCTCACGTGGGGCTTATTTTTTTGTAAGAATTTTGGCTAAAATAGTGAAGAGGCTGATCGTATTGCAAAAGAGGAATTTGTTATTCTCCAAGATGCATCAGTGAATGGGTGATAGCAGCGGCGAGAGCATCGGCGGCATCGTCTGGTTTTGGTACTTCGGTGAGTCCGAGATGAAGCTTAACCATTTCCTGCATTTGTTTTTTGTCGGCACTACCGTAACCAGTCATAGTCTTTTTAATTTCGTTTGGGGTGTATTCAAAGGTGGGAAGGTTGTGCTGCTTACAGACAAGCAGAGCGACGCCTCTGGCCTCGGCGACAGATATTCCTGTGGTGATATTTTTAGTGAAGAAGAGTTTTTCAATACTAACACAGTCAGGCTGATCTAGCTTAATGATTTCATGAAGCGATTCATAGATATCAAGAAGACGTTCCTGGAGAGGAGTATGGGCGGGAGTAGTAATTACGCCATTATCAATCATCTTAGTACGTCCGGTGGTGTGACCATTTTGCTGCTTAATCTCAATAACACCAAAGCCGCAGATGCCAGTGCCGGGGTCAATGCCTAGAATCCTCATAGTTTATTTCCCTGGTTTGAAGAGAAGTAGGGAAAGAATTTGACGTTTGAGATTGTATATAAAATATTCATATGGTGATATATTTATTCATTAACATATTGGATTAAAGTAGTACGAAGATCCTTAACCGGAATAACAAAGGGGTCGCGGATGGTAGCAGGAGCGATGGCGTGTTTGAATCCGAGCTTCTTTGCCTCATTAATTCTCTGGTCGGGACGGAAGGCGGAACGGATTTCACCGCCAAGTCCAACCTCACCAAAGACTACATATTCTTCGGAGAGTTTACGGCCGGCGGCGGCAGAGGCGATGGCAAGACAGACTGCAAGGTCGGCAGCAGAATCTTTGATCTTAATACCACCGACTACATTTAAGAAAATATCCTTATCGCTAAGGTTTAATTTGGTACGTCGCTCGATAACCGCGATAAGTAAGTTGAGGCGATTAAGATCAAAACCAGAAGCGGCGCGCTTAGGGTAGCCAAAATTAGTGGTGGTGCAGAGAGCCTGAATTTCAACAAGGAGTGGACGAGTACCTTCCAGAGTGGCGAGGATGATCGAGCCGTCGGTATTTTGACGCTCGGCAAGCAGAGCAGCGGAAGGATTCTTGACCTCACTTAAGCCCTTTTCATTCATTTCAAAAATCGCAGCTTCGGAGGTAGGCCCGAAACGATTCTTCACAGCACGAATGGTTTTGAAACCACCATAACGATCGCCTTCAAAATTAACGACCACATCAACGAGATGCTCGAGTACTTTTGGACCAGCAAGAATACCCTCCTTGGTGACATGACCAACAATGATAACAGCGGTATCTGTAGACTTGGCGGCCTGAATAATGAGGTTACCGGCGTTAGTGATCTGGGAGACAGTACCAGGAGCGGAAGAGATTTCATTGATGGCGAGAGTCTGGATTGAGTCAACAATAACCAGATCGAACTGGCCCTCACGGATGGTCTTGGCTATATCATTACCAGAGGTAGAGCTGGCAAAAACCAACTTATCAGAATCAGCACCGAGACGAGCAGCGCGCATTTTGACTTGACTGGCCGACTCCTCACCAGAGACATAAAGCACCTGATGTTTTTTGGCAACTTCAGCACAAATTTGCATTAAAATAGTGGACTTACCGATTCCCGGCTGCCCGGCAAGAAGCGTGACGGAACCACGTAAAATACCGCCACCAAGTACTTCATTGAGGCCGGGAAATTCAGTTTTAAGACGTTCCTTGTCGCTAGTAACTGTAATCTCATTAATCTTGGTGAATTTAAGAAGTTGACCACTAGTCTTGGCCTGAGAGATGGCATTTTTTCCACTAGCTTCACTAACCACAAAATCTTCAATGATGGAATTCCAGGCATCACAGTTATTGCAATGTCCCGCCCACTTTGAGTATTTGGCTCCACAATTCTGACAGACAAACTGGCTAGTGTTTTTTCCCATACTAAAATTATAACAGGCTTTAGTGGTAAAATAAATTTATGATAAGAGAGTTAATTAATGAATATTTAGAGCTTTATCCGGAGGAAACAGAAGGGCTGCTGGCAGCAAGGAAGCTATCCGAAAAGGCGGGGACGGATGAAGAAAAAATATTTGATA
>CAJPPG010000036.1 GCA_905372495.1 Candidatus Saccharimonadota bacterium | reverse complement strand
ATATATTTATAATATGCGTTTAAATAAATTTTTAGCAGAGCGACTGGGAATTTCACGAAGAGATGCCGATAATCTTATTGGTTTTGGACGAGTTAAAGTTGATGGCTTGATTGCGGAGCTCGGAATGCAGGTTACTGATACGCAAAGTATTTTTGTGAATAATAAAAAGGTGGACTTTTCTCACCAATACACTTATTTAATGTTAAATAAGCCGCGCGGCTATGTTTCCTCAAGAAGACAGCAGGGCGACACTCCCACTCTTTATGAATTGTTACCAGAAAAATGGCAAACCCTAAAGACGGTTGGAAGACTTGATAAAGATAGCTCGGGTTTAATTCTCTTGACTGACGATGGAGACTTTGCCTTTGAAATGACACATCCAAAATTTTTTAAAATTAAGACCTATATCGTGGAACTTGATCACGAAATAGCACCACTACATCAGCAGATGATTTCAGATATTGGCATTACATTGCCAGATGGAGTAAGCAAGCTATTTTTAACTAAATTACCAGACGAGAGTGGCCATAAAACTAACAAAAAGCTTCAGGTCGAAATGAGCGAGGGCAGGAATCGTCAAATTCGTCGCACTTTTGCAGCGCTTGGTTATGAAGTTACAGCGCTTCACCGTATTGAATTTGGTAAATACCAGCTTGGTGATTTGAAACCTGGTCAATACATAGAAGTTAAAAAATAGCCCAAAAATAAATAGACCCCTTTTAGAGGTCTATTTATTTTACTCTTCAGTATTATCTTCGAGAGCAGAGAGGAGTGAATCCTCAGCATTGCCACGTTTTTTCTTCTTAGGCGCCTCAGCAAGTTCGATGTCAAGTTCAACACCGGTTAATTTAGAGGCAAGACGTACGTTTTGACCCTGACGACCAATTGCTACAGACTGTTGATCTTCTGAAACATAAACCTTGGCACGCTTATCTTCGAGCTCAACCTTAATAATTTCGGCTGGACTGAGAGCTTCACGAATATACTCAGACATATTGTCACTCCAGTTGACGATGTCGATTTTTTCACGATCACCAATCTCGTTCATGACGGCTTGAACGCGAACACCACGACCGCCAACGAAGGTACCAACTGGATCTACGCCAGGTACAGACGAAGAAACCGCGATCTTAGTGCGACGACCCGGTTCACGAGCAATAGCATGAATTTCAACAGTACCATTTTCAATTTCAGGAACTTCTTGTATGAAAAGCTGTTTAATAAATTCAGATGAACCACGAGAAACCAATAAGTCAGCGCCGCGTTCGTTGCGCTCAATTGCCTTAATGAGTACCTTAATACGGGAGCCTACCTTATAATATTCACCCTCAATCTGATCTTGTTTTAACATTATACCAGTGGCCTTACCAAGATCTACACGCACAAGACGTGGCTCGACGCGAGAGATTGTACCATTAATCAGAGTGTTAATCTTATCTTCATAGGCAGTAAGAATAGCATCGTGTTCTGCTTCACGGAGGCGTTGGACGATAACTTGTTTGGCAGTCATAGAAGCAACACGTCCAAAGGTGGTGACTTTATGAGCCTCTTCAACGATTTCACCGATTTCTTTACAACCGGCAAGATCAGCTGGGATTTCGGTGGCTGGATTATACGCCAAGCCGTCTTCAATAACTTCCTTAGCAACATATACTTCGGCTTCACCATTATCAAGGTTAAGGACTGCACGAACATTCATATCCTTATCGCCCTCTTCTTTACGCCAGGCGGCAGCAATAGCAGTTTCAATAATATTTAGAACCACCTCTTCAGGTAGGCCTTTTTCCTCTGAGATTACTTTGACCATTGAGGACATTTGTTTAAGATCTAATCCCTCCATTTAATCCTTTCTATTTTTAATATGATTTATTATTTTAGGTTAAAGCTTGAGTCTAAAATATCCGACCTTTCGGCCGGATAGAAAATTCAAGTATGTTTTTATTATAGCAAAGTTTTATTAGAATAGCAAACATTTATTGGAATAGCAAACAGAAAAATATTCTGCTTGTGCTATAATAGAGGTAAGTTAAAAAAAGAAGAGTTATGCACGAGACTAAACAAGAAACAACGACAGCGCATAAGATAAAGCCAGAGAATATTTTGCTGGCGCTTGATATTGGTACGGAATTTGTAAAGGCGGTTATTGCCGAAAAAACTAGTGATGATAATTTAAATATCATCGGCGTTGGTAAGGAACATCAGAGTATGGGCAATATGTACGCTGGTGCAGTTGCTGATATTCAGGCAGTAGTTTCGACTTGTGAAAAAGCCCTGTCCCGTGCTGAGGAAATGGCGGGTGTAGTTTCAAAAACTTGTGTAGTGGGAATTGCCGGAGAATTAATTAAAGGTAACACCAGAACCGTAAGATACAAACGTAAAGATAGCAATAAGCCAATTACCGATAATGAGATGCAACAAATTATTCAAAAGGTACAAGATAAGGCTGGCGAACAAGCGAAACAAGAAATTGCGCTTGAGACGGATAATCCCGAAGTTGAAGTTCGGTTAATTAATTCTGCGATCGTTTCCCTGTCAATTGACGGGTATAAAGTTTCGAATCCGATTGGTTTTAAGGGTTCTGACTTAATGATCCAGTTTTACACGGCGTTTGCTCCACTAGTACATATTTCAGCTATTGAAAAGGTGTGTGCTGAACTAAACTTGGACCTCTTAGCTGTTGCAGTGGAGCCTTTTGCAGTATGTCGTGCATGTCTTGGCAATGAACTTGATTCAAACTTTTCAGCAATTGTTATGGATATTGGTGGTGGAACGACCGACATTGCGGTTGTGGACGACGGTGGGGTCGAAGGGACCAAAATGTTTGGAATAGGCGGCCGTAGCTTTACGCATCAGATTGCAACAAAAACTGGTCTTGACTATGATACAGCAGAGGCAGTAAAACTGCAAATTGGCGGAGTTTCTCTTGATCAGTTAACTTTGATGCACCGCGATGAGACCGTAGCAGAGGCTGAGCGTAGAAATGAAATTCAGACAATTTTATCAACGCCTGAACGAGCCCGAAAAATCAATAAGGCAATTTCGGATAATATTGAAGTCTGGCTAGGCGGCGTAACGGTTGCCTTGGAGGACTTTCCCCTCATTGAGGCTCTACCGACTAAGATCCTACTCTGTGGAGGCGGAGCTGGATTATCGGCTCTACAGGAAGAGCTTGCGACTAATGACTGGTATACTGATTTACCATTTTCAAGACGTCCACTTGTACATCTACTAGATGATGTAGATATCCCTGGGATTGAGAATAGTACCGACGAGGATTTAGATTACTCGTTTATCACGGCCTTTGGCTTACTTAGGGTGGCTATTGACACTTTGGCTGGAACAGATGAGCCTACCGGATTAAGAGCAAAATTGGCTAAATTATTGCAGAATTAATAGTGCTTAAGATTTATATTACATTGTTTTTTGGCCTTATTATTTTGTTTAAAAATTATCCAAGAATTAGATAAATGAGCATCATCGGAGTATTTTTTAGTCGCGAGAAATAGATAGCATACAACAGAAAACCACCCGTTTGGGTGGTTATTCCGTATAATTTGGCACCTTGCTATTTTCCCGCTGTTGCAGTATTATCGCCGCCGCTGGGCTTGACTTCTGTGTTCGGAATGTGAACAGGTATTTCCCCAGTGCTATGGGCACCAATTCCGCTTGTTGAATACTCAATGAGCGTTGATTGATGTCCATGAGGTGTATGAAATTAAATAAACTTGCGGTGTTCTATCGAGCACCGATTACTAGTTAAGTCTATCAAACTATCTGTGTCTACGCAAGTAGGCGCTGATAGTTTGAACATAAAAAGGCGATGGATCTATTAGTACGCTTCGACTCCATACCTTGCGGTACTTCCATCTTGCGCCTATCAACCAGATCTTCTCTCTGGGATCTCATAGGGAATTCTAATCTTGGAGTGGGCTTCGCGCTTAATATGCTTTCAGCGCTTATCTCTTCCGGATATAGCTACTCGGCAATGCAACAGGTGGTCACAACCGATACACTAGAGATCCGTCCACCCCGGTCCTCTCGTACTAAGGGCAGATCTCCTCAAAATTCCTAACGATCATGCCGGATATAAACCGAACTGTCTCACGACGTTCTGAACCCAGCTCGCGTACCACT
>CAJPPG010000035.1 GCA_905372495.1 Candidatus Saccharimonadota bacterium | reverse complement strand
AAACTATAATCATTAAAATTATAACCATACTCATTTAATAACTTCTTAATATAATCATTATTATTCACACCCTCAACTCTAAGACATAAGAAGGTTGGGCATTTCTTTAACTCATCACCCTCAACCTCATATAGCGTAGTTGTTTCAACCCCAACAACCGTTTCAATTGGCAAAATTTGATTAATGGATTTTGCCTTATCGGTCTTATAGATAAAATCTTTTGCTGCCTCATCCGCAACCAATCTTAGCGCGTCATAATCATGAATATTTTCACGATATTTATCAAAACCATTTTTTTCATCTAAGAGATATGTATGAACTAAAGCAGTTTTATTACTTTCTAGATCAATATTTATTTTTTTTGATAAGAAACCATCCTTACTAATCTCAACCTCGACATTCTTTTTTGGATAAAATCGCGTAGATCCATCTACCTCTTTACCATCAATTTTTACTTTAGCACCATATGGGGCCACCAATATATTAACCCTTGCGTTTCTCAACCCATCAATAACTAAGTTAGTTATAATAAAACCCATAAAAATTAATATTACAACAAAAACTACGCGTATAATAATATTATTACCTCTACTCTTCACTTCCATATCCCAAGTATACCATAAACTCTTTAATCTAAACTTCCTCCACCGACGTCATTATTACCTGATTATCTTTAAAATTCTTCACTAAACTCTTCTGTCTCATATTGTCTAGTTCAGAAAATACATCATCAAGTAAAACAACCGGCCTCTTTCCGGTTTCTTGAAAAATTAAATCTGCCTCAATAAATTTCATCGCCAAAATAATTGATCGAAGCTCTCCTCGACTCGCCGTCCCATCCGCCTCTCTCTCATTAAATAAGAACACAAAATCATCACGATGAATCCCAAAACCCGTATGACCAAGCACAAGATCTCTAGCCAGTTCCGCTTCTAATCGATTAAAATAGTCTGCCTCAGAAATCTCACCTCCAAACAGCTCTAATTTTAGATATACAGAATCATCATTATCCACAATTGAGTGATATACATCCGAATATATATTATTTAATTTTTCCAAATATTGCTTTCGTCGGTTTCGAATCTCTAACCCATACTTGGCTAGTAAAATATTCCAAGAGAAGAAATCGCTCTTCGAAATTCTTCCAGCTTCACCCTCTTTTACGTATCTTTTTAATAATTCATTTCTTTGTTTTAAACTCTTCTCATATTTTAAGAGGGAACTACTATAAGTTTCATCAAATTCTGCCAATACCCTATCAAAGTAAGTCCTCCTTTTCGTCGGACTTGTTGCTACTAAATGTAGATCATCTGGCAAAAAAAGTACCACTGGATATCGATTTCGTTTTGGCAATCTCGCCACCTTTTTATCTTCTACCAAGAATTGCTTCTTTTTCCCATCAAATAACACTACTGTTTTCTTACCATCACAAAAATTTAGTTCCACTCGGTAAAAATCCGCCCCCCGTCTTAAAATCTCATTATCACTAGCTTTAAAAGATTTTCCTCTTAAAGCCTCATAAATTGCTTCTAAGACCGATGTTTTTCCAGATCCATTTTCACCAATTAATAAACTCGTTTTCTTATTACAATTCAACAAAAATTCATCGTGGCTTCGAAAATTCACTAACTGCACACTTTGAATAATCATCAATTGATTCCAGTTTTATTAGCTTAACTCTTTAGAGGCATAATAATGTGGGTATAATTATTTGATTTTTCATTCCTAATTAACACTGGTGCTAATTTCCCAGAAATTCCAAAGGTCAGATTCTCCTCTTCAATTACATTAATTACATCAATCAAATACTTTGAATTCAAAATAACCTTACCATCAGCTAAAATTTCCGCCTCAATATCCGAAGCATTCTCACCAAATTCATTTGCCACCGAAGAAACTGAAAAAGTTTGATTCTCACTTTTAGCCTCGCAAATAATCGAACCACCTACACCCCTAGAAAATAGTGCCGCTAATTTTACAATTCGAAGCAATTCAGCCTTACTCATCTTAATATTTGAACCAACCTGTTCTGGAATCAATCTGCGATAATCAGGGAATGACCCATCAATTAATTTAGATGTAATTTCAATCTCACCCAAACGGAAACGTACTTGAGAATTATCAAAAACAATCTCGATTTCATTCATATTATCGGATATCGCCCCAAGTACATCCACAAGACAGCCAGAGGGAACAATTGCCTTCACATCACTCTCTACTTTTTCAATAAACAACCTCTCGGCCAATCTATAGCCATCTGTTGCGGCAATATATAAAGAGCCCTCGTGTGTATTAAAATATACGCCAGTTAAAGCTGGCCTTGTGGTATCCGATGAAGCTGCAATTTTTACCTCATTAATACCCGTCTTAAATGCTTCCACATTCATTCGGTAAATTACTGCCTCAGATTCATTAATGTCTGGAAGTTCCGGAAAATCTTCCGCAGGCGCACCATTAAATGTTGATTTATATTTACCAGATGATACGGTTAATTTTGAATCATCCCCACAGAGTTTTACCTCACCCTTTGGTAAGTTTCCAACAAAATCAGCTAATAGCCTGGCTGGTACGGTGATTTCACCATCTTTGGAGTCAGCTACACCCAAATAATAGACAATTGCCATATCCAGGTTGGTAGTAATCAACATTACCTTATTATTATTTGCTTTTATTAGTACATTGTTCAGAATTGGTAAAGTTGTCTTACTCCCCGCTGCCACTCGACTCACTACGCCAAGAGCCTTCGCTAATTTTCCTTGTTCTACTATGATTTCCATATCTCTCCTTTATTAAATAATTAATTGTAGTAGTAATAGGCTATGTGTAAAATGCGTATAACTTTATTTTACAGAGGTAAACAATTTTTTCTTTTGTGTAAAACCTGTGGGATAACTTTGTAAAACTTAGTGGATAAATCATACTTTTCAACATCTTTTTGATTAAAATTAATTTTTGAATTTCTTTCCACATAGTTTTCCTCTACTTTTTCACTAGGTTTTCCGCCCACCTTTCCACATCTTTTCCACAATTACTCACTTAACTGCTCTCTAATTTCGCTTATTTCATCTCTTAGACTAAAATTCAACTTCATATCTGATTCAATTTTTTTAATTCCATGCATTACTGTTGTGTGATCCTTAACACCAACTTCTAGAGCAATTTTCGGAGTACTCATTTGTAAATCTTTTGACATTAAAAACATTGCAATCTGCCTTGCTGTCTTAATATTAGAAATACGACTCTTTCCACATAATTCATCAGGCGTAATATTGTAGTAATCCGAAACCTTACTGACTATTGATTTAGGATTTAGATTCCTACTTCTTACACCACTAGTTGAAACTGACGCTAATCCGTCTTGAATAATAGTTAATGGAGAAACTCCCTTAAGTTCCGATAGCGCAACGATCTTTCCGTATAAACTCTGTAAATCTCGAATATTTGTTTCAATATTTTTAGCAATATATTCAATTGCTTGATTTTCTACATCCACCCCATCAAACTCCGCCTTTGCATGTAAAATAGCGCAACGATCCTCAAAAGTTGGATATTGTAAATCAAATGCACCAGTCATCGTTAATCTTGATGCTAAGCGCTCATCAACGGTCTTAATTTGGCTTGGTAGACGATCGCTTGTAATAATTACCTGCTTATTCGCCTGATGCATATCATTAAAGATATTGAAGAATTCTTCCTGGCTTTTTTCTTTACCTACAATAAATTGAAAATCATCAATAATTAAAACGTCAAGCTTCTGGAATTTTTTATGAAAGTTTTCCATATCGCCTTTTCGTACTGCGGTAATAAAGTCGCTATAGAAGTGATTAATTGGTGTGTAAAGTATTTTTAATTTAGGGTTACGTTTTAAAAGTTCGTTACCAATAGCCTCCACTAAATGTGTTTTTCCAAGACCAGGCCCACCATATAAGAAAAAAGGATTATACTTATCGCCAGGATTTTCAATAATATTTTTTGCTACCGCCACTGCAAGCTCATTATTTGTCCCGACCACGAAATTATCCATCGTGAATTTATTATTTAATCCAGTTAAAAGTGTCGGATTAAAATTATTTGTCGGAATTTTAATCTTCTCAACTGTATTTACTCGTGTTTGTAAGTCCTCTAGCGCTACTTCACGTGGTTTTTTTACACGCGTTGTATTATTTACAATGACATAGTTTGTGTTTCTTACAGAGATCTTATTAGATAAGAGTGCGTCTCTAATTTGTTGGTCAAATTTCTTACGAATATTTGCCTGCATAAAAACATTAGGTACTCCAATCTGGATCATCCCGTCATCTGTACTGATGAGGGAAGTATTGGTCTGTGCAAAAAATGTTGCATAATTTTCCTGAGAAATTTTCTGTTCAAGTTCTGCGAGTACATTATTCCACACATCAAACACAGCCACTACCTCCAGCTTTTTACTGTATAACCTTTATTACCTCTATTATAACAAAATTTATACTTTTCCACAG
>CAJPPG010000034.1 GCA_905372495.1 Candidatus Saccharimonadota bacterium | reverse complement strand
ACTAAAAATAATCCTTACAAAAAAAGATTTAGTCTGTTATAATACTCTTCGGCAAATGAACATGGTTTAATTGGAAACGCACAATCCTTTTGGATGATAACGAACAACACATTAAAAAGTTATTATTTAGGAGGATTTTTTTATGCCAAAGAATAAATTTCAAGATGTCGTATTCACAATTATTATGGCGACAATCATGGTTTTTGGGATGGTTGTCTACAATGTAACCCTTAACACTGGTGGAGTAAGCACAGATACTTTCCTGTTTGCTCTTCGAGAATTGCCAATCATGGTTCCGATTGCGTTTGTCTTAGAGTTTTTTGTGGTTGGTAAAATTGCGCGTAAACTTGCATTTACAGTGATGAGACCGGATGATAGACCACAGTTTATTACATATGCAATCTCAATTTGCATATGCTGTATTATGTGTCCGATAATGAGCCTGGTTGCTACATTCTTATTCAAAGACACAAAGACCTTTGGAGTATGGATTCAAACATGGGGTATGAATTTTCCGATGGCTATTTTTTATCAAATGTTTTATTGTGGACCGTTGGTAAGGTTGATATCCAGAACTATTTTTAAAGATAAGAAATAATGCATAATTGAAATTATATAGGGAGAAATTCCAAATAAAAAAACAGAATAGCAATTCAGAAAGCATCTATCCGAAATGGTAGGTGCTTTTCTTATGCCCAAATTCAGGAAAGGAGTAGACTATGGCGGGAAGTAGAATCAAGGGTATCACGGTCGAGATCGGTGGCGAAACCAAGACTATTGTGGCGGAAGAAGAATTAAAAATAAAAATAGAGTTCTTCGAACTCTTCTTTTCTTCTCATGGAGCCGCCTTCGAGATTTGAACTCGAGACCCCTTCCTTACCATGGAAGTGCTCTACCACTGAGCTAAGGCGGCATTTTCTCGTGTTTTGATTATAGCATAGACTATAGTCTTACGGAAGTGGGAAAATCATTGAAGTAAGAAAGCCCCCGGAGTGAACCGGGGGGTAATAGTTGGATATGTTTTTTTAGCGGGCTAGATGGTTTTCCACTCCTCAAGGTCGACGACCATTCGCCTTTCTTCAAAAGTAAGGCTAAACGGCATTTCGAGGCCAAGACTCTCGTAGAGGTCTTCGACCTCCTGTTGGTCAGCCTCAAGGACCTGGTCGTTATGAACCACATAAAATGTAGGTTCATAACCGTATCCTGAGCCTCCCCAGGTGACACGGAAAACGTCGCCTTCCTTGGCCTTTACCAGGACAACGTCCCAATAGCCAATGCGACCAGCGTCGCCGTCAGCACCGTTTCCGCGAGCTATCAATTCTACGGCCTGGTCAACAGGAACCTTGACGACTCCGTTGCCGCGGCGGGTATAACCACGCTCGCTGGATAAGGCCAAATACATGTCCTTATCCTTACCGTGGTTGATGCGCGGTCTGCCGGCCTTGGTGAGACCAATGGTGAGATCGGACCTTAACCCGCCGATTGCTCCTTCCAATCCTTTTGGAGTTGGAAGAAAAACCTGTTGGCGGCCACGGCCGTGTTCGCCAAGGGCGACACCGGCAACGGTACCGAATTTGAACTCTCTTGATTCTACTTCAACAGTCTTATTCGTAAACAGCATATAAACCTCCTTCCCCTATAGGGGATTAATCAATGCTCTTGAAGAATTAAGGAGATTTTCCCCACATTGATACTCTACTCTAGGTAGTATTAAACCAACCAAAAATGATTAGCTTGATACTACTTAGAGTTTTTAAAAGAGGATCCAACTTTATTAAGGTACGAATGTCTTTTTTGACTTTATTATTATACTATAAATAATAGTTTGTGTCAATAGGGAGAGAAAGTTGTTCAATTTGAAGCCTTGTCTTATATGATTAAGGCAGGTCTATTGATCCCCTTTATATGTTATGATTTATTTATGAAAAAAGAATCTGCTCCGAATCGTATCGAGTCTATATCTAAGATCTATGAGTATGGGAACGAAAATTTGCAGGGACATGAGTACGTAGATCGATTTGAAGGATTAACTTTAAAACAGGAGGCGCGTCTTGACGGCCTGATTGGAAAGTTGTCGGAATTATATAGTAAAAGAAATGGGCAGTGGCTCTCAAATTTCTTGAAGGAAGAGGAGAGTAACGAATGGAATTGTGATTATGAGACTGGAAATTTTACTTATATTGCAGATTTAAGAAAAACTGAGGCTCATAATGTTCATGATTTTGCGAGATGGTATGATTATGCGTTGCAGAGATATTCTAGAGAATATTTCTTACCGGCAGCCAACCGACATGACGAGGCGTATATAGAGTCCATACAAGGTTTAATCAGAGATGGTGTGTTGCCTGAGTCTACGGCTAAGAAGATGTCTACATTTGATGAACATAAAATTAATTATCGTGTGGTGGATGTTTTTCGAGAACGAGAGTATGCTGGTTGCTGTACGTCGCTTGATGTGTATTCGGAATTTCATGATGATGATGAAAACTTTCGTCCAGAGATTACCTATGCGATGGATATTGGTTTTGGACCTAATATATTGTCTCAGGATGATGATATTAGTAAATTAGAAAACAATACATTTAAACATGTTTTAGATCATGAAAAAACGCATATCATCACAAGAAATATTTTTGAGTCGGATTTTAAGAGTGAGCGGAAGGCTGATATTTTTGAGGCGAACCGAATTATGAATGAAGCGAGTGTGGAGTGGCTGGCTTTACTGATGAATGGTAATGCGACATTGGAGCAAGCGTGTGATTCGGAAACTTTTAATGCTGGATTTAATACAGATGCGCCATATTCGTTAGAGAGGAAAACTTTGGATGCCTTGCTGCAAGGAGGAGATGTGAGAATCCCGCCAACAACGATATTTTCGCTCTGTGGTAATGAAGAAATCGTAGAGGTGCGGGCGAAAGTTTTTAACGAATTTCAAAAGGCTTATCCAGAGATTTTGACTAAACTTGATTTAGTGGATCTGATTTTGGAGCGCTTTAACTGGATTGAATATCAGGAAAAATTGAAAAAGGAAGCCGAATAAGGTTTCCTATTTTTGCAAAAAAATAAGACCTGAACTGGTCTTAAAATGGTGCTCTATTGTGAACGAAGTTAGAACCTTGACAGAAGAAGATTGACCTTTGGTAACAAGGTCTAGCTTGTTGACAATAGAGATTTTTTAATGAGCTGCTATTAGTTTTGCCGTAGTTATACTAATTTTAAGGGATTTATTCAAGATTTTTGAGGCAGTTTTTCTGTCTAATTTTAAACTGCGCTAAAAACGAAGGGATTATTTCGATCGTATTCTTCAATAGAATAGAATAGAATGACTTACCGCCTATTTTACTTGTTGGAAAAAATCTTCGAGGATTCTTTCCAACGCCATTGTCATTGTTTGTCCTTTTTCTTCGGCGTAATCACGAAGTTTCTCGACCAGTTCACGGTCGATGTAATAATTGATGTATGTTCCGTCTTTTCTTGGTCGCGCCATATAGCTATCCTCTTGCTATAACAGATCTCCTTGCTCGTTGCATCGACAGTAGTGATTCGCTCACATTGTCCATTATGTCTATAATCCCAAACGATTCGAAAATAGCATTTTCAAAAGAGATTCTGTCTTGGGAGAGTAATTCGTCTTCAGTTTTTAATATTTTTCGTTCCTTCAATTTTGAGAAGGCTTTTAAAATTCTTTCTTTCTGCGAAGAAGTTAAAAGGTTTGGGTTTAGTATTCTGCAGTGACTGACCTTCTCTTTGTTTATATCTAATACGCCAAGACCTCTTCCGAAGCCAGATGCTTCAATAAAGAACATTGTAAGCATCGAGTTTAATAATGCGTGGTATATTTCATCTCTAGTTGATGAGTCTTTACATCGAAGTCCTACCAGTCTTTGATTGATAAAAGTCGGTTTTATAAAGCTACCGAAAAATAATCTTGTGTCTGGATTCATCGCCGTAAAATAGTCTGCGGTTTCGTTATCTTTTAACTCATACCACAAACATTTGTTGGTCGCTAAAACGTCTGTCAATGGTCTTCCAACACCATTTTTCATATTTTTGAATCTGTTTATCCATCCAATTGCGCCAGTTTTTTGATTTTTTATTAGTGTGTCCATACTCTGACTGCAACAGAAAGCTTCGGAATCTGCTGTCGCAATCAGATGTTCGCAATTCCTTGCATTTATCAAAACTGGTTTCAAAAATTCTTTTTCGATATTGTGCAGATTTTTATCTGGATAGGATAATTCATCCCACCCTCTACGACTTCCACGTATTACTTCAAAGGTATCACCAATTTCAATACTCCTGTCTCTGATTCTTTTTACCCATTCGACATTATGGAAAAGCGCATTTCTTGAGATGCCAAGCTCTAGCAATGTTTTAATTTTTTCCGAAGTGTACCCAGATATGGAAACGATACTCGTGTCAATTTCCTTGCCAAGAACAGATGAATTAATCAATGCTTTTTCTTTAGATTCATCCCGACTTATATCGTCTAGGCTAGTTTTCCATAAAAGGTAGTTAGTAAAATTACTACTATTATCTGATCCTTTTTTCTCTAGAATAAGAAGAGTTGCTACGACGTCGGCGTTCTTGAACCATCTCCCATTTCCACTTACGTGAACTTGCAGGATGTTGTATTTTTCGGATATGGCTTCTACAAAGTCATCTCCA
>CAJPPG010000033.1 GCA_905372495.1 Candidatus Saccharimonadota bacterium | reverse complement strand
ATCATAGTTTCTGAATCGCCTCCACATCTTAGGTTCTATCTCGACAAAAGAGAAGATTTTTGGTTTAAAAAGCTTAGTTGCTTCTCGCTAAATCCTTATTTGCTCTTAGAGGAGGGATGGGGGGTCGATTATATATTTCATGTTTGGGAAAGTATGTACGGCTTTAATGGCGGAAAGAATATTTTGACGAGAAAGTGATTTGAGGACGATTTGCCAAGTGTAACCGCTTGGCGAAAATTCATGGAAGGCTGGGGTGGGGGCGGATAGATAGACGCCTTTTAGTGGACGAAGAAGGGAATATAATTTACGAATTTTGCGAATAGCGGTTTGCTCGGTTTTCTGTGTAATATAAAGTTTGGCTAGGTAGTAATATGGAGGGAAGTGAGCTTGTTGACGTTTTTGAATTAGATATTGATAGGCACCGGCATAATCATTTTGCATGGCAAAATGGATTATAGGGTGATCCGGTTGGAAGGTCTGGATAAAAACTGAAGCTTCGCTAAGGTGCCCGCGACCGACGCGTCCAATAACTTGAGTAAGTAGATGAAAGCTACGTTCCTCTGAGGAATAGTCAGGAAGACTAAGCCCGCCATCGGCTTGAACGATGCCAACGGTGGCAAGTTTTGGCAGATCGAGGCCCTTAGTGAGAAGTTGGGTGCCAATTAGGATGTCGATAGCACCAGATTTGAGATCGGCGTAGAGGTGGTTTAAGGAACTATCAGTGGTATTATCGGCGTCAAAACGAGCGATATGGGCGGTTTTAAAGAGTTTTTTGAGCTCAGATTCAAGAAGCTTGGTACCAAACCCTTTATGAATAATAGAGGAGTGTTGGCAGACTGGACAGACTTTCGGAACAATTTCTTCATGGCCGCAGGTATGACAGATGAGTTTGAATTTGTCGCTGTGAAGAGTGAGAGGAAGAAGACAGTTGGGGCAAAGAGCCTGCCAGCCGCACTGATCACAAATTGTAAGCGGAGCGGAACCACGACGATTATGAAAAATGAGGGTTTGTTGATGTTGATCAAGGTTCTGAGTAATTTTTTTAATCAGGGGATCGGAAAAATATCGATTTTTAGAGAAGGAGACAGAGTCCCTTAGATCGATAAGGTGTAGATCAGGCGTAATAGCGGTCTCTTTAGCCTTTTGAGAGAGTGGGACGTAGGCGTGATTTTTTTGTGCAAGATAAAAATCTTCAATAAGAGGAGTGGCGGTGCCGTATACGCAATCAATATTTTTAGTGTTCGCAATGAAGCTGGCGAGTCGTAGGGTCGAATAGCGCGGAGGATTATCTTGGTAATAGGCAGGGTCGTGAGCTTCGTCGATAATAATAAGACCCAGATTATTTAATGGAGAAAAAAGTGCGGAACGAGGGCCAATAATAATGAGTGGAGCGGTGCTTTTTATAATGCGTTGCCAAATTTGATGTCTAGTAGCCTCGGTTTGTTTGGAATGGATGGTAATAACGGAGTTTGGAAAATAGAATTGAAATTGTTGGACTAGTTGTGAAGTAAGAGAGATCTCTGGTACAAGAATGATACTGGATCGCTGTTTTTGAAACTCCTTCATGACAAGGGTGAGGTAGAGATTGGTTTTACCAGAGCCTGTAATGCCATGAAGAAGTTTGGTGTGCGATTTAATGTTTTCTAAGACAGTTAGGGCAGCTTGTTGCGAGGAATTAAGGGGAATAATAGTTGAATGTGTGTCGACATCTAAAGGGGAAATAGGAGCCTTCTTACGGCGTTCTCTGGTAATACCTTTAGGAAGAAGCAAGTTGGCAATTAGGGGGAGTGGAGTGAAATAGTATTCGCTGAGCCAGGTGGCTGCTCTAAGAAGGTGTGTTGGAATGGGGGGGAGGGGAAGAACTGAGTTAATTGTTTTGATTTGGAAGGACTGCTCTTGAGGAGGAGTGGTAGAATGATGAATAATGCCGGGGATGATTGATTTTCCTAAAGGGATTAGAACAATTTGACCAGGTTTGAGTTTCTCGGGAAAAGAATATGTTAATAAGCTCTCAAGAGCATGAAGATCTTGACGAAAGATTTTGGTAGGAATGACCTGATAATACATTGATGCTATTTTAGCATAGTGGAAGATGTACTTGGGGGATTGGAGAGAATAAGGGTAGGCGTAGTAATCAACTGTTGTGAGAAATACTGTTTTTTGGTATACTAAAATGAAGAAGCAAAAGTGAGGTAAATATGTTGGATATATTCATTACATCTCGGGTCCGACGGAAGATATTGGTGGTTTTTGCGAAATACCCAGACTTTAAGACGCACGTACGTGCATTGTCGAAGCTGATACACGAAGATCCGGGAAACATACAGAGAGAGTTAAAAAGACTTGAAAAAGGAAATTTCTTGATTGTGACGAAAAAGGGGAATACAACAATTTACCAAACAAATAAACAGTTTCCAATCTTAAAAGAGCTACAGGGGATTGTGATTAAAAGTAAACAAATGGCCCCCAATTCAAAGCAGAGTAAAACTATTCAATAGAATAATTTTAATGAAGAGCTAATTTTGGTGTAAAAAAGAATAGGTAAGATATATCATGGATGATATTTTTGATCAGCTAATAAAGAAGCGGGGGATTACGGAAGACTTTTTGAATCCAAAATATCTGTTGGGGCTTGCGGATAAGCTGCCAGATATTAAGAAAGCGAGCGATCGAATTATTCAAGCGGTGAATAATAAAGAGACAGTACTAATCTACGGTGATTATGATGTGGATGGAGTGACGGCAAGTGCTTTAATGTTTGACTGTCTAAAAATGAGTGGTGTCCAGAGCGTGGAGGTGATGCTGCCTGATCGTTTCATCGATGGATATGGAATGGGTGGGAGAGTAAAAGAAAAAGCGAAGGAGCTTGGCGCGAATCTTATTGTGACAGTGGACTGCGGGAGTAATAATTCAGAGGTGATTGATGGGTTGTCTACAATGGGGGTGGACGTGATTGTGACGGACCATCATGAAATCATGAAAGAAGTACCTATGTCGGCGGTGGCGGTGGTCAATCCGAAAAGGGATGAAAAATCGGAGCTAAGAGAGCTTTGTGGCTGCGGGGTGGCTTTTTTGGTGATGCAGAAAATGGTTTCTCTTGGGTATATTGAGACGGGCAGAGAAAAATGGTTTTTGGACTTAGTGTTAGTGGGGACACTTTGTGATTCAATGACACTTGATCCGATAAACCGGATGCTGAGTTATTTTGGGATGAAAGTATTAAAGAAGACGAAGCGACCAGGTTTAATCGAGCTTCTAAAGGTGGCAAGAGCGGAAAGAATTAGTTCCGAAACGATAGGTTTTCAAATTGGTCCAAGACTCAATGCTGGTGGAAGAATGGAATCGGCGGAAATTTCGTTGAAACTTTTGATGTCTAAAAATCACCGAGAAGCTTTTGAATTATCTATGAAGCTAAATCAACTAAATCAGGATCGTAGGAATAGCCAGAGGCAGGCAATGGAGGAAATTCCTGAAGTGAAGGATCCTGTGATTGTGGTAACTGGCAAATGGCATGAGGGGGTGCTAGGAATTATTGCTGGACGATTGGTGGAGAAATATCATAAACCGGCATTTGTATTGGCGGAAACAGAAGAAGGAGTTTTAAAGGGTTCGGGGCGTTCGTTTGGTGATTTTAATTTAGCAGAGGCTTTGAAAGCCTGTGAAAATCAGATTATTGGTGGTGGCGGTCATGCGGCGGCTTGTGGATTAAAGGTTTCGAAGGATAGATTGAATGAGTTTATTAAAGCTGTTAACGAGTATTACGTGGGGCTGAACTTAAAAGAGCAGGAAAAATATTTAGAGGCGAAGGAGGACTTGGAGATTGAGGAGTTGAGTGGTTTGAACCTATCGTTGATGGAAAAAATTAGAGTATTAGAACCATTCGGAATGGGAAACCCAGAACCGGTCTTTTTATTAAAAAATATGAGAGTAGAGCGGATTAATAAAATGGGAGCGGAGGGGCAACACATGAGAATGACATTAAAGGATAATCTAGGGAAGGAGATAAAATTAGTGGCCTTTAATGCTCCGGAGGAATGGATGGAGACTAAAGAAGGGGAGATCCGAAATGTGTGGATCAATCTGGTGGAGAATGAATGGCAGAATTATAGAAGTGTGGAAGGAAGAATTTTGCAGATTAAAGAAAGCTCTGTTGAAAAAATGTAGCGTATCTGATATAATGCCGATATATGGCAATCAAAGTAACTAGAAAAGACCAGGGAGAGGCAAACGAAAACATCATTCGTCGCTTTAATCGTAAGGTGTTACAGAGTGGAATTATGCCACTTGCGAAATCACAGCTTCGTTTTTCAAAGCCAATTTCCAAACGCGAACGTCGTCGTAAAGCAATTCTACGCGAAATTCGTAAGGCTGAAAAAACAGAACGAATTAAACTTGGTTTAAAGTAATGAGAAGACCCCTTTAATGGGGTCTTTTTGTGCTATACTATCTTTGTATGAAACTATTATTTTTAGGGGGTCCTGGGACTGGTAAGAGTACAGTTGGGAATAGATTAGCAAATGATTTAAACTGGCCTTGGATTTCGTCCGGAGCAATTCTTCGAGAAAGTAAGGAGCAGTGGGTTATCGATAGATTAAAGACTGCGCAGTTATTTGATGATGAGATGGTGTCGGAATTGGTATTTTCTAGGTTATCTGGAACAGAGAATGCGATCATTGATGGATATCCAAGAACATTACGTCAGGCGGAAATCATAGTTGAACGAGGTCTGAAAATTGACTATATAGTCGAGCTGACAGTGCCGTTTGATGAGGTGATGCGTAGGCTATCAATGCGGGGGCGCAGTCAGGATGTACCAGAGATTATTGAGGAAAGACAGGCTGACTATGAACGTAGTCGTAACGAGATCGTAGCATTTCTTCTAGGCAATGGGGTGAAATTATTGACTATTAATGGACTTGGCGAAGTCGATGAAGTTTATAAGCGTACTGTAACTTTAATACGTAATGAAATTAGTGAATTGAATAATAAGGAAAACGCCTAAGGGGGCGTTTTTTCAGAAAGGAGAATTATGATTTTAATTTATGGGCCAGCCGGATCGGGAAAATCAACACAGGGAAGAATGTTGGCAGAAAAGATGGGTCGCACCTGGCTTTCAGCTGGGCAATTGATTCGTGATTCGCATCGATTTGATGAATATACAAGCAAGGGTACGATGATTCCAGAAAATATCTTAGTGGATCTTCTATGGGAGAATATGGAAGCCGTGTTTAAAGAAGGGGGTGAAGTGATTTTTGATGGTCAGCCAGGCTCGGTCGAGCAGGTGAAAATGTTGGAGGAAAGAGGAGTTTTTTCACACACAGAGTTTGTAGTGTTACTAAAGGTACCAGAAGAAGAATTATTGAAGAGATTGGCTGAGCGAGGAAGAGAAGATGATAATGTGGAAGTCTGGAAACAGAAAATATCATACTTTGAACAAAAAAGTTATTCATTTTTAACAGAGATGAAGTCACGTGGAGTACGGATTTATGAAGTTGATGGCGTGGGGTCAATTGAAGAAGTGAATCAACGTATTATGGAATTAGTTCAGAAAAATTAATTTAATT
>CAJPPG010000032.1 GCA_905372495.1 Candidatus Saccharimonadota bacterium | reverse complement strand
CCTTAACTTTCTTCTCTTTCTTTTTTGCTTTTTCAAGCTCAACCTTCTTTAAGGCATCTTCGGCAATTTGTTGTTCAATACGTGCAGTGGTAATATCGATATTCTCTTGGTCACCAGCTTCCTCGTAGATGCTGAGAATTTGTCTTAATGTTGTCGTTGACTTATCGAGATTGTAGGCCGATTCAAGAGCCTCAATGGCAGCTTTTTTATGACCAAGTTTCTCTTCGGCTTTAGCGAGAGCTAGGAAACGGGCTGCAACAGTACTATCAAGCTTAAGTGCTTGTTGGAATGCCATGGAAGCTTTTTCATATGAGCCAGTCTCAAGGTAAATTAAGCCAACGTTATGAAGAGACATCGGATTGTTATCAAGGGATTGTGCGATTTCAAAACATTCAATGGCTTCATCAAAATTTTGAGCTTTAGCGTATAGGATGCCGAGACGGTTGTAGGCTGCGGCGTTAGTTTCGTCTAGTTTGAGGATGGTGAGGAGAGCTTTTTCAGCACGAAGAGTTTTGCGACTGTTCATACTATCTTTAGCAATAGTCCAGAGCTTCTTGATTTCCGCATCATATTTAGTATTTTCTTTATTAGCAGACTTTTTGGTAGCAAGAATTGGCTCGAAGAATGCGAGAAAAATGGCAAAACTTAAAATCAGCAATGCGCCTAACATATTGTCTTATTTTAACATATTTTGGTCGACTTGGAAAAATTTAGATTAAATTTGCAAGCAGTTGAAGTTTTTTATTGCCATTTTTAGAAATGTTCTGGTACGCTTGATCTAGTCCTTCAACTTTTTTCAAGAAGAGTTGATTATTGGTTTTGTAAAAAGACTTATAGGCAAGCTCGATAGTTGTCTCTATGATTTTTAGGATAAACGCTTTGTCATTATCCGGGTCTGGATCAGATTTTTTCGGTTTTCTTTTTGCAAGTTCTTCTGCAAGATTGATGAGATTATCTTTGTCGGCAACTAGTAGTTTTTTTGCGTAATCTAAAATTTCTGCTGACACATCTGGTGGTGATACGAGATTACCGGGTGTCTTTAAGTAAAAAAGCATAGACCTTGAGCGGATAGTGGGTAGTAATTGAAGGGGCTTTTTTGTGAGAAGGATGATATGAATATGTTCGCCGGGTTCTTCGATGGTCTTCAATAAAACATTACTAGACCTTTCAGAAAGAAACTCGGCGTGGCGGATTGCGAGGAAAAAATCCTGGGTTTGTTTGTTCTTAGTCAGTTGCATTAATTCCCTGACTTCATCAATTTGTGAGCTGATTGAATCTGTATTGAGCGAAAGTGAAACTAGCTGTGTGAGGTTAAGCTTGATGTCTGGATCGACTGCAAAAATAGTAGTAGAGAAAGCGCGAGTGATCTGCGGGATTTTTTCTAGTGAATCAATAAACATGTTGATTCTATTGTAGCGTAAATTGCGTCCGAGAAGTGGTTTTTAGTCAAAGAGATTAAATTCAGGAGGAAGTGGTGCCTCAAAAACCTGACGATTACTAGTAGGGATGGTGATTTCAAGCGACTTAGCGTGGAGATAGAGTCGATCAGTGGAGTCCGGTTTTGCAGAACCATAGACACGGTCACCGACGATTGGCGTGCCGAGATATTTTAGATGAACACGTAGCTGATGAGTGCGGCCAGTGGTTGGTTTCAGTTCGACTAGTGAGTAAGTTTTTCCCTCCTTAAATTCTTGTCCAGAAAAATCGGAATTTGCGAAAATCTTTTTAAGATTAATTAGGTCAGAGTGAGTAAATTTTTTAGTCTTTAGGACTTGATAGAAAGTTTCAGATTCTTTGCCGCCAGCTTCTACGATAAAAGTGGTTGGGTGTTTGAGATTCCTGGCGATTGGTAAATTGATAACCGCAGTAGTTAATTTTGGGCAACCTTCAATAATGGCATAGTAAGTTTTATGAGTTTTTCTGTCTTGGAATTGTTTTCTTAAGAGCGTTTGGGTGGGGGTGTCCTTAGCTAAAATAACAATACCACTAGTATCACGATCCAGGCGATGAACGAGCAAGCCAAAATCTTCTAGGGTTGGTTCAAGGCAATAATCTCCCTTGGCCATACTGAGTAAACCGGCTGGTTTATTGAAGACGACCACATGTTCATCTTCATAGATTGTAGCAGGGCGAACTTTACTAGCTTCTTCTTGTTTTAGATTGGCATCTGTTAGGGTTTTTGGAAGGATCAATTCGATGACTGAATCTTCGGTGAGAGGGGTGTTTGGTCTAGTGGCTACTTTGCCGTCAACCTGGACATAGCCAAGCTTGATGAAAGATTGAAGGGTATTGCGGTTGTAGTCTGGATATTTTTCAACAAGCGTATGATCGAGACGGATGCGTGGTTTTTTAGTGTCTCTTTCTGTCAAAACGAGATCGCCGTTAATAACGCGCGAAAGTGAAGGTTTGCTGAATTTTTTACCAGTCCGATACATGTTTATATTATAATATATTTATATTTAAAATCAAGCTTAAGCTACCTGAGGCCGACGGATTTTTGGACCTTTAAGAGGGTTTGATTGGCTTTTTGTGTGGCATAAGCTTCACCCTCTGTTAGTAGATTAAGGATGGTTTGATCAGAGATATTGTTAGCTTTTGCTTGAAAGTCGGTGAGAAAACTCGATACGGTATTGGCGACTTGCTTTTTAAAATCTCCATACCGACTTTGATTCGACCACTTTGCAATAATAACAGATAGTGGTTGATCACTGAGTAAGGCTTCGATTTGTAATAGATTGGAGATGCCTGGTTGATTCTGGAAATCAAAATTAATATTTGCAAGAGAATCAGTGGTGGCTGACATGATTTTTTTTGCGGCTTGTGCTGGAGTATCTGACATCATAATTTTACTACTCTCTGAATCGCTAGATTTACTCATTTTCTTTTCAGGATTCTGCAAGTCACGAATTCGAAGTCCAGAAGGAGTATCTTTGTCTTGATTGCCGAAAGTATTACCCAGCGTTTCCATAAACTTAACTTGATCGGTGGTTTTTTCGGGAATAGTAAAAATTTCACCGTATTTTCGATTGAAACGTTCTGCAATATTGCGCGTAAGTTCAAGATGCTGGAATTGATCTTCGCCGACTGGTACGTAATTGGCGTCATAAAGTAGGATGTCGGCGGCCATTAGGATTGGGTAGTTGAAAATGCCGACATTGGTTGAGCTGTCGTTATTTTGACTTTTCTCTTTGTATTGAGTCATACGTAATGCTTCACCCATTGAGGTGTAGCAGTCGAGAATCCAGCAAAGCTCGGAATGTGCGGGAATATAGGACTGGCGATAAATGTGAATATTAGAATTGGTTTTGAGCCCGGCTGCAAGATAATATTTTAGTTCACGAAGGGTGTTTTGTTTGAGGTCACCATCGACGCTACTAATGATTGAATGTAGGTCAGGAATAAAAATGTTAACGTGATGAGTTTCGGAATACTTATTAGCAAGGCGAACCATGGGAAGAAGCGCGCCTAGGAAATTTCCGAGAGTAATTTCGGAGTTAATGCGAATGCCGGTGAGAATTGTTTTCATGTTTGATTCCTTGTGGAAGTTAATCTTGTGTGATGTTATTTATTCTACTAGAAATTATACTGTAATTTCGAGGGTTGGCAAGTTTTGATTTAAGGTAGGAATTTTGGTGAGGTTTTATATATAAAGAAAGCCTCTAATTTAGAGGCTTAAAAGTGGGTGAACTTTTAATGGTTAATAGGTTCCTTAAAAAGTGGAACAATTTTGTTGCGATCTTTAATGTTTGCCAATAAATATTGGTGACGAAAACGATCAATGATGTCCATAATAGAAAGTCCCGCCTCGTGGTCACCGTCAAATTTAATAACTAGTGTATAGCCATCGGGCGCGCTCTGTAAATTAATGAATCTGCAATGATATCCACTGAGAATGCACTTTAATTTACTTTGGTTTTTTTGCGATACCGCTACGTTTGCTACAATACGAAGACGCATAATTATCACCTCCTTATAATGTTCTCCCACGTTTGAGCTTAGTATAACAGAGATAATGAAAATAAAAAAGGCCCGGAAACGGGCCAAGATAGCATAAAGATGGTGGAGCATATGGGATTCAAACCCATGACCTCATCAATGCGAATGATGCGCTCTTGTCAGCTGAGCTAATGCCCCACGTATCTTTAGTATACTATAAAATTAGTTTTCGCGGATGGCTTTAATAATTTTTCCAAGTGTTGGTTTTGTGCCGTACATTAAAACGCCAACGCGATAGATTTTTGCAGCGATAAAACCAATCAGAAGAGTTGCGAGGATTAGGAAAATTATAGAAAGTAAAACCTCAAGGCCTGGAACTTCGCTCATGGCAATACGGGTGAACATGGCCATTGGTGAGGTGAATGGGAAAAGAGAAAGTGTTTTCATTAATACTGAGTTAATATCGCCACTAGTCATGGCATTGATTGATACAACAAAGCCAGCTACAAAAATGATTTGGATGAGCATTAGGGCAGACGAAAGATCTTCGATTTTGGAAACAGTGGAGGCCATGGCCCCGAAGAGAAAAGAGTAAACGAGGAAGCCGAGTAGGAAGAAGACTAATAGATAACCGACAAGAGAGGCTGGGAAGTTGAAGAATGTGGTTATAATGGCGTTATCTTCAAAATAGGTTTTGTTGACGTTGTATGAAACAAAGGCAGCTCCAAATATTGCGGCTATTTGTATGATGCCGGCAACGCTGGAAGCCAGAATTTTACCAAACATTAGTGCGACTGGGCTGGCACTAGTGATTAGCACTTCCATGGCACGAGAGGTTTTTTCTGTTACAACACTCATGGCAACTTTTTGGCCAAATATAATAATAACCATATAAAGCACAAAGACCATGACATAGGCGTACCAAAAATTCTTAGCACCATTTTCACTGACGCTTTCAATTTGATGGGTAATATTAGGGTTCTCCGCTTCAATAATTTGCGCATCAGATAGCCCATGCTTCTTAAGATATAAATTAGAATAAAGAGTTTTTAAGAGAGCATCCATCACTGGTAAGTTGGGGTCTTGTAAGGCAGAGACATTTGTCAGATAGGTATAGGATTTGAGATCTGAGGAGAGAATAAATGCGAAATCGACGGACTGATCTTTTATTTTTTTCTTTATCTCCTCTTTCGAATCGTTTGTAATTTTGACATTGGCTTGTGGAAAACTTGCGGCGATACTTGGAAGGATTTTATCAATTTCGGAATTGTCGGATGCAATAAGAACCTCTGGTTTTTTGACTTCTGAATTATCGGCGTTTTGGGATTTTTTTATAATTTCACCCACGCGAGGTGCAAAGAGTAATCCCGAAACCGTGAGAACTAGGACGATTGTTGTAATAACAAAAACTTTGTTTTTAAAGTATTGGGTAAGTTCATGCTTGAAGATTGTTAAAAATTGTTTCATATTGGTCCTATCTTTTTTCTATTACATTTGTAATCTCATCAATCTCTTTTTCATCGCCAGCATACTCGACAAAAATATCGTTTAGAGTCGGTTCTAAAACGCCAATATTGTCGATATCGTATGCTTTAATTAGTTTTTGCATGACTTTTTGTTTTTGATCAGCAGACGTCATCTTATAAATTAAGTTAGTGTCATCAATAATCTTACATTCGTTCTGATTTTCGGTTTTGATTTTCTTAACATCTTTAGACTCAATTTTCAGCTTATCTCGTATATAACCTTGCTTAATTTGTTTAATGTTGCCCGCGATCATGATTTCGCCGTCTTTCATAATTAGGATATCGTCACAGAACTCCTCAATATAGTTCATCTGATGGCTTGAGAAAATTACGATTTTATCTTGCTTGATTTGTGCTTTGACGACACTTTCAAGTAGTTTAGCGTTAACAGGATCGAGACCGGAAAAGGGTTCATCAAATACAATAATATCAGGATCGTGAGCAATACTTGAAATTAGTTGGATCTTTTGCTGATTTCCTTTTGAAAGGTTATCAAGTGGTTTGTTCTTATACTCAGACATGTTGAGAAAATCGAGCCAATAATTTACGGATGAGGTAGCATCTTTTTTGCTCATCCTCTTAAGGGTAGCAAGATAAATTAATTGATCAAAGATTTTTTCTTTTGGATACAAACCACGTTCCTCTGGAAGATAACCAAAACTGACGGTTTTATAATCAAGAGGCTTACCATCGAGGAGAACTTCGCCACCGCTGGCCTTAAAGACATTCATGAGAATACGTATGGTGGTGGTTTTACCAGCACCATTACGACCAAGAAGACCAAAAGCGTGGCCGCTTTTGGCAGTAAAGCTAATATTATTTAGGGCTACTTTCTTGCCAAACACCTTCCTGATATTTTTTAATTCGAGTTTCATAGGCTCCTTTTGATTAATGTTTAATATGAAAAGTTCCGCTATGGATGATATTTTGTTTAACTTTTTGTAATTTAATTATGATTTTATCATATTCTACGAATTTGTATATCCACAAAACAAAAACACTATCCAAAATACGAAACAAAAAAACCAACC
>CAJPPG010000031.1 GCA_905372495.1 Candidatus Saccharimonadota bacterium | reverse complement strand
TTTGAATGTATTACTTTGAACAGCTTATCTTGAAATGTCTCTTTACTCTTTTTATCAAAATATATCTCTGTTACAAAGGTCTTTCCATTTATCTTTTTTGTTAGAATACCGTCAGGCTTTGGGTGGAGTGCTTGTTGTTCTACCTGTATTTCTTTAATATCTGTTTTTTCATTTTCTGCCATTTAGTTCCTCCTCTCGACTTGCACAAAAAAAAGATTTCTTGTGATTAGGAAACCTCTTTTGCTTGGTTGATATTTAGTTTTAGGTTGCTCTTTGTAGCTCCTTTTTTGCTCTATACTCTCTTGCTTTTAATTTTTCATACTCTCGGCACTTTTCAAGGTTTTTGACTCGGTATTCTTTGTAATATGCCCTACGATATGCTCTGGCTTTTTTCTTTGCTTCTTCTATTTCTTCCCCATCTCGTCATATCTTTCATGACGACAATTCCGATTTTGCCTTGCTCTACATCGCTTATCATCTGTGTATAAGCTGAACGGTCAAAGAACCTACCGCTTTCATCATCATCGATATAATGGCGAATATTTATCAGCTTTTTTCTCTTGCATACCTTTCTAAAAAGGCTTTTTGATTTACAATACTATTACTCTCGCCACCGTCTCTATCTTCATCACCAACTGAAAGGCGGGAGTATAGTGCTGTGATTTTGTTATGATGATTCTATCATGCAATATCCTCCTTTTCTCGTGTCTATATATCACTCCTGTTCAGTTAATATTATGCAACCCAGCTAGTCTCCCTCATGTCTTACAAGATATAATTTCATGATTTCATTATACAAAACCCACTAATTCAAATCTACTATATCTCGCTTATGTTATAATACACTCAATGAACGAGCAACAAATTCAGGAGCAACGTCGGTCAAATGAAGAGCAAGCCGCCTCTTCACGCGCCATGACCCTCGGTCTCCCATATCTTGATACCCGCCCCATCGAGGAAACTCTACCGCTACTTTTTGGCATCATTGATATCTCAAGAATGCATAGCGACTACATCCTTCCTCTCCAAAAAGGCGGTAACGGTCTTCCATATCAATTCATGGTCACCAGCCAAACTCCCCGCAGCACCATCAAGGAATTCAGCGAGAAATTTAATATTAATGGTGATGGTATTGATTTTTTCCTCATCTCAAACAGTGCTTATCAAGTTCTTATGCTTCGTTACGATCCACCAAGGCAGGTTCACTACGATGATATTCGTATTGCTAGCGATGGCGATTCGGAAACTCTTGCTTCGGTTTCTCAGACCCTCAACTCGGTCGGTACTGATAAGGTTTTTGACTTCCTTCTTGATCAAGCTGATAAGCTCGGTGCTTCGGATATCCATATCGAAAATCTTCGTGAATCTATTCGCATCCGTATGCGTGTTGATGGTATTCTTCATCCTGTGGCTAACCTTGAACGTGATCGTTACCGTGTCTTCATGGGCGAACTTGGTTCTCGTGCCGGTATTTCCTCCGCCGCTAAAACTCCGCAGTCTGGACATATGCAGAAAGATATTTTCCGTGATGGCTCATCACATCTCTTGAATATCCGCGTTGAAACTGTTCCGACTATGTACGGTCAAGATGCTGTACTACGTCTTTTTAATTTTGATGAATCGCTACTAAATCTTGATCTTCTCGGTCTCTCTGAGCACGAGCTTTCGGAGATCAACGAGGTTATTTCTCATCCACGTGGACTCGTTCTAATGGTCGGTCCAACCGGTTCTGGTAAGTCCACCACACTCTATTCCATGATTAATGCTTTGAATACTACGGATCGCAAGATTATTACTCTTGAGGATCCAATTGAATATGGTATTTCCGGTATCTCTCAGATCCCGGTCAATACTACTGAGGGTGGTTCTTTTGCCGACGGTCTTCGTTCTATTCTTCGTCTCGACCCAGATGTCGTGATGGTTGGTGAGATTCGTGATGGCGATACTGCTAAAACTGCCATCCAAGCTTCCATTACTGGTCACCTTGTTCTTAGCTCTTTTCACGCAAATTCCACTGCCGCAGCCTTTTCTCGTATGATCGATCTTATTGGCACTAACCCAATTTTCTCCAGTTCCATTCGTATGGTTATGGCTCAGCGTCTTGTGCGTAGTTTGTCGGAGAATAAACGCGAATTTACCCCTGATGAGGCTACCCGCCAATTCGTACTCTCAAAGCTTGAAGGTCTTCCTGAAGAGGTGCTCTATGATCAGCTCGGATTTAGTTTTGATCCAAATAACTTCACTCTCTTCGAGGCTGTCCCGTCTGGACCCGATGATCCTTTTGGCTATAAAGGTCGTAAGGTGATTATGGAACAGCTCACCGTCTCTGAGGAAGTTCAGAAATATATCCGCGGCGACATTGAGGATATTAATACTGATGCTATCGAGAAAACCGCCAGAAAAGCTGGTCTCATTACGCTCGAACAAAAGGGTATTTTAGCCTGTTTGCGTGGTGAAACCACATTGGATGAAATATCAAGAGTGATATAAATAAGAGGAAAAAAATGGACCAAAACGAACAAAATAGTCAAGATCAGCAACTTACTCAAACTGAGCCACAGACCTCAGTTGAGCAATTAAATCAGGTCGAAACACAGGCTTCATCTGAGTTAAATCCGACCGAGTCACAAACTTCAGTTGATCAGTTTGCCCAGACTGAACCCACTGCTCCCGCTAGCTATGTCGAACAGCTCGCTGAAGAATCCGGTTTTGATACTTCAAGTTATGATAATACTAAAGATCTAAAGAAGCCAGGCAACCCATGGAAAATTGTTGGTATTATCACCTCTATTTTGTCTGTCATCTTTCTTCTTACTACTAGCTTCCTCTACTTTTATAGTAATCAGAAAATTAATGAGGGAACCAATTTGGTCAAGCAATACCAAAAGGAGTTGACCGACAGTAAGACTGTCATTGCTGAGTATGAGGCTGCCACTAAGACCAAGGTAGTTGATACTAAAACGCAGGACGAGGCTAAAACTGAGGAAAAGATAGAGCAAAAGGCCGAGAAGCAGATTGTCAAATGGAATGATCTAAATATCAACTTTGCTCAACTTACCACCATCGTTGGTGATGATTATCGCATCACTGGTGGCCGTATTGTTACGAACGAGGATGGCACGAAGGTAATTGCCAAACTCAATGTTTCAAAAATGGAGAAAGTGGTCGATCCTAATGGCCTAGCTATGCCTCGTTATGTAGATCACGGTATGGCCGCACAAACCAATGTCTATAGCCGTAAGCTCCCCAGTGGTTCCTGGCAATTCGTCGGTGTTTATGCCGCCAATGGTATGGGTGTCATCGAGTGTAAAGACGTTTCCGAAGATATGAAAGCTGCCGTGACTGTTCTTAATAAGTATGAATCTGATCCTAATATGAAGTATTCTTGTAAAACCTTCAAAGACAACAATCCTCAGGCCGGTTTCGACACCACTGTCTTTTAATGGTCTCACCTCTTCCATTTTCCATAAAACTATGTTAAAATAGGTCAAGTTTTAAGTAATAAAAGGTAAAATATGAGTTTTCTAGTGTTGAAAAAAATTGGTGACGCCCAGAAAAAGAAAGCCATCGTTGACGTTCGCTCTGGTGATACCGTTAAGGTAACTCAGAAAATTAAAGAAGGCGAAAAATTCCGTCTTCAGGTTTTCGAAGGTGTCGTAATCCGTGTAGACCGCAAAGAGTCTCACACTGCACGCATCGTTGTGCGTAAAATTGCTTCCGGTATTGGTGTTGAGAAATCTTTCTTAATGCACAGTCCATTAGTCGAAAAAGTTGAAATTGTTAAGCGTGCTAAGGTTCGCCGCAACAATCTTTCATACCTCCGCAACCGTTCTGGTAAATCCGCTCGTCTCGTTGCTAAGGACTTTGATCGTGTTGCAGTCAATACCCTCAAGGAAGACGCAGCTGTTGAAGCCCCAGAGACTCCAGCTGAAGCATCTGTCGAAGCTGAAAAGACTGAAGAAGTTGCCGCTGAATAAGACTAGAAAATTCAAAATAAACCTCATACGAGGTTTATTTTTTATAACTTTATAATTCAGGTTTCGTTATAACCCTTTTTACAAGAAAATTAATCAATAACAATCCAGTCTTCGATTTGAAAATCCTCGCCACTGACTCCCGCCACCGCCAGTCTGATTGTAAAATCTTTAAATTCCGGATGCATTGCCAAATAACTTTCCGCAGCAAATCGCATCTGTTCTTGCTTTTTTCGATCGACAAATTCAGTAGCTTCCCCGAACTTCGCAGTTTTACGATATTTTACTTCCGTAAAAAATAGGGAATCATCTAGTTTTGAAATAATATCGATTTCAAAATACTTTGTTTTAAAATTTCTGGCAATAATCTCATGTCCCTTAGAAGCTAAAAATTCCGCCACTTTCTCCTCGCCAAGATTGCCGAACTCTCTAGTTGTTGTGCTCTCATTTCTTGCGTCTGATTTTCCGGTTGTAGTGCTCTCATTTTTTGTGCCCGCCTCCTTGGCTTTTTGTTGCTCAGTCCCAAGCTGTTTCAATACTATTTCACGCACTGGTCGAAACGAACGTCTATGTTCCGGCGTTAAACCAAACTCCCCCATCGCTTTCTGGTGCGCCGCCGTTCCATAACCCACATGCTTTTCAAATCCGTACTCAGGATACTTTTCTGCTAGTTCCGCCATGTATCGATCTCGCTCCACCTTTGCCAGAATACTAGCTGCCGAAATTTCCTTAATCAAAAGATCACCTTTCTTTAAAGTGGAAACGTATTTCTCAAGCGGCGTTCCACTTAAAAAATTCACTGTCCCATCAATAATTATTTCAGAAAAAGGTACATGGGTTTCTTGTATCTGTTTCACTGCCCTTCGGCAAGCCAGTTTCAAACTCTCAGATAATCCAATCTCGTCAATCTTATTCGCAGAGACCCAACCTGTCGCAGCTGCTGCGGCTCCTTCTTTGATTTTGTCATACAGCACTTCCCGACGTCTAGCTGTCAATTTTTTTGAATCAGTAAGTTCTGATATCCAATGATATTTTTCGGGTTCCTCTCTAATTTTTTCAGCATCTGGCAAAATACAGGCACCAATTACTAGCGGTCCTGCATATGGCCCCCGTCCAACTTCATCAATGCCTAAAATCATACTCTGATTATAGCAGGGGATCGAACATTCTTAAGAAGCTAAGTGTTACTTTGAAACATTAAAGCGAAATTCGACAATATCCCCGTCCTGCATGATATAGGTTTTACCCACAGTTGCCAATTTTCCAGCTGCCTTCACTGCTGCTTCGCTACCAAGGTTTACTAAATCGTCATATTTCATAACCTCTGCTGCAATAAAACCACGCTCAAAATCGGTATGGATTGTACCTGCGGCTTCCGGTGCTGTGGCTCCCTTTTTAATTGTCCAGGCTCGCACTTCTTTTTTACCAGCGGTCAAGAAGGATTGTAATCCCAGAGTGTCATAGGCTGCTTTCACTAGCTCCCCCAAAGCGTCTTCTTTGACACCATAACTCTCAAGAAATTCCATCTTTTCTGCCATATTCATACCGGTCATTTCTTCCTCCAGCTTTGCGTTCACAAAAACTGCTTGCGCAGGTTGCACGAGTGCACGGAGTTCATTCTTTAAGTCTTCGTTTGTTAGTTCACTCTCGTCCACATTAAACATATAGATTACTGGCTTTTCTGTAAGATATGGAATTTTCTCCTCATTCGTATCCTTATTTTTCTTACGTTTAGCCTCAACTTTTTCACGGGTTTCAAAATCAGCAAGTTCCAGCTCGGTTTGAATAATTTCAATATCTGCCTTAGGATCAACCGGTGCCGGAGTGTTTGCATTGGCGGAAACGTGCATAATGTCGTCGTTTTTAAAAACTCGCACTACATGGCAAATGATCTGACACTCGCGGATGTGTGCTAAAAATTTATTGCCCAATCCTTCACCCCTCGACGCTCCCTCGACAAGCCCGGCGATATCAACAAACTCCACAGTTGCGGGAATCTTTTTCTCAGCTGCATACATTTTTTCCAGAACGTCTAGTCGTTCATCAGGTACTGGCACAATTCCTACATTTGGCTCGATTGTTGCAAAGGGGTAGTTTGCAGCCAAAGCATGCGCATTTGTCAATGCGTTAAATAATGTCGATTTCCCCACATTCGGTAATCCCACAATTCCAATTTTTAGATTCAAGGCAGTTCTCCAAATATTATCTATCTCTGTAGATTATATCATGAACCAATAGATCCACTAAGCCTAGGCTAACTTATAGAAGTCAATCGCTGGAGATTCCATTGAATCGTCGGTAGATTCAGGCTTTTTCTTCGTAAAATCAACCTTAGTAATTTCATTTCGTAGTAAAACCAGGTCTTTGATTTTTGATATAAAGTCGTTCTTTTGTTCAATCTTTGATATGGCCATTTTTATCTCTTCGTCATTAAATACGTAATCCTGCATTATGGATTTAAAGATATTTGAAATTCTTTTCTCAGGCGTATCAAGTATCCATTTTGCCACATTACCATCAATATCTACGTCAATCTGATAGTTTGCATCCTCTAGCCCTTTTTCCTTCAGAGCTTTAGTAAATGAGTTAAAAAAAGCATACATATGAATA
>CAJPPG010000030.1 GCA_905372495.1 Candidatus Saccharimonadota bacterium | reverse complement strand
GATTTTTACCATATTTTACCACTATATTCTTGACAGTCTGGAGATTTTTGGATATAGTAAGCATAAGCTGATACGCTTCACGGGGTTCCGCTTCAAAAATAGTGGAGTGTGGAGATTTCATTAAAAACAAAAAGCGAATTAAAACAAAACAATGTGCCCCAGGGTGGGCGCGCATCAGTGAAAAAAGTACTCCTTCGGGAGTATTTTTTACTGCTGATTTAATACTGTTCAACCAAAGTGAAGGTTTTGCCGGAGATCTCAATTAGAGAATCAGGACCAGCGCCCTGGTTAGTAAGTTCGGCACGAATACCGAGTTTCTTCATAATATCACGAAGGCGGTTGACGGAGGCATAATTGGAAAGATCGGTGCGTCTGGCAAATTTTTCAATCTTTTCTCCAGTCACATGATAGACTCCGCCATCATCCAAAGTAACAGACCAGGTATTGCGGAGCTCCTGAGTACATAGAGAAATGACAGGCAAATCTGCTTGACTATTTTGCACCTCAGAACGATTATCGCCTAAATCAACCACGGCAGTTTGAGATGAAGTTTGAGCTGCTTGAGCTTTTTTCTGGTCTTTCGATTTTTCAATTTCCTGCCATAGGAGGCGTAATAAATCATCGATACCTTGATGAGAAGAGGCAGAAATAGAAAGAATATTAGCACTAGGATTATATCGCTTAATAGACTCGACCTGCATATTGATAATATCGTGGTCTACACCTTCACATTTTGTGAGCGCAACAATTTCAGGACGATCTTTTAGGTCTGAATACTTATCAAGCTCATGGCGAATAATACGATATGCTTCACCGGCGTCGTTATTATAAACATCGACAAGATGGAGAAGAACCGCCGTACGATCTACGTGACGCAAAAAGTCATGACCTAGCCCCTTCCCTTCCGCAGCGCCTTCGATGAGACCTGGAATATCTGCGATTAGAATATCGTGGCGGTCAATCGTAGCGACACCAAGATTTGGAGTGAGGGTCGTGAACGGATAGTCTGCGATTTCCGGCTTAGCATTACTAACAACTGAAAGAAAAGTTGATTTACCAGCATTTGGCAAACCGACTAAACCAACATCTGCAAGGAGACGCAATTCTAATTCAGCTTCAAATTCATCACCTGGTTCACCAACCTCGGCAATAACTGGAGTTTGCCTAACGCTAGATTTGAAGTGAGCATTCCCAAAGCCACCGTCGCCACCTTTAGCAATAACAGCCCTTTCACCGTCATAGGTGAGATCAGCAATAACTTGACCATCGCGCTTAACAATAGTGCCGATGGGGACCTCAACGAGGAGATCTTTTCCGGAGCGGCCTGCACTACGCGTACCTGAGCCATTGCCGCCATTTTCAGCGGTCAGAATTGGGTTGAAGCGAAAGTCAATTAAGGTATTAGTATCCTTATCAGCGACAAAGATTATGGAACCACCTTTACCACCATTTCCACCATCTGGACCACCTTTATTAATGTAAATTTCATGGCGAAAAGATACGGCACCATCACCGCCTTTGCCGGCTTTTAGACTAACTTTTGCAGTATCACAAAACATATTACTCTTATTTTACCATTTTAACGGCTATGAATAAAGAGGTAGCCTGACCAAACACTTTGAGGGACGGTTTTACGACCAACGTGACCCCAACCGGCAATACCGTTCATATCAGAAATAGTAATAGTTCCATCATCGTTTACAGAATCCACGATACCTACGTGACCATAATATCCGGAGTCAGTCTGGAAAACATCACCGGCTTGTGGATTGGTACCACGACTAGATGGGAAGCTGGAAACTAGAGCGTTATCCCAGGTATTGGCATTACCAAGACCGCCTGGAAGGACATAGCCACCTCCCAGCTCATAACGACGTTGCCAGGCATACCAGGTACACCAGCCCCATGGCATCTGATTAGCAGAAGTCCAATAGGTACGATAATAGACAGATTGTGTATAGCTTTGAGACTGAGAATTGGTGATGCGAGGAGCAACATAATCTGGGCGCTCCGCTTCTGGAAGATTTCCGTCCGGAAGAAGAATGGAAGCACCAACAGTTAAACTTTGATTTAGTTCAAGGCTATTTGCAGCAATAATCTCATCACTTTTTGCCCCATATTTTCCGGCAATCGAATCAACAGTGTCACCACTTTTAATCTTATAGACGAAACCGGCACGGGACGGGATATAAATCACGTCACCCACTTTTGGCTCATACGTATTTTTGAAATTATTGGACCAGCGGACCATGGTTTCAGTAACACCACAAGCAGCATACTTGCCAGTAATCGAGGCAATTGTATCGCCTTCGAGAACAGTGTAGGAAATAGCTCCGACCTTGAGACAGCTGGTAGCAAGTGGGGCAATTGGTTTTTCCATTTTTTCAGTGGAGACCTGACCAGAATCACGAAGAGTAGTGAGGGAGTTGTAGTTAACATTAACAACTTCTGATGAAGCTAAACTAAGATTACTGGCAAGTTCAGAGACGACATAAAATTCGGAAAGCTGATCAGTTGAGACAGCATAGTCCTTTTTGGAGATAGATTGAAGATTTAGATTATTAGTCGACTCGTCTACATGTTTATTCTTTGAACCATAATTGATAAGCCCCATGGTTGCGAGAAAAACAAAGAGATATGGAATAATCTTCAATTTGTTTTTAAATTTATTACGTTTATTCTGTTTTTTCAATGTCATAACTTGCCGATATTCCACCTAGAGTCCTACGCTACAGAGTTTTTGACAGAAGTCACGTTTTTTCTGCTCGTGCTCAGTATCGGTTACACTATAATACATCTTTCCATCGTCTCCTGTCAAGAAATAGTACATTGATTTCATATTTTCATCCGGCTCAGCAACTGCTAAAAGTGCGGAAATAGAAGGACTACAGATAGGTCCTGGAGGTAAACCGGTGTGTTTTCTAGTATTATATAAATTATCTGTCTCAAGAACGGCGATGTTATTATTAGGGTCATTTTTATTACGATTTGGATTTACTAAATCAGCTGCATAGGTAGCAGTAACATCTGAACCTAAACTCCATCCCCGACGTAAACGGTTCTGAAAAACCATAGAAACTCCTGGCATATCCTCGGTATGTGCCTCCTTCTGGATAATAGAGGCAAGGATAATCCCCTCTCTTAGAGTCAAGCCACGCTTTTGAAACTTCTCTTCTAGCTTGTTGAGATTTGCGATACTACTGAGCTGGTCAATCATGGTTTTAAAGACATGCTCTACGGTTTCACCTTGATAAAATTGATAGGTTTCCCCATAAAGATAGCCCTCAAGTGCGACGCTAGACGGCTGCAACTGATTCTCCAAGCGCCCCTCGGCATTATATAAACCCTTTAGGACCGGACTGTCATATTGTTTTACCAAAGCGGCATCGATTTGAGTATCTTGATAACCAAGCTTAATTAACTTTTGTCGAATATCAGCAATCGTCTCACCAGGTAGGATGGTGAGGTTAAATACATTACTAGAAACTGCCCCCTGTTCAAGTAGTTCTGCGATTTGCGGCATAGACATATTGGCGCGTAGATGATAGATGCCGGATTTAACCTTCGAAGACTTCTGATTTAGTTTTAAATAAAACTTAAAGATTTCACTTGAACGAATCAGATTCTGTGTTTTTAGGCGTGCAGAAATCTCATTAATTGTTTCGTTAGTCTTTATTTCAAAAGTTTGATAACGACAGTCTGGGTCTTTTTCTTCTTCAGTACCAACGGCCGCCTCGGCTGGAGAGCCATAGAGGCAGTTGAGGTTTTTGACGGACAATAATTGTTGCTGGTACCAGTAATACGTGACGCCTACACCTATTCCTCCTAACAGAAGAATGACAAATAGACTAATTATTACCTTTTTGAGGATGGATTTTTTCTGTTTGGGCATTTCATCTTGTCCTTGAGGTTTTAAATCGGCCTGCTCATCTTGAATAACTCCTGTAGAAGTAAATTCAACTGGCGCAAGCGTTTGTTGATTATTGAGAGCAGACTGCATGCGCTCTACAAAGTCCTGCAAAATAATAGCAGCAGACTCGGCATCGATTTCACCTTTTTGATAATTATTTTTTCGCCTCTTTAGGCGATTTTCAGCCTCAACGGAAGTAAGAGATTCATCTTGAAAATAAATTTTCAAACCAGGAATTGTGGCAGCGATATATTCAGTGAAGGATTTTACAAGGTCTGACTGAGCCGTCTGATTACCGTCATTACTACGTGGCATACCGACAACGAGGACATTTGAATTATGAAAACTTAGTTTGCGTTGAATTTCTGAAATCTCTTGACCATTTACATTAATATATCCGTCAGGAATAGCGATTTTAGTCGTTGTATCAACATGAGCGACACCAATACGCACCGTACCAACATCTAGTCCAATTATTTTCATCTCACCACCTTAGTTTTCTTCAATTGTAATAGTTACACTGACTTTATTAGTGTCTTCTGGAATACTGCGTACCCATGGGAAGGAAGTATCCACTTTAACCTCACTAACACCATTAATAGATTTAATAAGAGTAGTAACTTCGCCGATTTTCTTGCCAAGAGATTTATCAAGAACGGTCTTCTCGGTTACTTCCGGACCGGTTTTAACGATAGCCTTTAGCTTAGCGGAGGCGGCATTATTCTCTTGGAAACGCTCAATGAATAGTGAACCGATTTCATAAATTTTCTGATCCTCTCCAAGTCGACTACTAACAAGAGTACGAATGTATTCTTCAATCGCCGATTTATCAAGAACATTAACTTTATAGGTGATTTTTGCAAGCAATTTAGCTTTGCCTTCTGCAGCAACTTCCCCAACGGCAGGACTTGGCACAGCATCACCAAGAGTTTTCTTATAGCTTGCGTCGATTTTTAATTCAGTCTCTTTTACCTTAGCAAATAGCTCATCTTTACCCTCGTCAATTTGACTGGCTTGATTCTTGGCCTTTTCAACATCACTTGCGGTCACGATTTTAACGATTTTATCTGTGCCACCCGTAAAAGCGCTGGAATTAAAAGCGTCAACTTTTTCGACTGAAGACTGCCAGCCAGAAGCAGCTGGGTCAATATTAAACCTAGTGCCACCCTCAAAAGCAACGACGTCAACGGTCTTGCGAATTTGACAGGTGTTAGTGGTGCGTACGGTACAACTGGTAGTAGAGCCATCCCAGCTAAAATCAGTATTTGCAATCGTGAGATAATTGAGATTACCTTTTGCAAAGGCACTACCAATCGGTACAGAAATACGGTCAGGATTACTTGGAGAGGCAGATGAGGTTGAAAAACTAAAGTTGGCAGTAAGGGTTAGTTTACCACTTGCTTTTTCACCATCATTTCGTTCACCAGTGGCCTCAAACTCAATGGAGCTTTCTTTCTCAAGAGATTCCGACTCAAGTAGGATTTTACCTTCTTTATTATTCGACTGATCAGCCGCTGTAACTAACGTAATATTCTCGGAAAAATTATCCGGTGTGGTTTTAATTTTGACCATGATTTTAGCGGCTGGAGCAAGGACAAAAGCCCAGATACCGCCAATAACTAAAACAATGAGTAAGGCAACACCCAGGATAATCCATTTTCTGAGAGAATCAAAAGCTGGGATCTTTTTAATGGTTTTTTCATTATTTTCATCAGAATCTTGTTCGAATTCATTAGAATCTAACTCTTCTGCTTGATGTACTTTTGATTTATTTGCCAAGGTCGAATTACCTTTTTGAACATTTTTTGTTTCAACTTTTTTTGCAGTTTGAGTATCAGCAGGTTTTGAGGATTGGGGGGCGTCCTGCTCAGATTCTTCCACCACCTCATCAACTTCATTAATAGACTGATCCTTTAAGCTAGGTTTGCTTGAAACTGGAGCATCCTTATATTCACTTGGCAAGACTGGTCTAGATTGAAGGTTTTTGGCAAAGGGCAGGCCAGATACTGCCGCTAGTTTCATTAGTACCGGATCAAGCGTAACAATAACAACAGCTTTATCGAGATTTTTAGCAGTTTTTGCAATCAATTTTAGATTAATAGCGCTACGCATGACACTGAGTTTTTTTGGCGGAACGAGAGCGATAACTTTTTGTTTTGACGACTTAAGATGATTAATAATATCAGTGATATCATCCTCTGGCTCTATGTAGTAGATGTCCTTATTCATGTTCCGATTTTATCACATTACATAGTTTTTATGTTAAAATTTAGGCAATGAGTATTTTTAACTTGATTAAGAAAAAAGAACCAGCTAACAGCTTACAGCCATCCGAAAATCCGGCTATAACTACGGCTCAGTCAACTAGTCTTGCTAATTTAGTATTGAATTCAATCGATGAGGGCGTGATGATCGTTCACTCTTCCGGAATTGTTGTCTTAGTGAATCCAGCTGCGATGAGACTTCTTGGTACAAATGATCCAAATACCGTTGAGAATTTACAGTTAGCCTCAATTCTAAACCTGGAAAATTCTGAAGGTGTAAAGATTGAAGATGATGTTAATCCAGTTCTGAAAGCAGTAACGAACGGCGAGAATTTTGAGACTCGCGACCTAGTATTAGTTAGCATTCAAGAGCAAAGAAGACCAGTAGCAATATCTGTGGTTTGTACTACTACTGGTCAAAATGAGCGAATTATTACACTGCGTGATATTGCGCGAGAGCTAGAAGAAGAAGGCGAGCAGGCTGAGTTTATCTCAACAGCATCGCATGAAATGCGTACTCCAGTCGCTTCGATTGAGGGGTATCTCGGATTAGCCTTAAATCCAAAAACAGCAACAATTGACGAGCGTGCTCGAAAATACCTTGAAGAAGCTCATGCTTCGTCGAAGCATTTGGGGCGATTGTTTAAGGATTTATTGGATGTTACAAGATTGGACGATAAGAGAATTCGCGTACAGCTCACCCCTGTTGAAATGACCTCGACTGTACGATCAATCGTAAATGGCCAAGTACCAATGATGAGCGAAAAAGGCATTCACTACACTTTTGGTGCCAATGCAGCTAGATCTGATAATGCCACAAGGGTGATTAATCAAGAGGTTTATGCAAGCGTTGATATTGATTTTTTGCGCGAAGCTGTGAATAATCTGGTGGAAAATGCAATAAAATACACCGCTTCTGGTGGAGGCATTTGGGTAAACGTGCGAGGCGATGACGATCGTGTCTTGATTAATGTCACTGATACTGGAATTGGAATTTCGCCAGATGATCTTAAACATGTTTTTCAGAAATTTTATCGGGCAGATAATTCACAAACTCGAACAGTGGGCGGAACTGGTCTTGGCTTATATCTCGTGAAGCAACAGGTCGAAGCAATGGGTGGTAAAGTCTGGGCGGAAAGTTCGTTTGGCGAAGGTTCGACCTTTTATCTTTCGTTCCCTCGTATTACAGCTGAAGAATATCAACGACGAAAACAGATTGCTTCTAATATCGGGGCGATGAACTTGAATACGCAGTCAGTTCCTGCAGAGCCAACATTGCAGACTCCGCAACCAGCAACGCAGGAAGCAGCGCAAACAGTTATACAACAACCAACAATACCTCAGATACCTACACAACAAGCAGTAGTGACGCAATTTTCACAACCGGTCACCCCGCAGCCGACCGCAGTACAGCCATCCACACAGCAGATAGTTGCAGCACAACCAGCTACACAACAACCAACAATACCTCAGATACCTACACAACAAGCAGTAGTGACGCAATTT
>CAJPPG010000029.1 GCA_905372495.1 Candidatus Saccharimonadota bacterium | reverse complement strand
TTTTTCCGATTTTTATCGAAAAAATATTTCCGATTTTTGGTTGGTAGAGAAAATATTTATTTCTCAGGGCAGTTTGGTAGGGTAAGTACTTCGAAGCCAGTTTTAGTAACGAGAATGGTATGCTCGCAGTGACAGCCAATAGAACCATCAGAAAGGACGACGTCCCAACCGTTCTCCGGACTAACGTGATTATATGGTTTGCCAAGAGAGGACATTGGTTCAATACATAGAGTATCTCCTGGTTGGAGTATATAACCGTGCCCACGCTTACCATAGTTTGGGACCTCTGGTTCCATATGCATGGATTTGCCAATAAAGTGGCCAACATAGTTTTCGATAACACCTAGATGTCCACGACGCAAAACAGTTTCTACGGCATGACCAATATCGCCAAGGTGTGTGCCTGGGGCAACGGTGGTAATGCCGGCCCAGAGGCTCTTTTCGGTGGTCTTAATCATCTGTTTAACAGCAGGACTAGCTTTGCCAACGGTGGTAGTGAAGGCGGCGTCGGTATGATAGCCTTTATAACCAATTACTAAATCAAAAGAGACTTTGTCGCCATCCTGGAGGACATAGTCACTATTAGGCGCGCCATGAACCAGCTCATCATTGACAGAGATACAGATGGCGCCAGGGAATTTTTGAGGGAGTTGATCATAGGAGACTATTGCTCCGGCGTCTGTAATTTTTTTACGAACCCAAGCATCTAGCTGGCGTTTAGTCATACCAACGTCGACATAGTCTCGGAGCTCGGCGAGAATTGTACCTAAAATTTTGCCACCCTCGCGCATGGCGGTAATTTTTTGAATATCCATGTATTAAATTATAGCACCGATATATTTTTTAAAATGTTTATGTTATAATACCAAGGATATGAATGACCAATTGCCTCGTTTTATGTTAGGAATCGATGTTGGAACACAGTACATTCGTGCGGTGGCGCTTTCTGAGTATCAAGGTGAGATATCGGTAATTGCTAATTCTGAGGTGAAAAATAATGGCGGAATGAGTAAGGGGGTAATTACAAATCTAGCTGGTCCGGTCGAGTCTTTGAATAGAGCAATCGTAATGATTGATCAGACGAGTGGAAAATCGTTGAAATCAGCCTATACTTCAATTAATGGCTCACAGGTTGGCGCAGTACAGACTCAAGGGATGATTTCGATTATGGGTGGGGAAGCTATTTCGCAAAATGATTTGAAGCGGATTCAAGAGATGTCGCTTGCGGGAGTAATCCCAAATAATCGAGAAGTCTTAAAAGTGATTCCTACGAATTATATTGTGGATGGTCAGTCTGGTATCCGAGATCCTTTGGGGATGAATGCAATGAAGCTTGAAATGCAAGCAAGTGTGGTTTCAGCGTTGGTGCCTTCTTGTTTAAATCTACGAAAATTAACCGAGAATGTGTCGATTGAGTCGCTAGAACTTATACCAACAGCGGTAGCTGCGGCAAGAGTTGTCCTAACTGAGCAGCAAAAAGATAATGGTGTTGCGGTGGTAGATCTTGGGGCTTCCACAACAAGTGTAGCAGTCTTTATGGATGGCTTTTTGCAACACTATGCAGTCTTAAACGCAGGCGCAAATAATATTACGAATGACCTTGCTATTGGACTTGCGATTAACCCAGGTGTGGCGGAAGAAATTAAATTGCGTTATGTTTCAGCCGATTTTCCAGAGAGTGATAAGACGATCGTAACAAAGGTGGGTGACGAAACGGTGAGCTTTACAAAAGACGAAGTAAACCAGATTGTGAGAGAACGCCTGATTGATATCTTTGAACATGTAGAAAAGATTTTGAAACAAGCAGGTTATGCGCAGAAATTACCAGAGGGATTGGTGATTGTTGGAGGTGGTGCGATGATGCGAAACTTAGATAAGTTTGTAAAAGATTTACTCGGTATGGCTGTTAGAATAGGAAGACCAACGGAGAAGCTTGGTGGGGTATTTGATCTTGTTGAGAATCCAAAATATACGACAGCTTTAGGACTGGCGCTAATGATGCATGACGACGAGTTGATGGCTAGCGAAGTTAGCGACGAAGCTCAAGAGGGCGGTTTATTCTCGTTTTTGAATATTTTCAAGAAAAAATAGACTATTTAAGAAAATACTACTTAACTAGAGAGAAAAATATGATAAACTAGAAGTAGTTATTTGTTAGATAGTGAGGAAAAAAGATGCCTGAAATTAAACCAACAGAGGTGGAAACAAAAGCAAGCATTAAAGTCGTGGGAGTTGGTGGTGCCGGCGGTTCTGCGGTTAACCGAATGAAAGAAGTTGGACTTTCTGGTGTAGAATTTATCGCAATCAATACTGACGCTCAGGCACTACATTATTCAAATGCTGATACGAAAGTACATATCGGTAAAGGCCTGGGTGCTGGCGGTGATCCTGAAAAAGGTCAAACTGCTGCAGAGGAAAGCCGTGAGAATATTAAGGAGTCTTTGAAGGGCGCCGATATGGTGTTTATTACTCTTGGTGCCGGTGGTGGTACTGGTTCTGGTGCTGGTCCAATAGTAGCTAAAGAAGCAAAGGATCAGGGTATCTTGACTGTTGGTGTAGTGACTCGTCCATTTACTTTTGAGGGGGCTCAGAGGAAGCGTAATGCTGATAAGGCAATTAATGAAATGACCGATGCGGTTGATGCATTAATTACAATTCCAAACGACCGTTTATTACAGACAATAGATCCAAGAACACCATTACTTGAGACTTTTAAAATTGCTGACGATGTATTACGCCAAGGGGTTCAGGGGATTTCAGAATTAATTACCGAGCATGCCTTAATCAACTTAGACTTTGCTGACGTGAAGGCGATTATGAAAGATGCGGGCTCTGCATTAATGGGTATTGGTCGTGCTTCAGGTGAGAATAGAGCAAAATTGGCTGCTCAACAGGCAATTGAATCACCACTTATCGAGGTAAAGATTGATGGCGCTCGTGGTGTGCTCTTCTCAGTGGCTGGTGGATATGATATGTCAATGTCGGAAATTCAGGAAGCTGCAGAGGAAATTACTGGTGCTGTTTCACCAGATGCAAATATCATTTTCGGTGCATCTATTCGTCCAGAATTACAAGATGAAATTGTGATTACCGTGGTGGCAACTGGATTTGATTCAGATGTTTATCGTCGCAAGCGTGCAGAAGAGGAAGAAAAGAAACGTACAGATGAGGCTTTGACTCGTGTGGAGAGTCTAAGGAATCAACAGCAGATTGTTGAGCCTACTCCAAGTTTTGCGCCAGAAGTTAATGAACAGAGTAGTGCAGAGGAATTTACGGCTACACCAAAAGAAAATATTTGGGATAAAATTGGCCGTCAGGATGAGGAAGAGGATTTAGAAGTCCCACCTTCTCTAAGAGCAAAACTACGCGGTAAGAAATAATGAAATATGGTCGGAGAAATCTGACCATATATAATCTTGAGGACTAGAGGTTCTTGTAGGGTAATTGGAAGAATTATCTAGATAAAAAGGTGGAGGTAAAATATGCAAATGATGGGTATAAAAATCGGGGATAGTAAGGTACTTGAAAGTCGTGAGACTCCTGACGGTTCAATGATTCGACGTCGTCGTGTGACGGCAGATGGCCACCGATTCACTACCTATGAACGCATCGAAATGCCACCACTTTCAGTAATGAAACGAAGCGGGAATCGTGAATCTTTTGACCGAGATAAACTCCATACGGCGGTAAATCGAAGTGTGGGAAAATTTTTCAATTCAGAACTAGAAATAGAGGATGTAGTTAATAAAGTGGTGGAACGAGTCTATTCTTTGGGGCGTGATGTGGTCTATTCAAAGGAAATTGGACAGGCAATTCTGGATGTACTCGCAAAAGTGAATGAGGTGGCGTATGTGCGATTTGCTAGTGTATTTTTACAGTTTAAATCGTTAGATGAATTCGAGAGAATTATCAGAGAACAAAGAGAGAAGCGGGAGGATTAAATGCGAATTGTAATTGTAGTAAAAACACATTCAGAATATTTCAGAGAAGCTGAAGAATGGAGTGTGGAATATGGACGAGAGACTGGGAGGGAAGTTGAGCTGATTGATCCGGAGACGATTGAAGGGGAGATTTTTGCGTCAACGAGAGATATTGTGCAGTATCCATGCTTGTTGGTTTTGGGCGGAAGTGGAGAGATTGTGAAAAAATGGAGTGGCTCGCCATTGCCACCGTTTGATCAAGTGTCTTATATGCTACGCAGCGTGTAAAATATATTGTATAATAAGGGGGATGAGTAAAATCAGGGAGAAAGCCTTAAGAATTTTTGCGCAAGCAAAAGAAATGCCTGGGTATTCTTTGTCATGGGAGAGACACTCTCTAAATGTAGCCAAAATAACAGAATCGATTACGAGAGCAATAATAGAGAATGGGGGGAGTCTGAATTTTACGAAGCTTGCGGATGAGTATCTGAGGTCAGACGAGGCGTTAAGTGGCGAAGAAATGATGGATATGGCTTTTTCTGCAGGGCTTCTGCATGATATTGGGCGATGCGTAGAGATAAAGGTTGGCTTACGTCATCCTATTTTAGGCTATAACTTATTAATGAGGGAAGGGTTGTCGGAGCTAGCACAGGTTTCAATGACTCATACATATTACGGATATAAACAGATAGAACGAGCTGAGTTCTGGGAAGAACTAGACCCAGAAAGCCTAGATTTTACACAGGACTATATGAAAGTGGCTGAGATTTCTGATTTAGATCTTTTGGTTCAGCTAGCTGATAATATGGGTCATGCGATGGGGGTGATGACGATTTCGGATCGTTTTTCTGATATATTGATTCGGCATGGGATTCGGTTTGCAGGTGATCATCTCAGAGAATTATTTAGGATAAAACAGTACTTTGATAAAAAAGCTGGAATAAATATATACGAGCTATTCAGGGAAGAAATTATTAGAACAACAATGATGGAACCGAACGGGGTGATGAGAGAAAAGCAAAATGTAACAGATGAAACGGAGGAGAGTTTATGAAATATCAAGCAAATACAAGAAGAAGAGCGATTGAATATGAAAAGGCAATTGTGGACTTCTGGAAAAAGAATCGAGTTTTTGAAAAATCAATCGAACAACGAGATATTAATAATGGATATGTTTTTTATGACGGACCTCCATTCATTACTGGCTTACCACACCACGGTACCCTACTATCTTCAATTGTTAAAGATGCTGTACCTCGTTTTTGGACGATGCGCGGTAAGAGGATTGAACGACGATGGGGGTGGGATTGTCATGGTTTACCAGCAGAGAACTTTGTAGAGAAACAATTGGGCATCACTGACAGGCGAGAAATTGGTACGAAGTGGCCACTTTCAACCTATATTACAAAGGCGCGTGAGTCAATGGTTTCAAATTCTGAAGCCTGGGAAGGTGTGATTGAGCGAGTTGGTCGTTGGGTGGATTTCCGTGGAGCTTATCGCACGATGGATAAAAATTTTATGGAATCGGTCTGGTGGGCGTTTAAAACTCTATATGACCAGGGGAAGATTTATGAGGGGCGTAAGGTTTTGATGTATGACACGAAATTCTCAACTCCTGTATCGAAGACTGAGGTGACGATGGATAATGATGCATATCAAACGGTAACTGATCCATCTGTCTATGTTAAGTTTGAAATTGTAAGCGAGGGGGGATTAAAGGGGGTTAAATTGCTAGCCTGGACAACAACACCTTGGACTTTGCCGGCAAACTTAACCTTGGCGATCAATAAGGAGCTTGAGTACAAAATTTACTCAGTCGGGGATGAGAAATTGATTGTGGCAAGTGAATTGGCAAAAAAAGCATTGGGGGAAGCAGAGGCGGTTAAAACCTTAAAAGGGGAGGAATTAATCGGTCTAGAATACAAGCCGCTTATGTGTAATTTCTCGAAAGAGGAACGTAAGAAGAATACTTATAAGGTTGTGGCTGCTGATTTTGTTTCAAGCTCTGACGGTACTGGCATTGTGCATATTGCGCCAGCCTACGGCGAGATGGACTACGAGCTGAGCTTAGAACAGAATGTGGATTTCATTGACTTACTTGATGAAGGCGGTTATTATCTTGAACCAGCAAAGAAATGGCTAAACGAAATGGGGGTACGCGACACAGATGAGTCTGGGATTGAGCTTTGGGCGGCAAATAAATTTATTGCAAAGGTGCTTGAGGAAAAAGGTATTATTTATAAGATTGAATATATTAAACATGAATATCCGTTTAATCCACGCTCGAAACAGAGGATTATCTATCGTGCATTCCCAAGTTGGTTTTTTGCAGTGAATGGAATGAAGAAGCAGTTAATTGAAGAAAATGAAGAAATTAACTGGTTCCCAGAGTACTTAAAACATGGTCGCTTCGAGAAGAATATTGAGGCGGCTCCAGACTGGAACTTGTCACGAGATCGTTTTTGGGCAACTGCAATGCCAGTATGGAAAGGTGATAAGGGAACTATTAAGGTGGTTGGCTCATACGATGAGCTGTATGAACTATCTGGTGTCAGACTGGAAGACTATCACCGTCCTTGGGTGGATGAGATTGAATTTGATATCGATGGTGAACACTTTAAGAGAATTGAAAAAGTGCTTGATTGTTGGTTTGAATCTGGTTCGATGCCGTTTGCACAACTACATTATCCATTTGAGAATAAGGAGAAGTTCGAACAAAACTATCCAGCCGATTTTATCGTGGAGTATGTGGGACAGGTGAGGGCTTGGTTTTATTATGTGCACGTGGTGAATACTGCGCTATTTGGTAGGAAGGCTTACAGAAACGTGATTACAACTGGCACAGTGGCAGGTAATGATGGTCGTAAGATGTCAAAGTCACTTGGAAACTATACTGACCCGACGGAGTTAATGGACAAATATTCGGCCGATGCGCTACGCTTCTTGATGCTTTCATCGCCAGTGCTAGCTGGAGAAGATTTTGCCTTGATTGATAAGGATGTTTCGGATGTTGCGAGAAAATTATCGATGATTTGGAATGTGTACGACTTCTTTACGATGTATGCTTCTGTGGATGGTTTTGATTCAAAACAAGCGATTGCAGTTTCGAAACTGGAGAACCCTCTGGATATTTGGTTGGTTTCAAGAGTGTATGAGCTACGTAATGAAATTACTAAGGGAATGGAGGCCTATAATATTCCAAGCGCGCTAGCAAATGTACTATTATTTATTGACGATTTGTCAAACTGGTTTGTGCGACGCTCAAGGAGGCGCTTCTGGAAATCAGAGGATGATACTGATAAAAATGCGGCATACTCTACCCTATACTTTGTGTTAGTATATCTTGCTAAGATTTTAGCCCCATTTACGCCATTCTTAGCGGAAGAGTTATATCAGAAAATGACTGGAGCAGAGTTCGATTCTTCAGTGACAGAATCAGTACATCTATTGGATTGGCCGGAAGCGGGGGAGATCAATCAGGAAGTACTTGAGGAGATGGCGAGAACTCGCGAGATCATTACTGAGGGTTTAGCTTTGAGGATGAATAAAAGCGAGACCGAGGAGCAAATTAAGGTAAGACAACCACTTGCTGAATATATCTATGAAGGTGAAGCACTGGATGAATATTATGAACAAATTATTGCGGATGAGGTTAACGTAAAATCAGTGAAAGTTGGTGAGAAGTCTTATCTTGATAAGCATTTAACTGAAGAACTGCTCGAAGAAGGTTTTATTCGTGAGTTAATTCGCTTTGTACAGGCTGCGAGAAAGAAAGCTGGACTTGAGGTTGATGACAGAATTAAGCTATCGATTGACACCGAAATTAGTGAGAACTGGCAGGAGATGCTAAAAGCGGAAGTCTTAGCCGTAGAACTTGAGCGGGATAATAATTACCAGTATGACGAAGTTGTAAAAGTTAATGGTAAAAATATTACTATCTCGCTAGAAAAAGCCTAATAAGAAAGACAAAAACAAGAAGGGCACGTGAAGATGCGTGTCCTTTTTTTATTGGGGATAGACGTAATTAATGAGTTTTGATGGACGAACTAACAGA
>CAJPPG010000028.1 GCA_905372495.1 Candidatus Saccharimonadota bacterium | reverse complement strand
TGGCTCGCCAGCTTTGCGACCATCTAGGTGTCTTGAGTAATTCTCGATGCCTTTAACGAAGCCAGTTTCCTTGAGCATTTCTAGGTCATATTTAGTACGCTGAGAAAGACGTTGCGCTTCGAGATATTTATGTTCTGCCTCAAAATATTTTAGCCTACTGTCAAATTCAGCTTCGATAGTGTCTATAGCTCTAGAGAGCTGGTCGCGTGGTGTTGCATAATGAGTATTTGGAAAGATGTGGACTTGTTCAGGCTTTTCAAGAACCTCAGCAGTAAGCGGGTCAATAATTTTGACTGATTCTAGGTTATCAAAATCGAACTCGAAACGATAGGCCACTTCACCAGAGGCAGGAAAGAGATCAATAGTGTCGCCTTTAACCCGAAAATTACCACGTTCGAAGGCGAGATCATTTCGGTGATATTGCATGGCAATGAGGTAAATAATAAAATTGGTTTGGTTAAGAGAATCTGCGCTTTGCGTAGTAGTATTAACAAGTGACGGCGAGTGGAGACGGCCGAGAGAGGACTTGGCAAGCTCACTAAGCTCCATAATATGCCAAATACCCTGTTTCTTGATCAGAGGTAGAGACATTTCAACGTAGTGGTCCGGCGAACCAATACCATAGATACAAGAAACCGAAGCCACAATAATGGTATCAGGCCGGGTAAGGAGGGCGACCGTGGCGGCATGACGTAACCTGTCGATCTCGTCATTAATGGCCGAATCCTTCTCAATATAGGTGTCAGTACTAGCGATATAAGCCTCTGGCTGATAGTAATCAAAGTATGAAACAAAATAATGCACTTCGTTCTTAGGGAAAAATTCTCTAAATTCAGAGTAGAGCTGAGCTGCTAGAGTTTTATTGTGGGCTAAGATTAAGGTTGGCTTTTGGAGATTCTGGATGATATTTGCCATAGTAAAGGTTTTACCAGAACCAGTCACGCCAAGTAAAGTCTGTTCACGAATACCCTTTTTTAGACCATCAGTAAGCTGCCGAATTGCAGTCGGCTGATCACCCGTGGGGGCATATTTACTCTGTAACTCAAAGGCAGGCATGATTTTATTATATCACTAGTTATAGTTCGACTCTGATTCCGAGAACACCGTAGTGACTCTGTTTTTCTGTTGGATAAAATTCATTAAGAGCGTTTAGGAGTTGTCTACGTTTTTCATCATTAAGCCGAAGCTCAATACGTTTGGTACCACTCTTAATATAATTAAAAGCGGGGTTGAAGATTCATATAGTGTGTTGTCATATACTTATTATAATTTAAAATCTCTATTGATAAATGAAAGACCCAGGGTTTACCCTGGGTAGAATACTAGTCAAAGGCAAGAGTTTGGTTTACGCACTTGACCTCGATGAGGTGCACGTTGCTACCCAAGATTGTCTCAACTTTTCTAAAGTCCGCCTCCGTTCCGAGAATGGCAACTATCTGGCTGATAGCCGCAACATTCTGCCCCTCAAACTTTATGACATCCTCATCCTCAGCAAGCTGCTTTGATAAGGAAAGATCGTAAGAGTCTGGCTCGTCCACTGGCTTATCCTGCTCCTTAAAGGTTTCAAGATCGGTGATAAACCACGCCAACCTCTTTGGTTTCCTGACTTCAAAACCGACCTGAGCAAACCCTGATGGATAATACTCATCCGATCCATATTTGTCAGCTGAGGCAATCAAATCACCATTATCAAGAACAACTTTGACTGCTTCCTTGTCCCCCCTGAGGGCTTCTAAGATATTTACTTCAATTGGTTGCATCTGCCAGTTAAAGCTTATATCTACGCCCTCATGCCAGGACCAGTACCCGTAGTTACATCCATCGTTTCCGGAAGGACAACTATCTCCCTGTTCCCAAAGGCTGAGAACGGAGCCATCATCAAAGAAGACGTTGTATCTTCTTGATGAATAACTCTTTACGTTTTCGTTGTGATTATAAATTTGATTTTCTATCAAGTCAATGACCATGCCTAATAAATTTTTCTTCATATTAACTCCTTCTACGGCTATATACCGCCAATAAATTACAGAAGAAGCTTTTTCTTCTGCGACTGATTATGTCCACTAAAATAAGTCTATTAGTAGAGATAATCAGTCACAGAAGTAAGAAAAATTAGAGACTAGACTTTTGTAAGGTACTTTTATTCAATGTTTTATTATTATAACATAATATCAGAGTTTAACAAGTACCTTAGAATACAAAAAAATCGTGCTTTCACACGATCTTTTATCTAGAATTATTATCCAGAAACTAGCTAGTTTATTATAAGTAATCCTACTAATTGTCTAAAGTGAGTCTTCACCTATTATGACTATCCTATTTTCTTATAATTAAACCGTTCTAATTCTGGCACGATATCATTATATGTTTTACCAGCCAATAACCCTCCAGCTATAAAATCTTCTTGGGTCACATCAGCTAACGCTATACTTGGAATTTCAAAGGCCGATTTCTCTTCTTTTGTAGTAAACTCAAAATCCATTAATACAAGGCTTTCTAATTCATTAGTAAAAACATCAATTTCAGCCATTTTACCTTCAATTGATATATTATATCTATCTTTAGACACCCGTTTTTTACTGCAATTAGCTAATGCTATAAATTCTTCTTTTGTTAGTGGTATTGTCTGCTCAATTTGTTCGGAAGCATCTCCTTTTACGACAGGCATTTTTTTAGTTATTTCAAATTTTTCACCTTTTTGACGTAGTCTAAGGTGTGAATGTTCCGACGTATCAGGAATATAAATATCAACTATACGTACTGGCTCAACTGACTTAATCTCATCTGGCATTCTTTTTACTAAAAACGTTAACTCCAATTCTAATTCTTGGTTCATTTTTCTCCTTTTTGTTAAAAACTCATCATTGAAGCTCCCTTTAGAGCTTCCATTGTTAATGAATTATACAACTAGTGGCACAATAGAAAGATATAATATAATCAATAAAATAATATTTTAATGTTAAAGTCGTAAACAACTTCGTTTCCATGAGACCAAAATGAAAGGAGAAAAAATGATAAGAGAAATGGATGTCAAAGATCGAGAAGATATAGACAGGATGCAGTTCGAACTTCAGAAATATTTTTCAGAAATCGATCAAACGCATGAATCGCTATCATACAAAGATATGGACGACGCTCATCGCTATATGCAGAAAATGCTAGATGACGTCAAAAATATGAATGGTAAGATTTTTGTTGCGGAAGAAAATAGTAAAGTTGTTGGCTTCATTCAAGGTGTAATAATCGAGCATAAAAAGGGCGAGGATGAATTTTATGATTTGTCGCATAATCCATCAAAAGATGGTTGGATTGGTTTATTGTTTGTAAAACCAGAATATAGAGGTAGTGGTGTTGGTCAAGAGCTAATAAACAAGATGAAAGAATATTTTAAGTCTGAAGGATGCAATAGTGTCAGACTGCTAGTTTTATCCGATAATATTCATGCCATTAGTGTTTACGAAAGAAACGGTTTTCTTCGTCATGATTTGGAAATGGTGTTAAAAGTCTAATTTATAAAAATATGGAGCGAAAAACTGACATTATTAAATGAGTAGTTAAAAGCAAGGAGTGATTATGAGGCTATATCTCGCGTCTTACGCTATGATTACTATGGGGAAAATAATTAAACATGAAGGCCGTGATTTTATCGGGAAGAAAGCGGTTTTTATTCCAACTGCTGGTGACCCATATGAGAATAAGGATTTTGTTGAGGCTGATAAAATTGCACTTAAAAATTATGGTCTCGACGTCGTCGAAATGGATGTGACAAATAAAAACGAAGAAGAGATTCGCGAAATGATCGATGGGGCTGATATTATTTTAGTCGCGGGCGGAAATACATTTTATTTGATGGAAAAACTTAAAGAAAGTGGAGCGGATAAGATTATAAAAGAATTCGTATCAAAAGGTGTCATATATATTGGCTCCAGCGCTGGTTCCATTATTTGCTGTTCAACCATTGAAGGTGCGGAAGAATTTGATGATCCGAACCTGGCGCCCAAGTTAGATAATTTTGATGGAATGGGATTCTTTAGAGATGTAATAATCCCACATGCGCATAAGGAAAAATATTTTAAGCGCATAAGAAGAGCAGCTAAAAGGCTGGAGTCTAAGGGTTATAATGTATATCCTCTAACTGATGATGATGTTTTGTTTTTTGACGGAGATTCCTGCACGGTTTTATAAAAAAGAGTCCCAAGACCTAGAAGAGACTCAAGTGAAACAGTCTCAAAGTGTACCCCGCGAAATGTGCTTGCGAAAATCCGAAATGCAACAGAAATTAAAAAATGGTCTCTTTCAGACGAAAGAGACCTACAAAACATCCATTAAACAATGCATAAACTAAATAATTTCGGTTGGTGCCCGAGACTGGACTCGAACCAGCACGCACGAGGCATATGCTCCTAAGGCATACGTGTATACCAATTTCACCACTCGGGCCTGTGTTAATTATAACACAATCTTAGGAATTTTGGAGAGCTAATTTTGCTTTGATTTCACGATTCTTAAAGAAAAGATAGCTAGCAATACCAATAAGAAGGGCGGTAGGAAGAAGATCTTCGGGACCAGTGGTAGGAAGATCAGCAGTAGAAGTATTCGAGGTATTATTTTGCTGATTTACAGGGTACTGTGTAGCTGGAGAAGTTGCACCTATGCCCGGCTTATTTGAGGAGGCACCAGTATTAGTAGAGGCTGAGGAACTACCATTAGTCTTACTATTTGAGCTAGACTGCTCATTGGTTTTATTGTCAGCGGTTTTCTCATCTTTCTGAGTAGTTGTGTTCTGCTCTGAGCTAGCTTGCTGTTTCTTTTCTACGCTCTTAATAGCTGAAGTGATCAGCCATGCACCAAAAATAAAGATAATGACTGCAGCAATAACAGTAATGATAATGATTTTGATACGCTGTGGGCGATTAGCGTCTTGATTTCGCATGATAATTCTCCACAATCTTCGACACCACCTCGAGATTTCTTACAATTTATTGGTTGATATTATACGATATTTAGAGATTATTGTAAAGAGGAACTAAACTTCGTGGGGGCGAAAAATTGTAATACGAGAACCAGCGTAGGCTTTAGTCGAAAGCAACTCAGCATCAATAGCATGAGGGTCAAAATCGGAGGGATGTGATAAGACGAAGTATTCCCTGGCGGTTTTAGCAAGACGATCAAGAACAGATAATGGCAGATCGTGAAAATACTCGTAAGGCGGATCTGCAATGACAATATCAAATGGACTATCGAAGTCAATTTTTTCCGCTTTTGTATTATAAATACGTACCTGTTTAAAGACGCCAAGAACAATGGCGTTCTGTTTTAAGATTTCAGCAGCTTTTTTATCAGCCTCAATAAAGGTAACATGCGAAGCGCCACGAGAAAGGGCTTCAAGACCAAGGGCACCAGTACCAGCAAAGACGTCGAGAATAATCTTATCTTTAATCTTGTCGCCTAACGAATTAAAAAGGGCTAATTTTTCGCGAGAACCCATCGGATGTGTGACGCCATTTTGCGGAGCCTTAAGTTCGCGTCCACGGAAGAGTCCGGAAGTAATCTTAACATTGGTGAATTTCCCCTGATGGAAGATTTCGCGTGCACTTTTCATGCTTTTATTTTACCACAAAGCTACTTGGTAGGATCGGTTAATTCAGGAATAGAAGACGCCCAACAGAGAGCAATCGCGCGTGCAATCTCTGGTAAAAGAATATTTTTGGTTTCAAAGGCTAAGTCTGTATTCCAACCCTGTTCAAGAAACCTGGCATACATATTAAGAGAGGCAATCCGCTCAAGAGATCGATAGAAGGCTTGCTTCAAATCAACATTCTTTAATTCTTTTTTGTCTAGTTTAGGCGTGACGGCCCTCTCAGGGAGCGCAGTCATAGTAATAGCAACGCCATACTCAAAGGCGACATGCTTACTCATATAACCATTAGCGCCCCAATAAAGCCAGTTGTTACGTAATGTTTCCAAGGAGCTACGACCATGCATGATTCCCTTGACTGGAATACCAAAAATTTTAATAAATTCTTTTTCTGTCATCAATTCACCCTGCGCTTCGGTGAGCGGAAAGTGATGTGCCGGAGTTAAACCGTCAGTAACGGCGTGTGCCATCCAACCGGCTTCAAAAGCAGCGCGAACCTTATTGTCCGAGGCAAGAGCTTTCCTCAAATTATACTGGTGATCTAAAATCAATTGAATTAACTTACCGTCATCTTGACCAGGAATGATAAAATGCATTGGCTCATCAACGCCAGGGCTTTTTCTTTTTAAACCGTCTGGGCCACCCATGCCTTCAAAAAGCAGAATTTCCTTGATATCGGGAAAATAGACGCGTGCAGGTAGGTTTTTTTGTAGTATTTTACGAGCGATCTTGTCGAGTTTTTGATGCGTGCCGACAATATTGCCTGATCTTTTACTATTATTAAGAGCAAGAGTTGAATACATAATAACTTTCTGATGTAAAACTAATTTAGAGTAGTCAGCTGCTGATATTTCTGGATAGACTGACTAAGCTCTTTGTATTTTAACATATTTTGCGGATCGGAAGCAAAATTAAGTGCTTGAGCTCTTGCAGCTTTAATCATTTCAGTGTCAGATAGGCTCGCAATACGTAAATCTAATTCACCATGTTGCATTGCGCCGTAAACTTCACCTGGACCGCGCAGCTTAAGATCAACTTCGGCTAGATAGAACCCGTTACTAGACTTTTCTAGTTCCCTTAGGCGAGTGGTGGGAGGATTATCGCCGGTGGTAATCAAGAAGCACTGACTGGCTTTCTGTCCACGACCGACACGCCCCCTTAACTGATGAGCCTGGGCTAAACCAAAACGATCAGCATTCATAATAACGATCTGTGTAGCATTGGGAACATCAACGCCAACCTCAACAACGGTTGTGGAAATTAAGACATCGATTCGATGTTCTTTAAAGTCGTTCATAACCTGATCTTTTTCCTGTGGCTTCATCTTGCCATGCAAAATGGCGAGTTTATATCCAGGAAAAATTTTAGCTAAACGTTTTATTTCTTCCTTAACCGTGTGTTGATCCTTTTCCAGTGGCTCATCTTCGTCCTGCTCAATCAGTCGGCAAATCCAATAAACCTGCTCACCAGCTTCTAGATGTTGCTTGATTTCTGGATATAGAAGCTCGCGAGTATTAGTTTCACTAATGATTTTTGTAATGATCGGCTGCCTGCCTTTTGGCATTTGCTGAATAAGAGAGACGTCCAAGTCGCCAAAAATAGTAAGTTGTAATGAGCGAGGAATTGGAGTTGCGGTCATTGCGAGAAAATGCGGTGCAGTGATTTTTTGCCCATCGGCGGTGTTTGGGTGGGAGTTTAAGGCAACTTTTTCTAGGAGCTTTTGACGTTGTGCCACACCAAAGCGGTGTTGTTCATCAATAATACAAAGTGAGAGACGGGAAAATTGAGTGTCGTCGGTCAAAATAGCGTGTGTGCCCACAATTAAGTCAATCTTGCCGTCTCTAATTTGCTGCTTGAGCGGATCTTTTTGTCTAGTGGCACCAATAAGAAGAGCGGTGCGGATGCCAAAGGGAGCAAGTAGATGCTCAAGATTTTCAGCATGTTGGGAGGCTAAAATAGCGGTTGGGGCCAGTATTGCCACCTGTGCACCTTGCTTGATAGCTTGGAAGGCTGCAAGAGCAGCAACAATTGTTTTGCCTGAACCAACATCTCCTTGCAGAAGACGATTCATTGGTGTGGTCCTAGTGAGATCTTGAAGAATTTCCCACGCAGCGCTTTTCTGAGCGTCGGTGAGAGTAAAGGGGAGCGAAGAAAGAAATTGCTTAGTGAGACTTAAATCAAAGGCTAGCGGCTCTGCCTTTAATTTCTGATTTTCTTGCCTATTAAGCTGACTGGCAAGAATTAATTCGAATAATTCTTCATAACCTAAATATTGCTTAGCCTGGTCCACATCCTCCGGTTGCTTTGGAAAATGGATTTTCGTTAAGGCTTGACGACGAGCACCTTGAAAAAGATAACTTGGTGCATATTCAAGAGGAAGTAAATCCGGAATTTGAGGCAAAATAGGTTGAAGTTTTTCAAAAAGCTTTTTGAACCATGCGGAATTAAAGCTACCCTTAGCTGCATA
>CAJPPG010000027.1 GCA_905372495.1 Candidatus Saccharimonadota bacterium | reverse complement strand
AGAAAAGTATGTTTTGATGTAAAAAACACAATATTTAATATAATGTTGGAGTTGATTTCACCAAACAGGTGTGAGAGGTGTGGGGCTCCTGGGGTAGTGTTTTGTGATTGTTGTAAAAAATATCTAGTGAGTAGTAATCCGGGGTATGTGGTGAGTGAGGCTTTTGGATTCATGGAAGTTATTGTTGGTGGTGTAAAGGAGGGAGTCCTTTCTGATCTATTAAAAAAGTATAAATATGGATGTAATAGGAGCTTAGCTGATGTTCTAGCCGCAACGGTGGATGAGAGGCTGAGGAATGTCGTGAATAGCGAGAAAGAGGATGGTGGTAGGGCAGTAATAGTTCCCTTACCAACGATTGGTCGGCACATTCGAGCACGGGGGTTTGATCATATAAAAGTTCTTGTCAATAAATTTTCTGACATTGCTCCAGTGGAAAATTTAATTATAAGACAGAGAGATTCCGTACAGGTCGGTAAGGGGGCGGAAGAAAGGTTGAGGCAGGCTGAGATTGCGTATACGCTGAGAGAGGGGGCGCAATGTGATCTTGATGTGAAGTATATTCTATTCGATGACGTATGGACGACAGGCGGAAGTATGAGAGCAGCAAGTGAAGTACTGAGAAAAGCGGGAGCGAGAAAGCTTTGTGCGGTTATTTTAATGAGTAATGACTATATTGAGACAACAGAAAACCTGCCGCTTGGGCAGGTTTAGTGAATTTTTATGAACTAGTTAGTGAGTAGTGCTGACACCGATGACGGAATTGAGGACGAAGTTAACGATGGCGAAGGCGAGAAGAGAGATGATGAGACCAATAATTGCGTAGAGAACAGTATTTTTAGCGTCAGTAACCTTTTTGCTATCACCACCAGAAAGGATGTAGCGTAGACCACCATAGACTAACATAATAACAGAGATAAGACCAACGATAAGAAGAATAGTGTTAGTGATACGACTAAAGACACCGTTATCACCGATTAGTTCGGTTGGCATTCCTTCAGCACGAGCTGCGTCTGCGCCTTCCTGGATAGAAATAGCAGAGGCAAGAGCACGACTGGTTGAGAGGCAGATAAATGCGCCAAGACCTGTTAGGGTTTGAGTTAAGGTTTTTGTAATTCTTTTCATAAAAATATATCGAATCTCACAATTACTTAAATGATGCGCTTATTTTACCATATATGTTTAAAAAAAGCAATTTTCCGTAAATGATGACTACTACTTTGGTATAAAAAAGACCTCAGATGAGGCAATTTTATGGCGGAGAGTGGGAGATTCGAACTCCCGCTGCAGGTCTCCCCACACTAGCGATTTAGCAAACCGCCCCCTTCAGCCACTTGGGTAACTCTCCTTCCCTTTCTATCTTAACACATTTCAAAGAATTGGAGAACGAATTTAAAGAAATATTGCGTTGTGATATAATTTAAAAAAGCTAATGAATATTGAGGTGATATGGGAAAAAATACTGAGGTGATTCAATGGGAGGCGGAGGAGTATGTCTCTCATGATAAAAATATGGGTTGGTATCTAGGACTAGTAATTATTGGCGTGATTTTATCCCTGATTTCAATTCGGTTCGAGTGGTGGACTTTTACGGCTTTAATTGTTGTATCGGTGATTGCTCTAATCCTCTATTCGGTACGACCACCAAGAAAGATACAGTATGTGTTATCTGAGAAGGGGTTGACGGAAGGCGAGAAAATGTATGCCTTTGAAGATTACAAGGCTTTTGGAGTACTGCAGGATGATGTGCATTTTGCGATTATCTTGATGCCAAAAAAGCGCTTTGCGCCGGCAGTAACTGTATACTTCCCTGAGACCAAGGGTGAAGAGATTGTTAATGTGTTTGGCCACAGATTACCGATGGAAGAAGTTAAGCTGGATATGATTGATAAGATTGTAAAAAAATTACGATTTTAAGAAACGGACTTTAACTTTAAAATAAGTCAGAATGCTGGCTTATTTTTTGTGATATTGGGTTAGAAAATTGAAAAAACATAACAGTTATGGTAAACTTGAAAAAATATAGAATAAAAGAAGGTGGGTAAATGGATCAAAATGATGGCGCACCAATGATGGGCGCAACGAACGCAACAGATTCAAACGCAGATTTTAACATTAATATTCAGGATCAGTTGGGAGTGCCACCAGCACCACCAATTCCAGACTTTTTGTCAAATGATCCGATTGATGCTGGCAATACTTCAAGTGTGATGGCTGATTTAACAAATGTGGGGCCAACACCAATTACAGGCGAGCCTGTGGCAAAACCTGAACCGGTAGTTCCTGCAGTGGAGCCAGTAGTGGAAACCCCTGTTGCAACGCCAGAAGTGGCCACAACGCCAAACGCAGAGGTGAGCATGCCGGCTGCAAATACGGAGGTAGCTGAAGATCAATTTGAAAATGTGAAAAAACAAATGTTGCAAGATCTATACCCATTAATGGATAAAATTAAGATGCAGCCGGAGCAAAAATTTAAAGTCTATAAGCAGATGATCGAAACAACTGGTTCGAAAGAAATGATTACTTCTGCTTATGAGGCAGTCAAAGAGATCGGAAGCGAAGAAGCACGTGCAGAAGCATTGCTCTTCCTTGTCGAAAAAGCAGATAGCTAAAGTTCAAAATAATCGCCTATGGGTGATTATTTTTTTGAGAAAAAATTAGATAAAAATTAGAGAAGGTATTACCTTCTCTAATTTGATGAAATAATTTGATAGGAATTTTAGTATATTTTGTCCGCATTTGATGGGCTTTAATACATTCCGCCCATACTGGCAGCGCTAGTATTCTGATCTTCCTTCTCTGGGATCTCAACAATGAGGGCACCCATGGTAATCGCAGTAGCAGCAATACTGATGGCGTTTTGAACGGCCTCGCGGGTGACACGAGCAGGGTCGATGACGCCAGCCTTCTTGAGGTCCTGAAGACCTTTTTCAGGTTCCATGACGTTAATTCCCTGACCTGGTTTGGCATTTTCAACAGCAGCAAGAAGGGCCTGGGCATTGAGTCCGGCATTTTCTAAAATGTGAAGAAGAGGAGTTTTGAGAGCATTCTTAACAATTTTGGCACCGGCATCTTTTTCTTCAAGTTGATCAGCGAGATTGACTAAGGTGACACCACCACCGGTAACGATTCCTTCATCGAGAGCGGCCTTGGTAGCGGCAACAGCATCGTCGACGCGATATTTCTTTTCATCAATTTCGGTTTCAGTTGCGCCACCAACCTTGATAACGGCTACCTTACCTGAGAGAGCTGCGGCACGCTTTTCGTATTGTTCGCGATCGTAATCAGAGGTGGCAAGGTTGGCCTGAGATTTAATGAGTTCAATGCGGTCAGAAACGGCAGATTGTTTGCCTACTCCGCTGATAATTGTTGAGCTGTCTTTAGTGGCAATGATTTTCTTGGCTGAACCTAGAGCAGAGATTTCTGCGTCTTCAAGCTTCATGCCCTTATCTTCAGAAATGACAATGGCACCAGTGAGAACGGCAATATCTTCAAGAATTTCTTTACGACGGTCACCAAAAGCAGGAGCTTTAAGAACAAGTGAATTGAAAACGCCTTTTAGTTTATTGAGGACTAGAAGTGAGAGAGCTTCACCACTGACTTCCTCGGCGATAATCACGAGATCTTTGTGACCAGATTGGGCTACTTTTTCTAGGACCGGAAGGATTTCGCTGCTAGAGGAAATTTTCTTGTCGGTGAGAAGAATGAGTGGTTTATCAAAAATAGCCTCTTGGCGGTTGACATCGGTGACGAAGAATGGTGAGCTGTAGCCCTTATCATAGCTGAATCCCTCAACAATTTCCTGCTCCATCTCTAGGCCTTGGCCAGCTTCAACGGTTACAATGCCGTCTTTACCAATCTTACTAATAACGTCCGCGATCAATTTACCGATTTCAGGATCACCGGCAGAGATTGTAGCAACCTCGGCAACTTTTTTGTCATCGCCCGCAATTTTTTCGGCAGTCTGGTTGATTTTCTGAACGATTTCGTGACCGGCTTGTTCGATACCTTTACGAAGTTCCATTGGATTGACGCCGGCGGCAATAAGTTTGTTGGCTTCGTTTAAGATATTGTAGGTGAGGACTGTAACTGTGGTGGTACCATCACCAGCGACTTTGTTAAGTTTTTGAGCGGCTGATTTGATAAGCTTGGCGCCAATTTGTTCGCCAAGGTTGGCTTCGGTACTGCCTAAATCAACAGCTTCCGCAACAGTGACACCGTCGTGGGTGATAGTAGGGTTGCCATAAGATTTTTCAATGACTACGTTTTGTCCTTTTGGGCCAAAGGTAACTTTTACTGTGTCGTAAAGTTGCTTAGCACCACTTAAAACTTTGTCACGAGCCTCCCCAGCATAAAAAATTTTCTTTGCCATAATTTCCTTTCGAGTTGAATTTTAATATTGAGACAATAGAGCTAATAGATTAGTTGATAGTTGCAAGAATATCTTCTTCTTTGACAATTAGATACTCTTGATTGTCAATTTTTATATCAGTAGTGGTATATTCTTTGAAGATAATTTTGTCGCCTACCTTGATGTTTTTAACATCTGGGCCGATAGACTCGACGATTGCATAACTAGGCTTTTCTTTTGCATCACCTGGCATAAAAAAACCTGAGGCGGTTTTTTCTGCGGGAGTCTCTTTTTTTGCAACGACACGATCTTGTAGTGGTTTTAGGATCATTTTTCCTCCTTATCTTTAAACGATTTTCGTTGTTCTGTAATCTATTGTATAGGAAAAATTGGCACTGTCAAGTGGAGAGTGCCAATTTTGAGATTTTGTAGGAATGAAAAAAAGAATAATAAAAATGAACAGGGGTAATTATGATATAATGAGAAAAACGTGAGGTAGAAAATGAGTGTGAAAACTGTATTGATGGACAGAATACCAAATTATAACAATTTGGTAATTCCATACCATAAATTAAAAGCGATGATGATGGCGCATAAGTATAAATTTCCAGGAAAGAGGATGCGCGTGATTGGGGTGACAGGAACAAACGGAAAAACTTCAACCTGTTTTATGATATGGAAAATGCTAAATACGGCTGGACATAAGACTGGTCTAATGACGACGGTGGCTTGGGGGGTGGATAAGCTGGAAGAACAGATTGAACACATGACCACTGTTGATACTGAGACTTTGAACTATCGAATGCAAAAAATTGCGGAGAGTGGAGCAGAGTTTTTAGTACTTGAGATCACTTCACACGCTTTGGCGCAGAATCGCATATTTGGGGTGCCGATAGAGATTGCTGTAATGACTAATGTGACGCACGAACATCTTGATTATCATAAGACATTTGAAAATTACAGAGACGCGAAGAGAAAATTATTTAAAATGGCAAAGTATGGGGTGATTAATGAAGATGACAAAAGCTGGTCTTACTTTGCAAATGATGTTGATGATTATATCACATATGGTATAAATGGTGGAATTTTAAGGGCTGAAAAAGTAGAACTTAGTGCGGAAGGCGTGAATTATGAAGTAGGGGGGGCGAATGAGAAAATAAAGATTCGAACACATATTCCTGGAACGTTTACTGTGTATAATTCCCTGGCTGCAGTGGCAGTGGGACTGAAACTGGGGTTAACTAGGAAGCAGATTGAAGATGGTATTGCTGCACTTGCTAGCGTGGAGGGTCGTATGAATCGCGTGAATGAAGGGCAGGATTTTGAAGTGATTGTTGATTATGCGCATACGCCAGACGCATTTCTTAAAGTTTTTGAATCAGTGGTGCCTGGGAAAAAGAAGCGAATCATTTCTCTATTTGGTGGAGCTGGTCGTCGCGATGAGACTACACGGGCAGAGAGAGGCGAAATCGGGGCGGAAAACTCTGATATTGTAATTATCACCGAGGATGACTCTAGAGACGAAGATAGAATGGCAATTGCGGAAGAGTTTGCTCGTGGAGCTGAGAAGGCTGGCAAGGTACGTGAAAAAGACCTATTTATAATTTTAGACCGTGAAGAAGCAATTAAGAAAGCAGTTAGTTTAGCAAGAAAAGACGATATCGTATTGGTGCTTGGAAAGGGACATGAAAAAACGATTTTAAGGGCTGAAGGGGTGGTGCCTTTCGAGGATTTAAAAGTGGTTCGAAAGGTTTTAAAGAAACTAACTAAGAAATAAAGAACCAAAAAAATACAACCGTAGGGTTGTATTTTTTATAGATAATGCGACGTTGAAAATTGATACGTGGTTAAAGTAGGAAGACTTATCCAGCGATGTGATCAGGATCGAAGTTGCTGATACCATTGACGATTTGGTCTTCTGAAATATGCATAAGATGAGCAATAGTGGCAGCAGCTGCCATGTAGGAAATGTTTGGTTCTCCAGTAAGAAAACTGGCGACGCTAAAATGATGACCTTCAATGTTTAAAGTCGCTTCGCTTCCCTTACGGTAAAGGGTGCGACGTTCAATTTTGGTGTCACTGTAATGGTCTGAGCCATAAGTGGCAGTACCTTGCTTACCTTTGAATTTTGAGAATTCAAGGAAGTTGCTGTCATCGCGATTGAGTACAACATATTCAGGATTAAGGCTGAAGAGGGTGTTCTCTGCGGCAGCGTATTCTTCAGGAGTAAGATCGGAGAGTTTGGATGGAACATAATCAGTGAGGGCGGCTAGATAGACTGGGAGCTGATAGAAAACATCTTTTTTGAGAGAATGAGCAGGGGTGGTGATGATGCAATAATCGGCCCCAGCTTTCCAGGCGTCGCTAAAGAATTTATAAAGAGTACCAACTTTAATTTCGTCTTCGGAGGCAAGAATGGCTACTTTTTCATTAGCTTCTTTGAGGATGTGGTAAACATAATGAGCAACAACACTTTTACCAGTGGTGCCGGTAATGCAGATGATGCGCATATCTTTTAAGATGTTGCCGTAGTAGGTTTTGAGGAGACGTACTTTAATGCGACCTGCACGGCTGCCGGTGAGTTTTGAGGTTGTTGGTTTTTGGTCGAGGTTGTTGTCCATTATATATACCGTTTTTTAGTTATTAAATAGGTTATTGAGTGCTTCAAAAGGAAGATCACCGCCACCAAGACTTTGTTTGAGGAAGGAAGTGAAGAGAATGATAGCTAGAGCATAGATGGTGATGGTAACGATGGTATTTGCGAAGATACGCTGATCGTTTTGATAACCAATATCTTGATTAAAGCCTTCATAGACTAAGATTGAGGAGTAGGCGAAACCAGCAAACATAATAATGAAGCCGAGGTTGAGTGAAACAATAGTGCCGAGGGGCATAAGAATGAAAGTGGTAAGGATGGCAGGGATGCTGGAAACGGCGGCGATAGTTAGAAGTCGGAAATAGTTACTTTTCTTTTTGAAAATAAGAGAAATAATGTAATAAATAGCTGTAATAGCGAGAACTGGGACGAGGTAGGCGATGATTTGGGAGAAAATAGTTTGGAGCCAATCAAATTTGTCGAGTTTTTTCCAATTCCAGGAAGCAGCTACTTCTTTGCCGAAGAAGGATTTGTGGGCTGGGGTGTAGACTTTGGCGATAATCGTATTGACGACGGAAAGAATAGTGAAGAGGCCGGTAGTGATGAGAGGAAGCTGCCAAGCTTTCTTGAAATCTGAAAAACCGGATAGCTTTTCTTTAAAAGTGGAGGTTGGCTTTGTGAGAGCGGAGATAACAAAATTGACAAGATGATTTTTGGAGACCTCTTGTAGTTTTTGTTTTAGGGCATCAGCGTTAGACTTGGTTTTAGTTTGTGGGGCTGAGGCTTGAGGAGTAGGATTCGAAGGGTTTGTTTCGGCAGTACCGACTGGATTTAAATGGTTGGCTACGTTATTTGTGTTATTTTTTTCCATAAAACTCCTTTTTATTAAATAAATTATAACACACCTCTATGATTTTTAATTAAATATGCTATAATATAGATGTCACGGCAACGTGATGCTCATTTAATTTCTAGGTGGGTATCATCTGAGTCCTTGGATTTAGATGATATCCACATCTGCACCCGTAGCTCAGCTGGATAGAGCGTTTGCTTGCGGAGCAAAAGGTCGTAGGTTCGAATCCTGTCGGGTGTACCATAATGAAATTATTTGAAAAAAGACTCTTCCTTATCGGAGGAGTCTTTTTTTATACTGCGGTTTTATACCGTGGTCTTGACTAATATTTTGATTACGTAAGAAAGTGTTTAATAGTGGTGGTAGGTGGTTCTATGTGGTAGAATTGAAAGTGGAAGCGTGGCCGAGTGGTTGAAGGCGCACGACTCGAAATCGTGTGGGCAGCAATGTCTCGGAGGTTCGAATCCTCTCGCTTCCGCCAGGAAGTAAAAATGACC
>CAJPPG010000026.1 GCA_905372495.1 Candidatus Saccharimonadota bacterium | reverse complement strand
CGCCGCCACCGCCAGAGAAGCCACCCGAAAAACCGGAACTGGAGCCACTTCCTGGTACAGTGACTGAGCTATTTAAGCTACTACTTAGACTGCGTAGGCTGGAGCTAGAAAAACTATAATAAAGTGGTATAGCAAGGTCGCGTTCATCGACTAATGTATAGTAATGTTCAAGTGATTTGCGCCAAGATTTTTCCTGACCAAAGATAATGGCGTAGGGTAAAAGTTTCTCGTATAGTTTGACAATACCTTGGTTTGAAGTGTCTGCGCCCTTTGTACTTTGAAGGAGTTTAATGCGATCAGCTTCTGCCATTTTAATATAGGTCTCAAGTCCGGCAAGATAATTGGCTTGCTTTAAACCTTGGTTTGTGTATTTCATATAACGGTAGCCAATGGCGGATCCACAGGTGATAACAAAGAAGAAGGTTGGTACAAGGTAAAAAGCAATATCCAAGAGAATTTCGTTTTCGATGAGAGCGACTTGGCTGTATTCACCGAAGGTATTAATGAACCATTCCTGATTAATAATGCTTGTGATGGTGATTGCAATAATTACTGCAGCAACTGCGACGAGTTTGAGGATGATCGGCCATTTAATATTTTGGAAAAACTTGGTTTCTGGCTCTAGGTCTTTACGCTCTCTAAGGGAAGATTCAACTTCGGTATCGAATTGTTTATAGAGTGCAGTGAGGGTACTGCTGTAGCGGTGGGCCTTTAATTCGATAACCTGGTCCTTTGTTAGCTGTTCAATGCCGCCATTCATGATATTTAGTAGCGAAAGTTGTTCTTTTGATAACCCTTTGAGGTCTTTAATACGGATTGCCCAAGACTCTTTACTAAAAAGCCTCTTTTTACTATCTTCATGTCTAATGATTTCAATTTTCTTTTGGACGGCAAGTTCAAGAACGGCTGCAACTTTAGGATTTTGTGCAGGTTTCAGATAAAGATTAGCGGCTTCAGCAATGGTATAACCCTCAAGTGGAGTAAATTGTGGTGCGGTGAAGAGGCTCTTGTAAAAGCGTTTTTTAGGGGCAATCTTTTTAAGATAGCGGCGAACCAGAATGGCTATAGTTGCAATAAGGACAATTAAGGCACCACCAAAGGCGAAATAGGCAATATAACTGATGCGAACAGGGGCTGGAGTGAAGGTATTTTCTGGAAAGGCGATACCAAAGGTTAGTCCCTCGCCTCGAGAAAGGTTTTGGCTTGTAAAAGTGAATCCGTCGGCGGTTTCGATTGTTTTGTCACAATTATTACGGGAGCCGTAGGCGCCACTAAAACAGATAGTAGTATCATAGAGTTCGGGTATCAGTTTTTTATCGACATGAACGTTGGCGGTGACGGAACCGAAAGATTGTTTCCAGGCACTACCGTTGGCGTTCCAATAGATTTCTTGGAATTTATGAATAGTATCCGCTGTATCTTTGGCAGATTTTTCTAGTTCGACATCATTAGCAACGTTCTCAAAATCGTATTCGATAGTGTAGGTTTGTTCGCCGGTAACAAAAGTATTCTGATTGCCAATTTTTAGAACGATATTGTCGTCAGTAAAGGATGTAATATAAGGCTCTTCATTACCGTTACGTTTGACTTTGGCTTGAAATTTTGAGGGACTTGAGATGACGATATTCTTAACGCCATTATTAGTGGCGGGGATAACACGCTTGATACCGTGGTTCTGGTCATAATCAGGAAATTTAGCGACTAAAGTCTCGACGACATGCATTTTGGCAAGATTATTTTCGTCACGAGTTATATAGTAGTCACCTGTAAAACTATTAAACGTAAAATTATCAGTAATATCAAAATCACTGCGGCGACGTCTGGCGTTTACTGGAGGAGTCAAGAGGATAAGCGAAACTAAACTGATAATTAATGTGAATTTAAGGATATTTTTAATTTGCCGAATCATGACCTAAGTATAGCAGACTATGAAAAATTTGTCGGTATGGTGCTGATGGCTTTTTTGATAACATTAATTGAAGATTGGAGTTTTAATGATTCTGCTTCGGTGAGTTCTGTATCTAGGCGGTGAATAATTCCCCTTCTACCAACAACTGCTGGGAAACCAAAATAAGTATCTGAGAAGGCGTCATAGGTTGAAACTGGCAGGACTCTACATTCGTCATTGAAAATACAGTTTACGATACTAGTGACACAGGCACCGATGCCATAATAGGTGGCGCCTTTACACTCAATAATTTTATAGGCTGCTGTTTTTGTCTCTTGCTCAATTGTCTCAAGATCAGCTTTTTTTAGTAATTTTTGAACAGGCTGTCCACCAACATTGGCAGAGGACCAGATGGCAAATTCAGAATCGCCATGTTCTCCGACTTGGTAGGCATGGATTGATTTTGGTGAAACTTTGAGTTTTTCAGCGAGATAATAGCGAAGACGGGCAGAGTCAAGAACAGTACCAGAACCAATCACCTTATGGCTAGGAAAACCAGAATATTGCATGGCGAGGTAACTCATAACGTCAACAGGGTTAGTGACGATGAGAAAAATTCCGTGAAAATTAGCAGCAAGAAGCTGATCAATAACATTGTGGAGGATCTTGGCATTACGCGTGAGTAGTTCCATGCGGGTTTCGCCACCTTTTTTCTGGGCAGCGCCTGCAGTAAAAATAATAATATCGGTATCTTTAGCATCTTTTTCGTAGCTGCCAGCAGAAATTTTAAGGTAAGTAGGACTGACAGCAAGGGTGTCACGCAAATCCATCGCTTCCCCTTCTGCGTCGTCTTGATTAAGATCGACAAGAACTAATTCGTTAACGGCAGTACGTTGTGAGACAAGTGAAAAACCAATACTTGCACCAACGTTTCCTGTTCCAACAATCATTACCTTATTCGACATAATAAATCCCTAAGCTACTAATGTTTATTTTAGCATAAGTACTTATTTTTGGCGATTAGAGATTATTTTGCCAGTTTTGTCGGTGATCCCAAAAAAACAGCAGTCTCTGTGGCTTCAAGAAGATTTTGTGGATTCCAGAGTGCTAGGGCGGAAATCTTACAGGCAAGGGTTCCAGACCAAAGTGAGAGTGGGGTGTATGAAGTTTTGTCAATGGCGATTGTGTGGACTATACCGGAGCGCGCAATAATGATCTGATTCTGGTGAAAAGTAAAAATAGTACAGGGATAGCTGAGGGTGAATTTATGAAGGATTTCAATTACCGGGAAGATAGGCATGGAGAGAAGAATCATTTTAGGATAAAGCGCAGCGCGGAAGACTTTTTGAAGCTGCGCAAGACTGGCTATGAGAATAAGATTCTGGCGCTCGAGTATACCTTGAATATCAGCGGTAATAAGATCGACTGTATCACGAGATAGGACGGCCAGTTGATTTTGGTTGAGTTTTTTAAGGGTGTCCGTAATAGCGATTTCGGTGATGGAATTTTTGGAAAAATCACCAGAATATAGTACGAGATCAGAATTTAGAGCAAAGTCTTCTAAGGTGCTCGAGCGAGCAAAGGAGCCTGACTCGGTGGACTCAGCGAAATATAACGAAGAAAAAGTTGGTAGTTTCCCTTGTAGGGCGTCGGGAAGGAGTAGATTGGCGGTTTTAATGGGAAGTGAATTTAAGAATTCTGTATTTTTAATGGCAATCATACAATTTTGTAAATTGCCACCAAGGATGGCGATGCGGCCGGTCTTTTGTTCGGGAATATTCCAAAGGATTGAGTTATCGGTGATAGGCTGTAATTTTTGCCAATAATCTGCGTTTTGCATAATATCCTTTCTTAAAATTGAAGTGTAATTGAAATGGGGCAGTGATCAGAACCAAGAATCTGGTCGTGAATTTCTGCATTTAAAAGATGTTCTTTTAATGCTTCAGAGATGAAGAAATAGTCAATTCTCCACCCCACATTATTTTCACGGGCATGACCCCAGTGCGACCACCATGAATATTTAATAGTTTCGGGATGAAGAATGCGGAAAGTATCGAGGAGGTGGTTTTTGACATAATTTTCAATACCTTCTCGTTCCTCTTTAGTGAAGCCAGCATTTTTAGTATTTTGTTTTGGCCTTGCAAGGTCAATTTCATGATGTGAAACATTAAGGTCGCCGCAAAAGACTACAGGCTTAGTCTGTTCAAGATACTTGATATAGTGAAGAAAAAGAGGATCCCAAAGATCATGACGAAGGCTTAGTCTCGAGAGATCATTCTTAGAATTTGGTGTATAAACGGTAACTAGGTAAAAATGAGGTGTTTCTACAGTGGTAATACGACCTTCGCTTAAGGGAGCGCCATATTGATCCTGATGAAGTTGATTAATAATTTTGGTAATTTCTGGATCAGTTTGAGCGGCTAGGAAATGTTCTAAGTTTAGTTCAGTACCTTGAAGGGGGTGATGATTTTTGGCAAAGATTGCGGTGCCAGAATAGCCAGCACGATTCGCTGAGTTCCAGATTTCTTGATAATCTGGAAAATCAACTTCGACTTGATCTTTTTTTGCCTTAGTTTCTTGTAGACAGAGGAAGTCGGGATTTTTAGATTGGAGTAAATCTTGAAGTACGCCTTTTTTAAGGACGGCTCTGATGCCGTTAACGTTCCAAGAATAGAGAGAATATTGCATATGATTATCCTAATATTTTTGGCGCTCTCGGTCGAGATCGCGATGTTTAATACTGAGTCGTTTGTCGTATTTTTTCTTACCAGAAGCAAGGGCGATTTCAAGTTTAATGTGACGGGAATCGCCAAAAAGTTTGGTAGGAACAATAGTATTACCAAGAAGTTTTGATTTTTGAAGAGAGAGGATCTGTTTTTTAGTGGCAAGAAGTTTAATATTTCTGGCGGTTTCGGCGCCAATAGTAAGATTGTTTAACCAAAGTTCATCATTTCTTAAGGTGATAAAAGAGCCCTTGAGCTGGAGATGGTGATCGCGAATGAGGCGAACTTCAGGGCCGGAAAGGGCCATACCACAAATAAGCTTATCACCAAGATGGTAGTCGAAACTTGCGCGTCGATTGACGGAAACTTGGCTCGGAACTTTTTTAGTTTTCTTCATATCGGTATTATAACAGAAGTGAAGGTGGGATTTTATTGAATTTGATATAATAGAAGAAATGAAAATTGTAATTGCTTCAGATATTTACTACCCGATGACGAATGGGGTGGCGGTTTTTGCGCATAATCTTGCAAATGGCTTAGCTAAGGCTGGGCACGAGGTATTGGTGCTTTCGCCAAGTTTTAATGGAAAATTTCATATTGAAACGGATGCAGAAAACGGTGTAAAAACAGCATTTTTAACTTCCCTACGCTTCCCTTTTTATCCGGATCAAATTAATAAGGTGCCCGAGAAGCGAGATTTTCTCGGTATTCAGATGCCAAGACTGGCTTATCGTCACGGTATTTGGTGGTCGGTAAATCCGGTAGGAGAAATAAAAAAAGTATTAAAAGATTTTCAACCGGATGTAATTCATTTGCAGACGGCAGAAACGATTGCACTTGCTGTGATGTGGTACGCAAAAAAATATAAGGTGCCACTAGTTTCGACGGGGCATGCTTATCCAGATAATGTGACGGATCAGTTTAAAATATTAAAACCGAAATTAATTAAAAAAGCGTCTAATGCAATGCTGCGCGCGTATATGTCGAGTTTTTTGAAACATGCAGAATATGCAACCATGCCAACTGAAATGGCGATAGGTGATTTAATTCCTAAAAATCGTAAACATTTTAAAGTAACAGTCGAGGCTTTATCAAATGGGGTGGATTTAACGGAGTTTTATCCAAAAAACCCGGATACAAAGATTTTAAAAAAGTATGGACTGACATCAAAAACTAAAAAAATTTTATATATAGGACGAGTCGACCCAGAAAAAAGTATTAGTGTAGTACTTGAGGCCTTTAAGAAGTTATTAATGTTGCCGAAGGTTGAGACTAATGATTTGGAGCTGATTATCGTGGGGGACGGGATTGACCTTGCGAACCTGAAAACTCTAGCAAAAGAACTGGGAATTGAGGGGCAGGTGAAGTTCTTGGGTAAAATTATGCCACCAGAGTTGATAGAGATCTATCGAGCTGGCTTAATGTTTGTAACGGCATCAGAGACTGAAACGCAAGGTATTGTTCTGATAGAAGCGGCAGCAGTAGGGTTGCCTCTTGTGGCGGTTGATGCTGGGGCGGTATCGGAACTATGCCAAAATCGAAAGAACGGTGAACTTTGTCGTCCGGGAGATATTACAGGAATTGCTCACGCGATGAAACGAATCTTGCTAGAGCCAGAACGTTTAAAGAAGTATAAGTTAGCCTCAATCGAGATTGCAAAACGTCATGATTTGAAACGAACTATTGCACGTTTCGAAGAAATTTATGAACAAGCGATTATCTTAAAAAATACGGAAGAATAAAATGAATATTTGGCAGAATCTACCTAAAGGTTTTACAATTTTAGCTCCCATGGAAGGGGTAACGGATGTGGTGTTTCGACAAGTGATTGAGCGAGCTGGACGACCGAACCTGTTCTACACTGAGTTTACGAATGTCACATCATATGCGTCTCTGAAGGGCCGACATGACGCTCTTGAACGTCTGACGGTCTGCGAGGCGGATACTCCGATTATTGCGCAGATTTGGGGTAAAATTCCAGAACACTTCGCTCTAATTGCGCGTGAGCTAGAGGGGCTGGGTTTTCAAGGGTTAGATATTAATATGGGCTGTCCGGATCGACATGTAAATAAGGCTGGAGGTGGAGCAGCAATGATTAGGACGCCGGAACTTGCGATTGATTGTATTAACGAAGCTAAAAAGAATACAAACTTACCGGTGTCGGTGAAAACTAGACTGGGTTTTACTTATGTCGATGAATACAAGGATTGGTTGCCAATTGTTTTAAAACAACAAGTTGCAAACTTAACGATTCATTTGCGAACACGAAAAGAAATGTCTAAAGTGCCGGCGCATTTTGATTTGATTCCGGAAATTTTGAAATTGCGTGATGAAATTGCCCCAGCGACGAGATTAACTATTAATGGTGATATTTTAAATTACGAGCACGTACAAGAATTAAGAGAAAAATACCCAGAAGTCGATGGTTTTATGATTGGGCGTGGTGTATTTTCAAACCCGTATTGTTTTACTAATCGTAGGCTGATATCACAAGGTGGTGATATAAGTGTGCTTGATTTAATGAATTTATTTAAATATCATCTAGATTGTTTTGATGCTAGAAAAAAAGAGTTGGAGGCGGCGGGATCGCGTTATCCTTTTGAGCCTTTAAAACGAATGTTCAAGGTATATATTAATTCATTTGATGGAGCTTCTGATTTGCGGGTAAAGTTGATGGATTGTAAAAGTACGGATGAGCTTAGACTAGTAGTCGATGAATTTCTGAAGACTACATCTTAAGTAATTAGCCAAGTGGCGAGTAGGGGGATCAAGATTTATTTTATCCGTCAAAAAAGAGACCGACGGTCTCTTTCTGAACTTACGCAAGACGTAGATGCCAGGAAAGGTCGGTGGCATTGAAGGATAGCTGATAGTTGCTTTGTCCTGCGATAACGTCAAAGATGTGGATGGCGGTGTTGCCAATAAAACGAATGTGGGTTTGGAGGAGTTCAGTAACTTCAAACTCTTCCCCACTACGTTTTTTGAAATTTAATGGCTGACAAGGGGTCATTTCGTACCCAAAGAGAGCCATAACTTCGACGCGTTCTTGATTATTGTTAATATTATTTTTCATAAGTAACTCCTTGATTTATTAAAAATGGAGTCATTTATGCGAGCCTGATTTATTGGCTCCTGGCTAAAAGTATAAATGACGATACTTAAAGCTTTTTCAATTTTTTCATTGTCAGTGACCGAAGTATGACAAGATAATTATATTATAGTAGATATGTTTAAAATAAAAAAGAGGGGAGCCGATTGGCTCCCCGAGAGAAGATTTTGGAAAAAACACATGGCCCCTCCTTATGGAGGGAAATTTTTGCGCTAGTAACGCGGCCTCCAACCAAGGATTTCAGCGCCGTCTTTAATCTGACGCTTTTCCTCGGTGGTTGCGTCTGTAAAACGCTCTGGGTGCTCATAGAGTGCCTCCGCAACTGACTCGTAGCCGTCGCGATCGGTATCATATGAATGCCCTGTTACCTTATCGGTAATCATCCATCCCATACATATTCACCCCCTTTCTGTATGGAAGCTTTGAGAAACTATGGCTTATTTATATATTAAAAATTAACACTTGTGTTCTACTATAACGATTTTTTGGATGGCCATAGCTTCTCGTGTTTTCCAAAGATTTAAAGGACTCTCACCACCTTTCTTGGGTAAGATTCTTCGCAAGATTTACCCTGAAACTGGTCAAAACAAACCCCGCAGCGACTGTTATCACAACGTTGCTTATCAACTATAACATATAAATTAATAAAGTCAACTGTTCTTATAAA
>CAJPPG010000025.1 GCA_905372495.1 Candidatus Saccharimonadota bacterium | reverse complement strand
CCATTTTACTGCCTCGGCTTTTATTCTCTGTCCTAGTCTTGGTAAGATTTTACTCTTAAAACATAAGTCCTTAGGCATTTTGCTGCAACCGGGCGGACATATTGAAAAAGAGGATGCTACGCCATTTGCGGCAGCACTAAGGGAGCTTGAGGAAGAGACGGGATGTCTTGATTTAGAAAAAATAAATTATATCGAAATTCTGCCAGATGACCCACTAGTGCCGTTTCATATTGATACTCATAAGATTCCAGAGAATCCCAAAAAAGGCGAACCAGCACACTTACATCATGATTTTGGTTATTTATTTGAGATAAATGAGATTCAAGAAATAAAAATCGATCCAAATGAGTCTGATGGCTTTTTATGGGTTGACCTGGAAGAGTTCTATAGACAACCCCATTTCACATCAATCCCCCCGAAGGTGAAAAAGTTCTTAGCAGAAAATCGTGTATAATATGGGTATGGTTGAACAAAAAACAAAGAGGGGGTTTACGATTATTGAGTTGGTGGTGGTGATCTTTTTTGCCTCGTTACTACTCGTACTATTCTTTTTGCAGAAATTAAATTTGGATGCGATGCACCGCGACGAACAGCGCAAGGAAGCGATCAATGCAATGTATTATGCACTTGAGGAAGGCTTCCACGCAAAGAATGGATACTACCCTGAAAAAATTTCTGAAGAGAATTTAACGGTGATGGACCCAAGTCTCTTTACGGATCCAGGTGGAGTAAACTTGGGGCGAGAAGGTAGCACATACTCTTATGAACCAGCGAACTGTTCTAATGGAAAATGTAAGGAGTATACTCTAAAGGCGCAGATGGAAAAAGAGGATACTTACATCAAGAAAAATAGAAGCTAGGAAACTAAAAAATATCCACCAAGTTGGTGGATATTTTTTTACTATTTTTCGATGACTTGATCGATGATGCCGTATTCTTTGGCCTCTTCGGCAGACATCCAATTATCGCGGTCCATATCTTTGATAACCTGAGCGACCGTTTTACCAGTGTTCTTTGCCATAATCTCGGCAAGGCGCTTCTTTAAGAAAATACCTTCCTTTAACATGATTTCCTGGTCGGTGATTTTACCTTCAGTGCCAGAACTAGGCTGGTGAATCATAACACGAGCATTTGGCAGAGCAAAACGTTTACCCTTGGCGCCGCAGCTGAGTAACATAGCCCCCATAGAAGCTTGCAACCCAATACCAATGGTTTGAACATTTGGCTCAATATAATTCATGGTATCAATAATGGCAAGACCATCGTAAACTGAACCGCCAGGAGAGTTAATGTAAAGCTTAATATCCTTCTTGGGATCATCGTGTGCGAGGAAGAGCAGCTGAGCGACCACCAAATTGGCTGTATGGGAATTAACATCCTCGCCCATAAAAATGATACGGTCGTTTAAGAGGCGCGAATAAATATCGTACGATCTTTCACCACGATTAGTGGTCTCAATAACGGTGGGAACGAGATAGTCGTTTGCTTTATTTAGTTGATTTTTCATATTACTCCTTTATTTATTAACTATTGGATAAGCCCTTGTCGACTTTAGGGATGGAATTGGAATTAATCTGATCAATAAGCTCATTGTTATGATAAATACTTTGATTATATTTTGCGATTTCTGAATTAAGCTCCTCAATATTCTTCTTTAGCTGATCGTACTCTAGATTGAGTTTATCGATGCGAGAAACAATGGCTTGACGTTTAGTATTAAAATCAGTTTGACTACTGAAATCACCGCGAGCGGCGCGTGAATTGAAGTCGGAAATTACTGTATTTAGCTGCTGTTTTTGTTCTTGATACTGTTTTGTTTGAGCCTCAATAGCTTGTTTTTTGGTTTCAATAGAGGTCTTGAGACGATCAGTTTCACGCTTAAGCTCAGTAAAGACATTGTGGTATTGTTCATTAAATTTAACGATTGCCTGCCGATCTACAAAATATCTTTGATAATAGCGCTCGAGTGGGGCCGGAAGATTTTTTACTTCAGTACCAAGACGGGAATGAAGCTCATCATAAAATTCATCTGGACGATAATTCTGCATCGAAACACGGAGGTCGGAATCGGTGGGAAGTTGATGATAGACCGACTGAAGTTGATTGTTGAGGTCATTTTTCTCCCAGAAAAGTAAACGATGGTAGGCGGCATGCAACATTTCATGCGCAGTAGTCACTTCACGTACGCCGGGAATTTCGGAGGAGTCTACATTATAAATATAGAGGCGGTCCTGATCTTCACGATAGCAACCAAGTACATAGATTTCCTGACTATGGCTATTACAATTTTGGTTAAAATTTTCTTTTTCTTGTAGAGATGGGTGAGTAGCCCGAAGAATGAGTTGTGCACGACTGGTTAGATTGAGAGAGGTGGCAATAGATGAAAGATCACCGGTCAGAGCATAATCTCCTGCCTTAAATTCGTCTTGAAAAGCATAAGCGCAAAGAAGGGTGGCCACAATGAAAATGGTGAAGAGGAGGCTACCAAACCTTGCGCGATGCTTCATTGATTATCTTTCCTTCTTTTCAATTTCTAGTGTGAGCTTGTCATCTTTAAGATCAACAACAGCGATTTCACCTTTTTTGATTTTTTCGGAGATGATAGCCTCAGAGATGATGGACTCAAGATGATCTTCAATAGCGCGGCGAAGTGGACGAGCACCATTCTTTGGATCGAAACCTTTTTCGATAAGAAATTCAGAAGCTTTTTTGGTGAGTTTGAGACCAAATGATTTATTAGCAAGACGCTTCTTAAGGTCTGAGATCATATTGTCAAAAATCTGTTCAACCTGTTTCTTAGTCAAAGCGTGGAAGACCTCAATGGCATCAAGACGGTTGATTAATTCAGGACGCATAGATTTCTTGAGAGCCTTCATAGCAGCATTCTTGCTGGCCTCATATTCTTCTGCGATGAATTTATCGCTCTTTTTGTCTTTAGCGCCAAAGCCGAACTCAGTATCATCATACATTTCGTCCGCGCCAAGGTTTGAGGTGAGAATAATAATGGTGTTATTAAACTTGATGTGATTACCTTGACCATCGGTCAAGACACCGTCTTCAAGAATTTGAAGCAACATATTGAAGACTTCTGGGTGGGCTTTTTCAATCTCATCAAAGAGGACCACAGAATATGGATGACGACGCACAGCTTCAGTGAGTTTACCACCATCATCATAACCGACATAACCAGCGGGGGCGCCAACTAGACGAGAAACATTATGTTTTTCACCAAACTCAGACATATCAATCTTAATCAGTGAGTTATCGCCGCCAAAGACTTCACGGGCAATGACGCGAGCAAGCTCGGTTTTACCAACACCAGTTGGACCCATGAAAAGGAAGGAACCGATAGGGCGTTTGGGATCACCAATACCGGAGCGACCGCGGCGGATGGCTTTAGCAACGGCCTTAACCGCCTCTTCTTGGCCGATCACGGCTTTATCCAGGTGTTTCTCAAGATCAGTCAGCATCTTCAACTCGGAACCATGAACCTTAGAAACTGGGATACCAGTTTTTAGGCTAATGGCGGTGGCAAGATTTTCTTCGGTGAGAGTTGGTGAAACTTGATCGTTGATGCCAGCCTGCTCAAGTTTTTCAATTTCCTCGTCGATTTTGGCGACACGAGTCTTATAGAGAGCAGCTTTTTCAAAATCTTCGGCTGCGGCAGCTTCTTCAATCTTCTTTTCTAAATCTTCACGCTCAATTTTAAGCTTCTTATATTCTCCGCCACCTTTTTTATCAGCAGCGACCTTGGCGATAGCGCTAGCCTCATCAATAACGTCGATGACCTTATCTGGCATAAAGCGGTCATTAATGTAGCGCTTAGACATATTAATCGCAGTTTCCAAAATTTCATCCGGAATAATCACCCCATGATGTTTTTCATAATGCGATTTGATGCCTTTGAGAATACGAAGAGTAACCGTGTCGGTTGGTTCTTCGACAATAACAGTTTGGAAACGGCGAGAGAGAGCTTTGTCTTTTTCAATAGTCTTACGATATTCATCCATGGTGGAGGCACCAATGAGACGGATTTGACCACGAGCTAGGGCTGGTTTTAAAATATTGGCAGCATCAAGACTACCCTCTCCGGAGCCTGCACCAGAAAGAAGATGAATTTCATCGATAAAGAGGATAAGATCTTTACTACCGGAAGCTTCATCAATAATACCCTTAATACGCTCCTCAAATTCGCCGCGGAATTTAGTACCGGCAACCACCGAGCTAAGATCGACTTGATATATGCGTTTGCCGATCAGACTGCCTGGCACTTCGTTTTTAGCAATCCGCGTGGCGAGACCCTCGACGATGGCAGTTTTACCAACACCAGCTTCGCCAATAAGTACGGGATTTGACTTAGTGCGACGGCATAAAATCGTAATTGTGCGTTCAATTTCCTGATCACGGCCAATGACGGTATCAAGTTTTCCTTGCTTAGCCATTTCCGTGAGATCTTGACCATATTTGGTGAGCCATTTTAGCGGAGTCTTGCGCGTGAATCCGGCCTTTTTCTGATCAATCTTAGCATCTTCGGCTTGTTTTTCGGTGTATTCCTCGATGGTATTAGTAAGATTATTTAAATCCACTTTGAGACCTTGAAGAATAAGACTGGCGCGAGAGTTTGGTTGTCGAAGAAGAGCATATAAGATATGTTCAGTACCGATAATTTTGATTCCCTGTTCTTTGGTGAAATTAGCGGCCATACGAAGGGTAAGAACAGCAGCTTCGGAGAGAGACATCATAGCCATCTGGGAACCAGGAACCTCCACAGCGGTGTGATTGATGGTTTTTTCAACGGACTCAAGATTAATGTCTTCATCTGCGAGGAAGCGGGCACCGGTGCTGGTATCTTGGGAAAGAATACCAAGGAGAAGATGTTCTGTACTCATATAACCGTTATTATATCGTTTGGCATAATAATCAGATTTTTGGAGTGCAAAACGAGCATTCTCGGTTAAATTATTCATAATTTCTGTAAAATCATCTTGCATAGTTCTATTGTAAAGCAAAAACTAGCACTGTCAAGTCTAGAGTGCTAATTTATGGCATCAAGACCAGGTAATGGGAGACCAAGGAGAAATTCGAGGCTGGCGCCACCACCAGTAGAGATTAAACTATATTCAAGAAGATTAGAAATGTGATCTAGTGAATTAGTGGACTGCTCTTCAAGGAGTTTCTCAATATAACCAGAAGTATCGCCGCCTAGAATAACTGTCTGATTGTACTCGGGATTTTTTTGGCCAATAGCTTCGGCGATAGCTTTTGAGGATAAATCAAAACCGGGCTCCTCGGTCTTACCAGCAGTACCATTCCAGATTATGGTGTGACTATGTTTGATAGTTGGTAAGATTTTAGAGAGGGAGAGGTTGCCAATGTCTAGTTTATTACCCTCTTTGTCTTCGCGAAAGTCTTCGGCAACATAAACTTTTGGATTATTAGGAACGTAGCCATCGGCGGCAATTTTACCAACAACGATGATATGGTCAGCAATCGTAAGGAAACGGTCAATTAGAGGCTGCTTATCAGAAATTTTGGCGCCACCGATAATAACGGTGACCGGAGAAGTTGGGGAGTTAAGAATTTTGCTAAGACTTTGAACCTCTTTCTCAACAAGGAAACCGGAGACAGTGGGAAGGAGAGTGGGAATTTGAGTGGTTGAAGCATGGGCGCGATGAATAACGGCGAAACCATCTTGAACATAGAGATCTGCAGAAGTATCGTGGACGATCTGCCTTGCGAACTCTAGGTCGTTCTGCTCTTCTCCAGGATAAAAACGGAGATTCTCAAGAAGGATGACTGAGCCAGATGGCGTGGCATCGATTTGATCTTTAACGGACTGTCCAATTGTTTCGGGAATAAATTTCACTGGATGCGCAAGAAGTTTTGAGAGGGCTTTTGCAACTGGAGCGAGCGAACACGAGAGATCAACTTTTCCCTTGGGGCGACCTAGATGAGTAATCAAAATCACACGATTTACCTGCTTGGAAAGCAGATATTGAAGAGTGGGGAGGGCGGCCCGAAGACGAAAGTCACTGGTGACCTGGCCATTTTGGATTGGTACATTAAAATCGGCGCGGACTAGAACATTTTTTTGATCAAGCGAGAGATCGCGAATAGTAGTTTTATCAAACATGATATATCTAGTATATATCTTTATGCTTATTTTTTTCTTCAATCACCTAAAGATTTTGTATAAACATTTAAATGACTTAATTTTAAATACAAGTATAAAAATAATACCCCTAGAGGTATTATTTTTGGTATTTTCGCCTTGTTAGATGTTGCGAATTTGGATAGTGTCGGTACCGGAAACAGTATTTGGTTGACCAGAAACGATAACGGCTAGAACCTGGCTTGAGCCTTCCTTTGGAGTAACGTAGCCAGCAGATTTAAGCTCTTGTACAAGATCGATGCCATAGTTGTCAGAATATGGACGAACGAAGCTAGCGTTAGCATAGGTGAGAGCGAGCTGACCAGCAACACGTGGGCTACTTGTGACGGAAATAATTGGGAGAGTTGGACGCTCGGCGGCGATTGAGTCGGCGATAGCACCAGAGGCAGTCTCACAAACAATAATATCAGCGTTAATTTTCTCAGCTAATTTAACTGCAGCGCTAGCAACAGCGTTATAGCTTTCATTCTCGCCCTTTGGATCAGTATCAAGCGGATTAACATTAACATGATTTTGAGTATAGAGAATAATTTTCTTCATTTGCTTGACGGCCTCAACAGGATATTTACCCTGTGCAGTTTCATCAGAAAGCATGACAACATCAGCACCCTGAATGACGGCGTTAGCAACGTCAGAAACTTCAGCACGAGATGGTTCTGGGTTATCAACCATAGAACCAAGCATTTGAGTAGCGACGATACAAAGTTTACCGTGTTTACGGCAGAGATTAACTAGTTTGCGCTGGACAATTGGTACAACTTCATTGCCGGCTTCAACAGCCATATCACCACGAGCAACCATAATAGCATCGGTGGCCTTAACGATGGCTTCAAGTTTCTCGTCAGTTTCGATGGCTTTTTTAGTCTCGATCTTAGCAACGATCTGTGCGGTTGAACCGTGAGAGAGAAGAATTTGACGAAGCTTCTCAACATCTTCAGCGCTTTGAATAAAACTCATAGCGACAAAGTCAAAGTCACGAGATGCACCAAATTCAATGTCGGCCATATCTTTCTCGGTAATAACATCACCGCCGAAGTCAGTATCAGGAAGGTTGAGACCTTTACGGCTCATAATGAAACCATCATTTTCGATACGAACACGAATTGCAGTGTCACTAACAATTTCGATAACCTGAGAACGAATCTTACCATCGTACATAAAGAGAGGCTCACCGACTTTCATGCGCTCAGCAAGATTATACTGAACTGGAAGGGTGGTTGAACCATCATGTTCTTTAACTGCATAGTCGAGGACTAGTTCATCACCAGTCTTTACATCAAGACGATCGTCTTTCAAAATACCAAGACGGATTTTTGGACCCTGAAGATCTTGTAAGATTGCGACGGAGCGACCTTTTTTGGCGGCAGCGTTGCGAATCCAAAGAATCTGCTCATCACGCTCTTCGTAGCTTCCGTGAGAGAAGTTAAGGCGACAACCGTTAGCGCCAGCCATGATTAATTCTGTAATTTTTTCTTCTGAGAAAACAGAAGGGCCGATGGTGGCCAAGATTTTTGTGCGTTTAAATAATCTACTCATAACTTAAGTAATTATAACATATTTGATAGTGTTATTATTTTTCAGTTACAAAATATCTGGCCGAATGATGATCGAAATTGATAAATTCAGTTTCTTGGTAATTTGATAATTGCTCTTTTAGACTCGAAGATGATTGGTTCTGGCTAGATAGCAGCCAAAAACCTTGTTGATCTTTAAGCTGTTTTTTGATGGAGCCAATACTAAAACCCCAATGGATTGAAAGCGGTTCTTTTTTTAACTCCCTTGCCACCAGGATATTCTCTACGATAAGACTGGGTGAATAATGTTGATCGACAATTATAGGAATATTTTGCTGATTTGACTGACTATTATTTTGCGCAGAATTCTCAACGATTTTTGACTGATAGATTGCGATAAAGGTTTTACGAAGAGTTGTATCTTGTTTTAGCCCAATTAGAAGCGTACTGATAATAAGTACAATTGCGACTAAGAACGAAAAGAGTGAGAAGATTGTTTGGGCGCGAGACCGAGAAGAGACACTAGGAAAAACTGCGCGCCAATTGATGAGAGGGCGGCGTTTCCTAAAACTAATCAGGTCTTTGAGCTTAATATTATAGAGTAAGTATAGCCCGACATAGAGAACAAAGAGCATATGTAGTAAGACTATGTGTGAGTCAAAACTGGTGGCTAGATGAACGAAAAGAGGATTTAGGACAAAAATCGAGATGAGGGGGAGCGTACGTTTAGTGTCTAATTTACTTCGTAGGATAAAGAAAAGGATAAAGATGATAAAAGCACCACAGAAAACAGAAAAGGAACGAATCGAAGTAAGAGAAGAGCCAAAAAAATTGGTCCAAGGACTTAAGGTTGCAAAATAAAGATCCTGTGTAAAAAGTGAGTGGCGTGAAGAGTATATCGGTTCGCCAGTCGTCGAAAGTTGAAAGAAATTTAGATAATTGGAGGCCTCAGAGTTTGCGATGGGCCTAATGATGGACTGAGCGCAGAGCATTAAATAGATGAGAAGAAGTGCAAAAAGCGGCAATAGTCGAGCAGCTCTTGATGATGAATTATTCTTCATTCTGTCATTATTTTAGCATCTTGGGGTTTTATTATTTATAAAGTTTTATGAATAACCCAAAAAAAGCAATTAGGACGGAAAAATCATGATAAGATAAAAATATCTGGGCGTGGCGCAGTTGGTAGCGCGCGCGGTTCGGGACTGCGAGGTCGCCAGTTCAAATCTGGTCGCCCAGACCACTCAAGGAGGAAAAATAGAGAAAATTTATTTTCTCTATTTGAACGACGCA
>CAJPPG010000024.1 GCA_905372495.1 Candidatus Saccharimonadota bacterium | reverse complement strand
CTATTATCCTCCTCATTCTTGGATTTTTCGGCAAGATCGGCAGCTTCTTTCCTGGCTTTTAGCACAATATCCGAGGCTTCATTCTTAGCTTTTCTAATGAGATCGTCAGCTTTGTTTTTACCACCATTCTCATTTTTCTTATCATAAGCAAAAACCATACCAGCACCGGCGCCAAGACCAACGATAGCGGCGATAATAATCGGGACAAACTCCATATTCCTCTTTCTTTTTGTTATTTTTGGTTTGCTAATATTTTCCTGATATTAGCTCTTTAAACAAAATATATAATAATTACATTTTTGATAAAATCATCCCCCGAATGATTTTATTGTAACATATTCTTATTCGTATGGCTCGATATTATCAGTGAGCATGTTGCGAATTAATTGATTGGCCGTATTTTCCAATCCTTGCTCTGCGCCATCCGTACTGAAAATAACTGGATCAACATAGAAATAATTGTAGTCTTTATAAGTGAAGACCTTAGTGCCAAAACGAATACCAGAAGTAGCATCAAAATCGCCATCGGTGACTGGAATGCGACTGAGACAGCCTTGGCGACCAAGATTCTTTCCTGGATCAGCAAAGGATGGTTTGTATTGAGTGCCTTTTTGGACCGCGTTAAAGCAGATTGAATTTCTAAAGACGTAACTATTTAGGATATAACTAACACTAGTGAGATTGTCTGGGATTTTAATTTTAATACGCCAGTCAGTGAGGTAAATATATCCGGTGGTTGCCTTATAAACTGGGACATCCTCTGGTTTATTAATATTGGAGACTCCGGTGGTTTCTTCAACTGCTTTAATGATCTTATTCTTGGCGGCAACAGTCTGCTCAAGAGTGGTAATCTTATCACCTTGAGACATACCAAAAACGAGACCAATAATACTTAGAACCAGAAAAATCACCATAAGTACGCCAAAAACGAGAGACATGGTGGTCATTTTCTTGAGAGATTTGAGGGCAATAGCTTTTGGATCGGTTTTAGGATCGATGGGCTGAGGAAGCTCATTTTCAGGGATGGGAGCGACAGTGGGGCTAACACTGGTTTGAAAATCAAAATGTGTAGGAGAAACAACTGGGACATTAAGAGTGGACTTTGGAGTATTTAGGTCGTTTTGTGGGGTTGAAGGACTCTTTGATTGTTGCGCAGCAAGAGTTGCGGCATTGGCGATAGCTTGCTCTGCGAGACGATTGTTGGAATTGGGAGTACCGGCTGAAGCGGCTTGAGAAAAACCATTTTCACCAAACGGACTTTTTGTACTAGCAGCGAAGGGGTCTTGGGAGGAAATGGCAAAAGTGTTGTTTGAGCTATTCGCTGGTTCAGAGGTGACCTGAGACGCGCCAAGGGCTGAAGTAGGAGAACCACCACCAAAAGTAACTCCGCCGATAGTTGTTGAGTTGTTGTTTGCAAAATTATTTTTTTCTTGATCCATGTAATGCCCTTATTCTTAAATAATTATAACAAAGAATCTTATTTTTTGGGCAGTGTAATATTAGCTGGACGACCATAATCTGGAAGGATAATTGGAACCTGCTCGCCCGTTGATTTATGTAGCGGAATGTTTAACTGGTCTGCTAGAGTATTAACGACAGCAGCACCGATACGTAGGCCAGTAAAGGAACCAGGTCCGGCCATAAAAGTGATTTCAGTGAGATCTGTCCAAGTAGCTTGATGTTCAGAAAGTTTTTGATGAATCACGGAGAGAAGCTGTTCGGCGAGCTGATTACCTAACGGAAGACGATATTCTTTTTGATCAAGTCTTAAAATAGTTTCAGGAGAGGAAGTATCTAGATAGAGTTTCATTTGGTTATACTCCTTGAACCGTCATCATTAATGGAAATGTAAAAACGCAAATGATCTTCAGGGAGAAGATCGCTGACAGAATCACCCCATTCGATGATAGTGATAGTGTTTTTATCTTGAATATTTTCTAAGAGGTCTTCGGACATGATGCCGGGGTCATTCAGACGATAGAAATCATAGTGAACGAGAAAGTACTCTTTACCTTTTCGCTTAAAAGAATAACGCTTTGAAAGGGTAAAAGTGGGGGAGGTGATTTCATCATCAATACCAAGACCGTGAGCAATTCCCTTTGTGATTGTAGTTTTACCAGCACCAACATCACCGACGAGTTCAATCACGGCGGGAACTTCAAGTGTTTTAGCGAGGTTTTGACCGAAGTCAATCATCTGCTGTTCATTTGCAAATTTCTGCATGGGCTTATTATATACTGGTTGAATTAAAATATAAAATACTTATGGTATAATTCTGATATGAGATGTAGTAATCGAAGCTTGAAGTTAATACGTGTGCTTAGCTTAATGATAGTCTTAACTTGTTTGGGTGTCGTAATTGCGGCGATTTTTGTGAAAAATAATCTAACAAGCACTAAGCTTGCTCACCAAAAAATGGAAGAGTTAGCTCGTGATTACTACGAAAATGATTTTTACCAACGTTTTACGCGTGATCATGTGTCGGTGGGGCAGGAAGGAAACCTTGGACAGTATTTTGAGAAATATACGCAGATGGGATTTTCACCAGTGAAACTACGAAAATTGCTTGATTACAGCGAAAAAAATAACAAGGATATGTTGAAATATTTCTCACATGACAAGTTTTCCTGCGATACTAATGGTTCATACGCATTAATTAAGCCAAAAGCTCCTTTTTCTGCAAAAGACTACGAGATCACTTTTGCTCTAAATTGTAAGGAAAAATAATTTTCAAAAATCCATAAAAGGGTTATTGAAAAATAAATATTTTCTGTTAAAATAATAGCAGTACAGTTTTGTATGGTCTCTTAGTATAACGGTTAGTACAACGGGTTTTCATCCCGTCAACGCGGGTTCGACTCCCGCAGAGATCACCATTTGAGAATCAGGGTCAAGGTTTGGCTCTTTTTTGTTGTTTATCACTCTGTAAAGTGAACTTAAGAGTCGGCAAGAAAGCTCTGTCTTGGTTCCGAAGAAGATTAACTCGTCAACAATCCCTGAGCAATTCGCTTGGGGATTTCTATTTGTTTAAATATTTCTTTATATTAACTATGTCCTGCTGGTCTTTAGGAAGATTGCGCGATTCCTTAAAAGCTAAAATAGTATTAATGTCCTCAAGATTGAATTCGTAATCTTTTTCCATGTTGAACCGAGACTTTTTATCGACAACTATCTCCAAAGAATTGCTTAAATGATAAAAATTGCAAGAATTTATCTTATCTGGTGTCATTTTTAATCTATCCTTTACATCGGCGAACAATTCTTCGGATATACAAAGATCAATATCGGAGCATTTTTCGCGGATTCCTCGTAATACCAATGATGCTCCGGAGAGAACATAATACTCATCTTTTGGTAGATTTAAATCTCTTAATCGCTTTATAATTTCTTGCTTATCCATCGTATTGGTTCCTTATTTAATATAAATTATATTATAGTTAACCTTGTCTCTATTTTATCTATTCTCACGAGCAGACAATTAGTTCCTGTTGCCCGTTTACTGTTTTCTGATATTTTAAAAACGCTCCAATTCGTTTCGATATGGTTCACCATTTGAGCCAAATGGCTCTTTTTTTATTATGTTATGATATACATATGAGAGCAGAAAATCAGCCTCTTTTAACAAATTTTGACCTGATTGTTTTTGATTTTGATGGAACGATAGCTGACTCTCTGAGGTCGTATAGAGAACTTGATCAGCAGCTAATTAAGGAGCTGTATGGAGTTTGGGAGGAGATAGATGAAATTATTGAGTTTAGGAATAAAATCAAAAATAAATCTCGCAGTGACTCAGACGACGAATACTATTTAGCATTAGACAGGAAATACGGTGATGGGAAGAGGCTATTATCAGAGATTTATGCGAAAGTGTCTGAAATTTTTCCAAGGATTCGAAACAAAGTTAGACCAAAACCAGGAGTAGTTCAGGTGATAAAAAAGCTGAAGGAAAAACACAACTGCAAGATAGGGATGGCCACTAGCTCGGAACAACGAGAAATCGACTTCTTTTCATCTAATAATTCATTAATCGGCAGAGAAATTAATTTAAATGAATATTTTGATCGAATTGTAACCTTGGATGATGTAAAAATGCCGAAACCAGACCCAGAAATCTATCAACAATTAATCAATTTTTATGCAGTTCCTCCTGAAAAGGTGTTGGTATTTGAGGATAGTCTACTAGGAATTACGGCCGCCAAGACGGCTGGAACGACGGTGATCGCGATTGAAGATGAGCATAATATACGAGATCTTGATCAAATCAGGAATCTTGCAGACTTTAGCATTACAGAATGGAAAGAACTAGTATTTTAGCCCAAAAGCCGTGTTTTGTGATATAGTTAAAGAGGTACTTGGCGCCATAGCTCAGCTGGATAGAGCAGGAGACTTCTAAGCTCAAGGTCGTAGGTTCGAACCCTACTGGCGCTACCAAATTATTGTTTTTGTTTTAAGTAAAAAAGATGATTAGACTAATCACCTTTTTTGGTTGTTTTGGTATTTAGGATAGAGAAAGTTTATTCAAATATTGACAATAGTAGTCGAGATGATTACCAATTTTTATAAGTATGCCTGATATAAGGTTTTCTGGCGTAAGTTTTCTTGGCGGTAAATTCCATAAGCGCCATATAAGATGGGAAAAAGGCGTTCATCTTATTAAATGGCTTGATAGATTCGTGAAAAGTAGTTAGTGCGCCGACAACAAGTAACTTATCGGCGTAAGTCCTTAAAGTATTGCGGGAGTTATCAGGTGCGAACTTTTTAGTGGGCGAGATAAGTCCACGAGAGTTATTAATTAATTCATCAAAAACCGGTGGCACTACCCCGTTATGCATGTGACCAGAAATAAAATAATCGAACTCACGCAGTTGATATTTGATTTCAGAATCGTTGAGAAAAACTGGCGAATGAATGAGAGCAAATTTAATTTTCTTGGCTGGGAGATGATAAAGATAATTCTCTGGTAAGGACTGAAGCTCCTTTATCATCTGTGAGAGATTCTCAGTGACACCTTTTTTTGCTTTGTAATAGGCTGGAGACTGAGTATAACCTAAACAGTAGATATACTGATCTTCATAAACTTGATTATCTAGAAGATGCACATTTTTAAGTTGGCGAATTTGATCAAATAATTGATTAGTTTCACCATATTGCCAACCATGACGGCCACCCTTCGGCTTACGATACATGTCGTGATTCCCCACGCTAATAATGACCGTAGCAAGCTCGCCTAAGGACTTTAGGAAATTCAGAAAACGGTTCAGCTCAGAATCAGCATCAACCATATCCAAAGTATCAACAAGATCACCTGGCATAAGAATATACTTCGGTGCAAGGTTTTTGACTTGTCTCACAATGGCATTCAGTTTTTGATCTGTTACTTGATAACTAAAATGTAGGTCCGACATGACCATAACCTTGAATGGATCTGCCATTTTTTTATGGTAACCAAAAATAGACGGACGAAAAAGACGGTAGGTACTGAGGCGAAATAATTTCATAGTTATATTTTAATTTAGATACCGCCTATTTACGCGAGCGGTAGCATATTGTTATTGATTATCAGTAGATTTTTTAACTAATTTATAGTAAATACTTGGAGCAAAACGCATACTGGCAAGAGGTTTCTGGAATTTCTTTTCCAGACTGACAAGAGTTTTAGTCTTGAAGACCTTCTTCATGGTTTGGCTTCTGAAATTGGAAACAGAGAGGATGTCAGCGATCTCAAAGCCAGATTTTCTAAAGAGATCCTCAACATAGGCTGGATGATAATTATAAAAACCATCTTTATCAATATTTTTGAGATTGGAAGGTTTTTTGTCGAATGGGTTGACTTTAGACTTCTTAAACCAGTAACGGAACATCTTTGGAAGAGTGCGCTTATTAGCAACTTCAATCACAGCAACTCCACCTGGTTCAAGAATGCGATTTAGTTCTTTAATAACAGCAGGGAGGTCTTCGAAGTGATGGGTAGCCCGGACCATGAGGAGACAAGAGAATTGATTATCCTTGAATGGAGTGTGATAGATGTCACCCTGGACGGTATTAATACGGTCACCAAATTCTTCTTTGGCTTGATCTAACTCAGTTTGAGAATAGTCAAAAAGAGTAGCAGTTTTAGCGCGATCAAGATATTCTTTGGCGAGGCGACCATAGCCACCAGCAATATCAACAAAAGTATCCATCTTGCGGGGGAGGAGACGTCTAATAGCGAGACGATCTGCCATGTCTTCATACTTACGATCAGCATCTTCCCAAAAGATTTTTTTATAATCATAGCCATTATAGTCGGAGACGACTTTCTTGTTTTGCTCTGTCATGGTAATGATTATACCATGAGATAGGAGTTTATTTTTTAAACATAATCTACTTATCTTTTGGACGAAGATTACGGAAAAGGATTTTATTAAGTTTTTCAAAGAAGGGCTGTACTTCTTCAAGGTCCAAAAGGAAGCTGGCAGCACCATAGATGATCATAGAGAGAATGGAGATAATAAAGAATTTTGGAATGGTAACAAAGACAGAGTTATCGGTGGCGCGGAGAGGGAGAAATTTGGTGAGTACATAGGCAGAAATGCCGGTAATAACAGAGGCAATTAACATGCGGATGAAGGCGGTCCAGAAGGACTTATTGAGAAGATTTTGACGAGATTTTTTCTGCAAAATGAAGAGGAGGATAAAGATTTCGAGGACGGCACCAATAGATTGAGCCCAGCCTAAGCCGTCAGGACCAAGACCAATCATACTGAAGATGACGGAGAGAAGCATAGTGAAACCCACAGCGACAATACTGACAACAAATGGAGTCTTCGTATCTTGCCTAGCATAAAAACCACGTGAGGCGATGTGGAAGATGGATTGTGCAAAGATGGCAAGGACGAGAGAACCTAAGACGCTGGCGATGACGGGCTGGCCACCATTTTTAACAAAACTAACAACATAACCACGAGCAAAATAAGCAATAACAGAAACTGGTAGTGAGATCCAAATAATCATACGAAGAGCACGGCGAAAGACATCATCAAATTTAGTGGTATCCTCGCTGTTAGTTTCCTCAGTTAATTTTGGAAAGAAGGCGGTCGAGATAGCAACACCAATAAGATTGACGGGCATTTGATGTAGACTGTTTGCCTGCTGAAAAGAACGAAGAGCGCCTTTACCCATGCGAGAAGAAAGATTGGTGGCAAGAATGGAATAAACATAATCAATTCCCTGATCTAGAGACCTAGCTGGCAAAAGCTTAAGAACGGTTTTAAAACCGAGATTTTTCCAATAGATCTTAAACTGATAGTCAAAACCTAGACCAAAAAGACCAATTAAGCTAATAAAGATCTGGAGAATAGCGCCAAAGACAACACCAATAGCAACCCCCATAATTCCCCCTTCAAAGAGCTGCAAACCAAAGAGATTGATTCCGTTAGTGAAAACCGTGATTCCAATGAGGATGCCAACATTATAGAGGGCGGGAGCGAGAGAAAAGAAGACAAAACGACCTACAGCCTGCTGGATGGAATTTAAGACCGTAGCAATACTAAAGAGAAAGGGATTAATGGCAATGACGCGCATCATATTAATTGCGAGTGTAGTACCAGATTCATCAAGGCCTGGACCCACAATAAAACGAACGAGAGGATCGGCAAAAATCATGATGAGAATACTGGAAATCAGGGTAACGATGGCCATAAGATTGAGAATTGAAGAACTAAGCTCCCAGGCAGATTTTTTGTTACCAGTAGCCAATCTTTGATTAAAAACTGGAATAAAGCTTACAGCAAGAGCGCCAGAAGTGAGAACGAAGAACATGAAGTCCGGGATGGTAAAAGCGGCGGTATAAGCATCAATACCGGTGGGATAGGTATCAAGATAGTAAGAGTTTAAGAAGCGATCCCGAAAAATACCAAGAAGTGCGGAAATTAAAGTGCTGAAACTGAGCAAAATGGCAGCATATTTCACACTAAGTTTACTATTTGCCATGGCGACTACGGAGCGAAACTGAAATTTCTTCATCTTATATTTATTATACATGATGTTGTGGAGGCAGATGGGTGGAGTTTTTGAGATTTTTAAGCATTTTCATGTTATAATATACGGGTGAAAGCAAATAATCTTGTACTCGTGCATGAGCTGGGTAAAGAAATTTTAAATTCAGATAATATGAAACGTGAGAAACGTTTTATTCAGCATGCCAATGTGTCTACCTATGAACATTCGATTGGAGTGGCCACAATGAGCTTAACTCTTGCTGCGATTTTCCGAGTTAAGGTGGATAAAGTTTCATTAGTTCGAGGTGCGCTGCTGCATGACTTTTTCCTTTACGATTGGCATGATAAGACGGCGATGCCTAAGGCGCACGCTTATTTGCATCCACTGATTGCTTTTGACAATGCAAAAAAAGAATTTAAATTGAATGCGATTGAGAAAAATATTATTCAAGCGCATATGTTCCCTCTTAGTATTGTGATGCCAAAATACAAGGAAAGCTGGATTGTAGTGATGGCCGACAAAATCTGTGCTATGAACGAGATAGTGTCAAATCTTAAATTGAAGTTGGTAGGTTTACTTCTAAGAAATAATTAATCTGATTCAAAAAAAATACCTGGAATACAGGTATTTTTTAAGACCTTAAAGATGCTGACCCAAACTACATGAGGTTAGTCATGAAGCTTGGCAGAATCTGGAAGGGTAGATCCGTCAAAGATGTTTTTGAGGTCTTCTTCTTCAAGAGATTCTTTTTCAAGCAAGGCATCTGCAACACGATCTAAGATTTTGCGGTTGGCCTTTAAGACGGCTTCTGCACGCTTTGCTGCCTCATTAGCAAATTGAGCAATTTCTTCATCAATTAATTCTGCAGTCTTTTCTGAGTATGGCTTACCGGTGCTGATTGTGTAATAGCCAGTAGCCTCAGAAGGATAAACGAGATTGCGAGTTTTACTACCCATGCCTTCACGAATAATCATCTCCTTGCTGAGTTCAGCAACATGTTGCAGATCGGAAGAGGCTCCAGTAGTAACGCTATCCTCGCCAAAAATGATTTTTTCGGCGATACGTCCACCCATAGCACGAGCAAGAGTATCTTTTAATTCATAGATATTCTTATAGCTACGATCTTCAGGAGGTAGAAACCAAGTTACGCCACCGGTATGACCACGAGGGATAATGGTAATTTTATGAACTGGGTCGGAATCTGGGAGAACGTGACCAACCAC
>CAJPPG010000023.1 GCA_905372495.1 Candidatus Saccharimonadota bacterium | reverse complement strand
TGTTATTATATATTTTTACCTGATTTTGTATGACCTCAAGTTGTTCTTAGTATATTAAACAAAAGCTTTTTGGTCAATAGATTTTTGCAATAATGTTTATGTTTTATTATCGAGTTTTTTACACAGTTTTGTATATGCGATCATCTACCCCAGTTAGACGATATTTTTCATAAATATAGGATTGATTCATGAGGTTTTTGTGGTATAATTCGGGTATGCACCTGTGGTGAAATTGGTATACACGCTACCTTGAGGTGGTAGTGCCTTCGGGTGTGCTAGTTCGAGTCTAGTCAGGTGCACCATATAAAATTAACTCCTTACGGAGTTCTTTTTTTCGCACCTGGAGCGTCCCAAGGGGCAAACAGGTGCACCAAAAAATCTACCGTATTGGTAGACTTTTTTATTACGGAGTGCGATTTTTAACCGTCTTCTTCGTAGCCCAGTTCTCGATATCAATAAAACGATCGGTGGCGGTAACTAGGCGATTTTCTTGAGAAAAGGCACGAACATTACGGTTGACGAAGTACGGTAAGGTGGTCTGATATAGGCCAATAGCTGGTACGTCTTCCACCCAGCGCTCTAGAAACTTCTGATATTTAGCGGCACGGAGAGCACTATCCATGGTGCTACGAGCGCTAAGTAAGAGATCATTAACTACCTGGTTTTTATAATTACTCAAATTATGTCCACCTTCTACGGCCTCAAGACTATGATAGTATGCAAGAACGTCTGGATCAGCACCAAGACCAATTTCATAAATTAGAAGGTCGTAAGCACGAGGTCTGAGAATATTTAAGGTAAAATCTTTATTTGACTCATGAACAGTAACCGATGCTTTAAGACCAAGCCCTTCAAGTTGGGAAGCAATACGATTAGCAAACTCCTCCAAATATCCATTACCTTTGATAGTAACAATATTAATTTTTACAGAAGCTAGGTCTGGTGTGGCAACTTTTAATCGCTCAATCTCAGCCTTGGCGGTGGTTACGTCTGTTTTTGGAATACTTGGAAACGTAATTGAGTCGATCTGAGATTCAAGCAGCGGATAGTCAAGCGGTAATTCCCCGCTGAGTCCGGTGCGTAAATTATTAAGATTCAAACCAAGACGTACAGCCTGTCTTAAACTCTTATCTTTAAATATTGTGCTCTCTGTATTGAAGAAGGCAAAGACGCCATAATTAACCGAACTCTGATATTCGTTAATATTATTCGTATTTAGCTCTTGCGCAAATTTGGAAGGCAAATCGGCAGTTGCTGTAACAGTGCCACTACGGATTGCATCTTTAATGTCATTAAGATTATTAAAGGCATGGATCGAGAAGCTATCGAGCATTGGTGCTCCCTTATAATATTTCGGGTTTGCTGTGAGGTAGACAATTTTCTCCCCCTCAGTACCAATGTTTTGAGTGGCATTAACCGTGAATGCACCAGAAGTGACTGGACGATTAGAGAATTTATTCTCAAGAAGCAACTCCGGAGCGACGTCCGCAAGAAGATGAGAAGGTAGAATTGGGATATCAAGAGAACCCCCAAAAAAAGCATTTGGCGAACTAAGCGTAAAAACTAACTCTCCTTGATTATTTTCAGCAGCGGTAACCCCAACGAGCTTGGCGGCAAAGCTGGTTTTGATGCGAGAGCTCTGAATAGTCTTAACAGTATAGAGGACGTCGGAGTTAGTAATCGGTTGATCGTCAGACCATTTTAATCCTTCACGAAGCTTAACAGTCCAAACGTCACCCGCATCATTTGCATGAATAGTTTCAGCAAGACCAAGACCAGTATGACCGGAATAATCATTGGCGCTTAGAGTAGCAAAAAGTAGGCGGGAGATAGTTTCCTCGGAAGAGGTGCTTGCAAAAAGTGGATTAAAAGAATTAATTTTCCCTAGAGTCGCTTCAGTATAAGTGCCACCATTTGTATAGGTCTCAACGGCAAAGGAGTTTAGATACCAGTAAGCCTGAGTGATTGAGAGTAAGATAATAACAGTTACAAGTAGAATCCACTCAAGAATATAGAGACGAACATTTTTAATGTGAGAGATATGGTCGATGAGATTCTCTTTAATATGTTCTTGGCCGTCACGATGTACTCTTTTGGAAAAAAGAGAAATCTTTCTAACAATTTTACGCCCACTCTTTTTGAGATTTTTATTCATAATTTAGGTTATGCGGGGATTAACAATAATCCCAAAATTGAAAATACGAAAACTAATGTGAAGAAAATCGTAACATTAAACATCGAGCGATCAAGACCACGACGAGTAGTATATAGTTCACCGGAAGCACCAAAGCCTGCACCAAGAGAAGCGCCACGCTGCTGTAATAGAATTAGTAAAATACATAAAACAGCAGAAATAAGAGTTGCGGTTTCTAAGAAATTTCCAATATTCATGTATTAATTATAGGACGGTACTAGAAAATTAACAAGACTGTTTATAATACTGATTAGTAGCCATGACAAGATTACCCCAATAGAGGACATGTGGACATGTGGTACGATCCAAATGACGAGGGCAATCATTAAGATATTGAGGATAAGTGTGAAAAGCCCCATAGACAGGATAATTAGGGGGAGACTGAAGAGAGTGGCGATTGGTTTGACGATAGCATTAACTAGAGACATAACTAAGCCGGCCGCTGGATAAAGCCAGAAACTATTATAGCCAACATCAACACTACCAAAGGCATTAATACAGATCCACATGATCACTGAAGATACGAACCAGCGAAATAGAAAAATAAAAAATTGTTTTTTTATCATAACCAAATTATAACACAAGTCAACGCCCGAGTAATTGCTTACTACGGAGTTGGCGGTGATAAGTTATCGCAAAACGGTGTGATTCTTCATCGATACGAGCAATTAATTTGGCAAGATGTGAATCATTAGAATAGAGCTGCGATTTGTAAATATAAGAACCGTCAGGTTGATGAACTGGAATAATTACATTAACATCAGCATTTCTTGTGTGGTCACCAGATTTATTGCGACCAATTACTGGAATATGCGCTGATTCAAGCAGATGAATAACGGCGCTGAGTTGTGGAACTGCGCCATCAAGAATAATTAGATCAGGAAAGGTCCATTCCGGATGTTTTAGACGACGAAAAATCACTTCGTACATACTTGCCGTATCGTCATTCTTACTGCTTCTAATCTTAAACTTACGGTAGGCAGTGCGGTCTGAGGCTCCATTTTGAAAAACCACCATACTCGCCACAGTATTAGAACCAGAGATATGAGAAATATCATAGCCTTCTATGCGGCGCGGTGGATTCTGCAGATTCAAAAGTTGTTTTAGCTCCAACAAAGCCTGGTCGGAAGAAAGATCAAGGAATTCTTTATCAGAGAAAACAATTTTTCGTTTCAAACCCTTAAGCCCGAAATATTCATCGCGAAGTTTGGCAGCCTCTTCAAAGTCACCTAGGGACGCTGCTGTTTTCATCTGTTTTTCAAGATCAATGATTAATTTCTCGCGATCACCATTTAAATAGCGGATAAGAAAGCGCAAGTTCTTTTTATAATCTTTCGGAGTAGTTTTTCCAATTTCAATTCCCGGTGTAAGCCCTAAATCGGAATTGAGGGTCTTTTTTCCATCATATGGCTTCTCATAAAACGGGAAAATTTTGCGTAAAATTCTTAGAGCTTTAAGAATGGTATTCTTCGCATAAAATGGTCCGATATAAGTTGCGCCATCGTCTAGTGGGTTCCTAGTAGTCGAGACATATGGCACCGGATTATTCATATCAATACGCACATAACTAACAGTCTTATCGTCGCGTAAGAGAATATTCCACTGAGGCATGTAACGCTTGATCATTTCTGACTCAAGAAAAAGGGCGTCCATTTCGGTCTCAACCACAATCCAGTCTGTATCAAAAATCTCTGCCACTAGTGCTTCGGTTTTGGGATCTTTTTCGGTATTTTGGAAGTACTGCCGTACACGATTTTTGAGTACAGCAGCTTTTCCAACATAGATCACTTCGCCTTTTTGATTTTTATGAAAATAAACACCAGGAGCAGAGGGTAGAGTTTTAAGTTTTGCTTTTAATTGATCTGAAATCACATTGTTATTGTAACATTTTTGTGAGTTTTGCGTTTTAGACTGAGTCTAAACCAACTTCGCTAGTCTAGGTCTGGACGATTCTGCCTAAAATTATTTGATCTTATCATCTCCTTCAATATTTCTTCATAATCACCATTCTTGTTCACTATGCCTTGGCTAGAGAGACCCTTGAAGACGTCACTTATAGGATTAGCGTCGCGCGGTGCAACCACTGGGGCAGAATTTTGGTATTTAAAGCTAACGATACCCGTAAAGTCAATCTTAGATTTAGAAACCTGAAGATAGACACCCTTTAGTTGATGAGTAAGAAAATCAATACCTAGATATAGATTTTTAAGTTGTGAGACGAATTTTTGAACATCTGCCTTTGTAAGCTCCTCATCTTCTGTGTTCTCCAATTTTCCCCCTTTTTCATAAAATGAACTAGAAGGTTTTTCGATCTTCTTTAAGCATTCGGCGATCTTACTATGCTCTACGGCCTGCTGTTGTTTTTTAGCAAAATCAAAGAGCTTGTCCGCATCTAACGAGACTTGATAGAGCTTGCCGTAATCTTCGATTTTACCCTTGAATGAATCCCCTGATAGCTCATCATAACTAATCGAAGCGAGATTAATAAATGAATGTTCAAGATAGGCCTTTGTGAGACGATCGGTTTGATTAAATTCATTTTTTATTTCATTAACAAGACAAGTATAGGCGGCACCAATATTCTCTTTATCACTCTTCTCAATTTTAAAATCAGTTTTGTCGAGTGAGCTAAGAACCTCGTTCACATCGATGCGCCACCATTTACCTTCGACATTCTTCAAGGATTTTTCTAGAAGACTAAGAATAAGACGAAGCTCTGGATCATCCTGTTTTAAGCCAGCAGCCTTAACCGCCTTTTGATAAGCCTCAGAGAGATTATCGATATTGAGGTAAGCTGTACCATTTTCTTCGAGAAAAGCACTAAGCTTAAAATGGAGATAGCCATATTCACGTAGTCTAATACCAAAATCAAACTCGGCGCTGCGGTTAAAATGATCGACGTTGGTCTTAAAATCAAGACGGAGATTTGAAATGTGCTGATAAAGTTCAGAATCGGATTGAGGAGAGAGTTCAAGACTACCATTAGCCGCAAGTTGATTGTTGCTTTGCTTAATAAAACCAGAAATGGCGTCAGCTGCCACTTTTTCAGGAGTATTATAATAAAAAGCAAAGGCAGAACCGCCAAGAACTAGCGTGGCGAGAGTAACACCAGCCACAACTAACGCGACCTTCTTTTTTGGTTTTGGAGCCTCTGACGCTGGTAAAGATACTGATACGTTTTCTTCAGTGGAATCTTCTGATGTTGATGAAGGAGCTGATGACTCCATGCCATTTTCCTCTTTAAGATCAGTTGGAGTAGAAACTGTAGGTTCTACTGACTCCTCAGCAGCCGCCACCTCAGGAACTGCGGTATCAGATTCAGGCTGCTCTGGTATTAAGGCTGAGGCGGTCTCTATAGCCTGAGCGAAGTTCGAATCATTATGTTTAGTGGAATCGATTTTAGTATCAATACGAGTCTCTATCGGATTGACGTCAATGTCGCCATATTTTTCTTCTGGCATTACACACCTTTCATTTTATGAAGTTTATTCTTTACTACATAATACCATAAGTGTTTTTAAAAATGCTATAATGCAGATATGGATAACTTAACGATAAAAGAAATCAAAGCAAGACAAATTCTCGATAGTCGTGGTAACCCAACGGTGGAGGCAGATGTATTTCTATCTGACGGTAGTGTGGGTAGAGCAATGGTTCCATCTGGGGCCTCAACTGGTTCCGGTGAAGCATTGGAATTACGCGACGGAGACATGAATTATTACGGTGGTAAGGGGGTAATGAAGGCCGTACATAACATTAATCATCAGATTCGTGACCACCTAGTAGGAACAACGGCGGAGCAAAATACCGTAGATCAAACAATGATTGAACTAGATGGCACCGAGAATAAATCTAATCTTGGAGCAAATGCTATTCTTGCCGTTTCAATGGCGACCGCAAAGGCAATGGCAAGAGCAAAGCAAATGCACTTCTATGAGTATATTGCCAGCTTAGCTGGAACACAGAACGAGATGTCGCTCCCAATGCCAATGATGAATGTAATGAACGGTGGTGCGCATGCAGACTGGAGCACCGATTTTCAAGAATACATGCTGATGCCAGTTGGTGCAACTAATATCTACGACGCTATTCGAATGGGCGCAGAAACTTTTCATGCTCTGAAGAAAGTATTAAAGGAACGTGGTTATACGACAACAGTTGGCGACGAAGGTGGTTATGCGCCACGTGTAAAAGACGGCAATAATGAACCACTTGAATGTATCAAGCTGGCCATTGAAGCAGCTGGTTATAAACCTGGCCAAGATATTGCAATTGCTATGGATATCGCTTCTTCTGAATTTTACAAGGATGGTCGTTACAAGATTAAGACCTCTAATGAGACCAAGTCTTCCGAGGAAATGATTGATTGGTATGAGTGGATTTTAGAAAATTATCCAGTAGTATCGATTGAAGACGGCCTTGCTGAGAATGACTGGGAGGGCTGGAAGCTTTTGACCAAGAAGCTTGGAGAGAAAGTACAGCTTGTTGGTGATGACTTATTTGTGACAAATACCAAATTATTACGTCGTGGTATCGAAGAGATGGCTGGAAATGCTATTTTAATTAAGCCAAATCAGATTGGTTCCCTTTCTGAAACAATTGATGCGGTAATGATGGCAAAAAAGAATGGTTTCAACACTATAATTTCACATCGTTCTGGCGAAACAGAAGACAACTCAATTGCACATCTTGCAGTGGGCCTCGGGGCTGGTCAAATTAAAACTGGCTCATTATCACGTTCTGAACGTATTGCCAAATATAACGAATTGATGCGTATTGCAGAGGACAACGAAAGCTTAAGCTTAGTAAACCCTTTTAACAAATAATTCAACAATAAAAAATCGCCCCAAATGGGGTGATTTTTTATGGATGGTTTTTTATAATTATCTATGAAGAAGTTCGAGAAACTCCGCTTCATGCATGACGGGGATACCTAGTTTTTCTGCCTTCATAGTTTTACTACCGCCAGGTTTCTCGCCGACAATTAGGGCGGTAGTATGTTTAGTCACAGAACCAGTAACTGTAGCGCCAAGCTCCCGAAGTTTTGCCTCAGCTTCATCGCGACTCATTTCAGACAGTGTACCTGTCACTACGTAACTTTGACTATATAGTGGTTTTATTGTTTGAGTATCATAGAATGGATTAACGCCTAATTCACGCATTTCTTGGAGCTGTTTAAGGTTATCCTCATCCGCAAAATAGGCCAGAATAGATTCGGCAACTACTTGTCCAATATCGGGAATAGAAAGAAGGTCGTCGGCTGTGGCGTCGATTAATAACGAGAGCGACTTAAAACGATTGGCAAGTGTGATTGCAGTCTGCACACCCACGTGACGAATCCCTAGTGCAGTAATGAATTTTGCGAGGGGCGCAGTTTTTGATTTCTCAATGGCGCTAATTAATTTATTTGCTGACACCTCAGCAAAACGCTCTAACTGCGAAACCTTGGCGGCGTCTAATCGGTAGAGGTCCGAAAGATTCTTAACTAGGCCAGAATCAACTAAGAGATTAACATTTTTCTCGCCAAGGCCTTCAATATTGAGAGCAGGCTTACTAGCATAATACTCGATTGAGCGTTTTAAAATAAGCCCGGAATCAAGACCTTTAACACGGTAAACCACTTCGCCAGCAGGTCGCTCAAACTCTAGCTCTGGATACTGAGATTCTAGTGCCGCCTCATAGTCGAAGACTGGTAAGTCGTCTGGACGAAGAGAGGTGAGAACTTCCTTGATTTGAGGAATAATATCACCTGCTTTATAAATAATTACGGTATCACCAATACGTAAATCAAGTCGACTAATTTCATCAGCATTATGCAAGGTTGCGTGACGAACTATGCTGCCGGCAACCTCTACTGGATCAAAGATGGCGACAGGGGTGGCGGCACCAGTACGGCCGATAGAAATAATGATGTCACGAACTTTGGTGGTTGCCTCCTCGGCGGGATATTTATAAGCCACTGCACCTCGTGGGGTTTTACCAATAATACCAAGAGATTGATACACCTTACGGTCATTAATTTTAATAACCATGCCATCTGTACCGAATGGTAGAGACTCGCGGATTTGGCTTAGACGGTGGATTTCTTCGATAACCTGATCAAGTGAATCAAAAGTTCGATCCTGCATGGAAGTTTGAAAACCATACGAACGGATTTGCTGGTAGGCAAGCTGATGAGTTTCTAGATTTGGTGTAACCAGATCATAGGCCATAAAGCGCAGTGGTCGCGAACTGGCGATTCGAGGGTCAAGCTGGCGAATGGACCCGGCAGCCAGATTGCGTGGGTTCGCAAATAATTTCTCCCCCTTCTCTACTTGTATTTGATTGAGTTTTTCAAAATCTGCCTTAAAGATGATCACCTCGCCGCGCACCTCAACATGTTCAGGGATATCTTCAGGTTTTCCGCTAAATTTAAGCGGGACATTATTGATCGTGCGCACATTCATAGTAACATCTTCGCCGACAAGTCCGTCGCCACGAGTAACAGCCTGGGTAAGTATGCCATTATGATAATGTAGCGACATGGCAAGACCATCCATTTTAATATCGGTAAAAAAAGTAAGTCGAGTTTTCGGTGGTACCAGTTTATAGTTCCTAGCAACCCACTCTCTAACTTCTGCTTCGGAAAAAACGTCAGCAAGGGAAATCATACGAGTCTGATGGGTGACCTTATTAAACTTATCAAGTGGTTGTCCAGCTACTCTTTGAGTGGGTGAATCAGGGGTAATAAGTTCTGGGAATTTCTCTTCAAGGAGAGTTAACTCATGCTTTAAGGAGTCGGCTGCTGACTCTGACATGATTGACTGATCAAGAACATGATAGTAGTAACGATAATCATTAATGAGCTCGCGAAGCTTGATGATACGTGATTTGGCTTCTGTTTTTGTAATAGAATTAAGCTGACCCATTTATTTTCTTTACCTCCTTTAACTTCTTTACCTCCTTTTGTTTCTTTGGTTGTTTTTTCTTAAAGGTAACAAGTGGATAAAAATCATCTTTATAGTCGAGAAGCTGACGATAAAAGAGATAGGCATAGATGGAGATAAAGATGAAGACAAAGACGGTAACTACGAGAAGGACGAATGGTACAAAAGGAAGGCCGAGATCGTTTAGCCATGGGAAGGCACCCTTAATCAAGATATCAAGCAAGATGGCCGGCAGAACGATGACAATGTAAATTAAAGCTACCCAGAAAAAGAGATAAAGGATGCGTACGAGGAAACGAATGCGACGACCAGCAATCAGATTGCGGGCGGTTTCAATAGCAGTGAGAGGATAAAGTCCTGGCGCAGAGACGGCAATTAATCCTATCAAGGAACTAGAAGTAAGATAAACGCTAAGAATAGTCAATAGGCTAGCGAAAATAAAATAAATAAGGGCATAAAATGGCGTCTTTAAGAACTCGGTTGAGACGGCAGCTTGATAAGTGATGACGACGAACATAATCGGGATTAATTCGATAAAGACGATTAGTGCGACAAAGAGCGTGGAAATCAGAGGAGAAAGCGCATTATAGAGACCGTCACGCATACGAGGGTGATGACCGGCTAGTAGGTGACGAGTAAGATAGATGGACACAAGCCAAGTAATCATAAAGAGGAGAATGGAAAAGATTTTCTGCGCGTCATTCATGGTGGTAAGACCACCAGTAGTGACGGTACCGACTAAGGTTAGTCCAGCACGACCAAGATTGCCGAGGCGACCACTCACTAGCTCTTTATTAGTATTGTCGATTGATTCTTTAAACTCTTGAAAAGTACTCTCGCTCATTAAACCGACTAGAGAGATGTAAAGTAAGACAATAAGACCAATGAGCGGAAGAAAAATCTTAAAGTTTTGGCGAATAATTTTGAAGGTGGCGGCGATATGAGACAGAAGGCCAGGCAATTCGGTTTGGCGCTCATAATCCTCGCGATAGGAACGACGAAATGATCGGTGTAATCTGACTTTCCCAGTTGTTTTTTTGTCTTTTTGAGTTTTCTTCACCTTGATTCCCTATTCAATTATATTGATTAAAATTTATCCTTAGCTCGCTCCAAGCGTGCGATGCGTTTTTCGATAGGCGGATGCGTACTAAATAGATTGATGAATTGCTTCTTTAAAGGAGAATTAATAAACATAGCTTCTGTGGCAGCGTTTTGTCTTTGCATTGGACGACCATGCTCCTCAAGTTTCTTAAGAGCAGAAATCATCCCCTCTGGGAAGCGCGTTAGCTCGACGGCTGAAATATCAGCGAGATATTCACGCTCACGAGAAATAGCCATTTGCGCAAGACTAGCAGCGAGTGGGGCTAGAAGTGAGGTGGTAATGATGATAAATAAACCAATTGGACTATTTTCCTCATCTTTTTTGCGCGTAAAGTAGGTCATACGCAAACCAAGATCAGAAAGAAAACCAATGACGCAGACGAGCGCAAAAGTAATGGCAGAAACCCGAATATCATAGTTTTTAATATGAGAAAGTTCATGGGCCATGACAGCGGACAGTTCTTTATCATCCATAATATCGATTAGGCCAGTTGTGGCGGCAACGAGAGCATGATCCGGGTCACGACCGGTAGCAAAAGCGTTTGGCGCAGAATCTTGAATAATATAAACTTCCGGCATTGGCAATCCAGCGGTAATTGTAAGGTTTTCAACAATATTATATAACCTACGATTGTCACGACGATTAGCCTTTTTTGCACCAGTCATCATAACTGCCAGTTTTGAAGAGAAAAAATACTGTACACTCGCATAGATGAGTGCAGCGATGACAGTGGTAAATACGATAGAAAGGTCATTATAAACATAAGAGAATACGCCTCCAATTAGAGAAATCAATAAAACAAAACCAATAAAAATCAGGACGGTATTTCTTTTGTTCTCTGCAATTTGTTTATACAT
>CAJPPG010000022.1 GCA_905372495.1 Candidatus Saccharimonadota bacterium | reverse complement strand
GATTCTGGAGTTTTACGCTTTCAATATCGATTCCCCACTTATCGGTCTGAGCATCGACAATTTCTTTGATCTGACTGGAGATTTCGTCACGTTTTGAAAGTAGTTCATCGAGGTCGAAGTTACCGGTGACATCACGCAATGCAGTTTGGGCAAAAGTGGAAGTAGCATAGGCGTAGTTGGTGGTTTCAAAAACGGCTTTTTTAGCATCAATCACGCGGAAATAAACTACGGCATCGACATTAACAGTGACGTTATCTTTGGTGATCACTTCTTGTTTTGGGACGTCCATCGGAGTGGTGCGAACATCAACATTTTGCATAGTGTCGATATATGGGATGATAACATGAAGCCCTGGTTCAAGGATTTTGCGAAAACGACCAAGGCGCTGAACGACGCCGCGTTCATATTGATTAATAATGCGAACACCTGGAATGATAATTAGAAGAAAAAATAATACTAATACTAAAATGCCTATTCCCATAAGACTCCTTATTTAATATCTTCATAGTATCAGATTTTTCTAAAAAATCTAGGAGGGAGTAAAATAGAGGGAGAGGTGTTTATGAATAAAATTACAAATAATAATAGCAATAGTAGTATTGAAAATCGTAGTGATTTTGCAAGGATTAAAGAGGCGCTAGTTTCTGACGAGAGAAATAGTGAATACACAAGACGTGGGATAATGTCGATTTATCAAGTGGATACGGCGGCGCAAATTTTGATTATTGGTCAGGCTCCAGGGGCGAAAGTAGAAGAAAACGGCATTCCGTTTATGGATAAGTCTGGTGAGAATTTGCGTGACTGGGTGGGAGTAGATGAGGCGACTTTTTATTCAAAAAAGATTGCAATTATGCCGATGGATTTTTATTTTCCAGGTAAGGGCAAGACTGGGGATTTGCCACCACGTAAGTTTATCGCTGAAGAATATCACGAGAAACTACTGGCCTTAATGCCAAATGTGAAATTAATAATTTTGATCGGCGAATACGCAATTAAATATTATTTAAAGGACACAAAAAAAGAAAATTTAACCGAAACAGTGAGATGTTTTCAGGAATATCTACCAAAATATTTTCCAATTGTGCATCCAAGCCCTTTGAATTTTCGTTGGCAGGCAAAAAACCCTTGGTTTTTGGAAGATGTGGTTCCAGTTTTAAGAGAAAAGATTAGTGATATTCTTGGTTAGAATAACTATTTGGAAGATAAAGGATTATTTGGGAAATATAGTTTTTGGTCTTTTATCTCATCTGGTAGATAACTGATGTCATGATGGAAGCCAGCCTCCCATTTGTATCCTTTGGCGTAACCGAGATCTTCCATGAGTTTAGTGGAGGCATTACGAATACCAAGAGGAATTGGAAGATTACGAGTATTTCTCGCGAGTTCTTTGGCGCGATTCCAGGCGTCATAACTACTTCTGTCTTTTTTCGACTTGGCAAGAGCTACGGCAATGTGAGATAGGATAATTCCACTTTCTGGCATGCCGATACGTTCAACGGCTTGAAAAGCGGAGACGGCAAGACTAAGGGCACCGTTGCCGGCAAGTCCAATATCTTCAGAGGCAAAAATCACCATGCGGCGAGCGATAAATTTAGGATCTTCTCCTCCTTCAAGCATACGTGCTAAATAGTATAATGTGGCGTCAACATCGCTACCGCGCATGGATTTGATAAAAGCAGAGATAGTATCGTAGTGATAATCACCATCTTTATCATAATTAATTACTTTCTTCCCTACTACTTCAAGGACTAGACTGGGAGTGATTTTTTGGCCAAGAGAGAGACAAATTTCGAGATCCCCTAGAGCTGACCTTGCGTCACCGTTAGAGAGCTGTGAGATTAATTCTAAGCTTTCAGCTTGAATGTTGCTTCGGGATTCTTTTATAGCGGCACGCTGAAGGATTTTTAGAACTGATTCTTGGTCAAGATTTTTCAGTACAACTACGCGTGACCTTGAGAGGAGAGCGGGAGTAACTTCAAAACTGGGGTTCTCAGTAGTGGCTCCGATTAAGGTGATTAATCCGGACTCGACATGAGGAAGAAAGGCATCCTGCTGAGCTTTATTAAAACGATGAATTTCATCCACAAAAAGTAGGGTGCGGATTTTGAGATTCCAGTTTTGTTTAGCACGTTCGACTACTGCCTCGACGTCGCTTTTATGAGCGGTAACAGCGGAAAGTTCGATAAAGTCGGCATCAAACTCTGTAGCAAGAATACGAGCTAGAGTGGTTTTGCCGGTGCCTGGAGGCCCCCAGAAAATAAGATTAACAGGTTCCTTTTTCTTGACAATTTCAGTAAGAATTTTGCCGTCGCCAATTACCTGGTCTTGGCCTAAAACGTCCGCCAGAGTTTTGGGGCGCATTCTTTCAGCGAGTGGCTGCCGGGGTGAATTTTGTGGATCCATAGAAGCTCTTATTTAATTAATATTAGATTTGAATAAGCATTAAGATGGTTTTTCTTGATTTATTTTTCAACAAAAGCGCCAGATTGACGGGACCATAGCTTCTTATATTGTCCTTTAGAATTCTTGAGGAGTTCCTCATGTGAACCTTGTTCGATAATTTTGCCGTTTTCAAGAACCACGATACGATCGAGATTAGAGATGGTGGAGAGGCGATGGGCAACCACGATGGAGGTGCGTCCATGCATTAGGCGGAGTAGGGCTTCTTGGATTAAAGCTTCAGATTCGGAGTCAAGAGCAGAAGTGGCCTCATCAAGTACGAGGATTGGCGCGTCTTTTAGAATAGCTCTTGCAATGGCGATACGCTGGCGCTGACCACCGGAGAGTTTGATGCCACGTTCCCCGACCATGGTTTGATAGCCGTTTGGAAGTTTTTCGATGAACTCAGCGGCGTTAGCAAGTTTTGCGGCATGCTTAATTTCTTCCATAGTGGCATCAGGTTTGGCGTAGGCAATATTCTCAGCGATGGTGCGATGGAAGAGAGAGGTTTCCTGAGGGACATAGGCGATGTTTTTTCTTAAACTATGTTGGGTAACCTTTCTAATATTTTGGTCATCAATCTTGATGGCGCCTTGGTCAACATCGGCAAAACGTAGGAGAAGTTTTGTGAGAGTGGTTTTACCAGAACCAGAAAGGCCTGCAAGTCCAATTCGTTCACCAGGTTTTAGTTCAAGAGTGAAGTCTTCGAAGATGCTTTCTTTGGCATCAGCGTGAGTAAAGGTGATGTGATCAAAAGAAATAGCACCTTTGTCGACAATAAGCTTCTTGGCTCCTTTTTCATCAACAACGGTGTCAACAGTATCGAGAATGACGGTCATTTCGTGAGCGTCACCGAAAACGCGAGTGAAGTTCTTGAAGATACTGCTAACATCCCAAAGATTCATTAGAATGGTTTGAGAAAATTGGAAGATGAGAATGACGGTGGAGATTGGCAGAGACATCACTGGTGCACCGATTACAATAAAGGCGATCATAATAAAATCAATAAGTAGAAAGATAGAATCAAAGATTACGTCACGATGAATGGTGGCGCGCATGGAATTTTCGCCGGCTGCTAAAGTTTCTGCTTGAAATTTAGTATAACGAGCACGCTCATAATTTTCTTGGGCGTAGGATTTGACGGAAATAATGTTGGTGATGGAGTCTGTAAGCTGTCCAGTTTGCTTGTTTTGAGCGGCCGCTTCTTTTTCATTACATTCTCCGATACGTTTAAAGCTTTTGGAAGAAACAATGGCGAAGACGGTGGAGAATATCATGAGGAGAATCGCAAAAGCTGGCGCGCGATTAATTAAAACAACGAAGATTGATGAAAAAGTGACAATTAGAGGGAGAATATTAAAAATAATAGAGTCTGCAAAGCGTTCATAGGCGCGAGTAAAACGGCCAACTTGCGCAGTAAGAGAGCCGGAAAAACGATCAGAGTGGAACTGCATAGATTGATTATTAACAGTATCGAAACATTGAATCGAGAGGTCATTAATAGTGAGAAGTTCCATCTTCCAGGCTAGGTAAACGCGTAGGTTCCCTAAAATACTGGAGCCAATTAGTTGGCAAAGGATAAGGAAAATACCTTGCGGTAAAACTTTTTGTACTAGAGGAATTTGGAAGATATTGCCAGGATTGATGAGGTCTTCAGGTTTAGCGGAAGACAAAATATCAATAACATTGGCAACAACTAGAGGAGCGAGTACGGTGCGAACAAAAATAACAATTGGGGTCACAATGAAAACGCCAAGAGCGAGCCATTTGTATTTTTTGTTTGCTTGTAGGAAGTAATATAGGGTGCGTCTGATTGTCGATTTATATTTTGGTTTTTTCTTAGGTTGTTTTGTCATAAAGCCTCGCATTATTTTATTGATTGTTAAAAAGTGTTGATTTTGGGCAAAATTAGCGCCTAGAGAATCAGATTAATAGATATATTTTACCATATAATTTTTTTTGCGGTAAAGAGGTAACGTGATATAATGAGCTAAAAATTAAATAGGAGTTTAATAATGGCTGATTTTAACAAAATCTTGACCCCAGGAAACTTTGAAGAAGGTGAAATTAATGTTGTGATTGAGATTCCTACTGGCTCTAATCACAAGATTGAATGGGATCGCAAGAATGCCTGTTTCATGCTTGATCGCGTAGAGCCTATGGCTTTTGCTAAGCCTTGTAATTATGGTTTTATCCCACAAACGCTTGATGAAGATGGTGATGAGTTGGATGTGTTAATGATAACAGACCAGCCTCTAACTACCGGAATTTACACGAAAGCACGTGTACTCGGTGTGATGAAGTTTGTTGATTCAGACGAAGTCGATGACAAAGTAATTTGTGTGCCAGCTGACGATCGTAATAATGGCGATAAATATCAAACGCTTGAAGATTTACCAAAGCAATTGATCAAGCAAATTGAGTTCCACTTTAATCACTACAAAGATCTCAAGAAACCTGGAACTACTGTAGTTAAAAGCTTTGAGGGGGTGGAATCTGCTAAGGAAGTAATTAAGGCTGCAATAAAGCGTTGGAATGACGCTGAATAAGTCAGTTGAAAAAATAAAAATAGACTCGAATAAGAGTCTATTTTTTTATTCTAGAATAGCCGCCTCGAGGTTCTTTGCAAGTTCAATAAGTGAAGCGGCGTCGATGTCCGAGGCGAGAAAAATTAAAACAAAGGTTTGGCGGTCTTTGGGATCTTCTTGTTTGGTTTCAAGGAAATAAAGGTTGTTGAACAATGGGTAGCTTAGGTTAGCATTCGTGACGTCATTGGTTTGAGAGCCAAATAATCCATAAACTGTGAGCTTAGAAAAACCAGTGAGTAGTGGATTTTTACTATTATCCTGGGGAGTGAGTTTGGTCTTAAATTCTTGCCAGAGTTGTTCGGAGAAATCAGGGTGTGTATTGAGGCGTTTAGAAAGGCTTAGTAAATCAGCGGTGTTAGTAAGGTGACTGGTAAAGTTTGTATTAGTATAAGATTGATCTTTTAAGAATTGATTAAGGTTGTTTTCTCCAATTTCTGAGACTAGAGCGGCGGCACAACCAGGGTGATTTTCTTGGAGAATTTTTGAGAGACAATTATCAATGGAGATTTGTTCAGTACCTACCGTGAGTAATTTATCCTTTTTGATTGCGTTTTGGTTGATTTTTGTATAAATTTGATAAGCTAAAAAGAGATTTTCAAGGCCGAGGCTATTATTCTGCGAAAAATCGTTATTTCTAGCAATAATTTCTTGATTATTTAAATCATAGATTAATATACTACTATTTTTCTTACTGACCTGGGTTGATAACCAGCGATCAAGGGTTGGTTGAAGGTTAACTTTTTTAAATTGCTTTGTTATTTGTGTAGTTTGCTCAGGTTTGGCTATCTGTTCGTTAAGATACTTCATGAGGTAGACAATGCCAAAAGAAAGTGAGATGACACCGACAGTAGTAAAAATAATAATAAAGAGAATTTTTCCAAATTTTGGCATACTGTGTTTGGATAATTCATTTGGAGTGAAATTATCTTCTGAATTTAAGTTAGTTGGTGGCATAATATTCCTTTTTATATAATAATTTTATTAAATTAATTCCCTTTTGGCGAAGCGAAAAGAAGGCGTGAGAGGAAAGTTTGAGCTTCACTAGAATCGAGCAGACGAGGTCTAAAAGTTTGATCATAGATAGTTGGCGAAATACGTGTTTGAAGAAGTTTGTTTTGGTCGAAGTAGTGAGTGAGAATGAGGCTGCGGGTGGTGTCTGGCCAGTAGATTTGATCAAAGAATAGATTGCCAAGTCCATAATAGACGGGCTTATTTTGATAGAGCTCATAGGTCTGTGGTTGATGGGCAGAGGTACCGACAACCATGTCGGCGCCAAGATCGATGAGATGACGGAAGAATTCTTTTTGATTTTGAATTGGTTGATCGCAGGCTGGATAGGCAATTGGCTGATCAGGATAGGCGTAACATTCAAAGAATTGAATATTAACAATCGTGAATTTGTTTTCCGCTTTGGCAGAAGCTAGATCTGCTTGAAATTGTTCTTCGGAATAGGGATTGGCTCCTGGTGAAGTTGCGGTGGCGAGCTGGCCGTTAGCAACACTACTAGTTGAGTGATTATAAGCAAGTAGACGAATGGAGGAATTGAGGTCGAGTGGTTGTTTGGCTTGCTCAAGGTTTTCTCCACCACCAACCGTTCTGAGTCCACTTTCTCGATACTTAGCGATAGTTTTTATATTATTGTCAGTACCTGCATCATTGTTATGATTGCCAGTCAATTCTACAATGTCTGTGCCAATGGCGGTAATAGTGTCAAGACTACGCCAGTCGGCACAGAGGACCATGGTTTGGTAGCCACCCTGGCAACCTTCCTTAAAACTAATTTCATTACTGATATGTGTAAATGTTTTAGATTTTAGAAAATCTGCGACGTATTCAGCGAAGAATTCACCATTATTTTCTTGATTGATTTTATAAGTGAGGCGACGAGTAAGGGCGGTGACTCCGGTTTCGGCAAAGGAAATAAGGTCTTTGGGTTGATTTTGAGAAAAAAGCGGAGATAATAGATCATAAATTGCTTTGACTTTAGCATGGTTTGTGGTGGAAGAGGAGTCTAGGCTAGATATAGATAGAAGGGTGAAGCGGGCGCCAGATTTTTGGGTGTCGAGGTAGTATTGATTCTCGTAGCTAAGAAGCTTGGTGCTCGGATTCAGCTGGTCGGGCGAGATGAGCTTTATTTGATTTTGTGAGAGAAAAACTGGATCATTAAGTTGATCTGCGGTTAAATTTTGAAGTGGACTATAAAAATCTACGACTGGTAGTTCAATTTTAGCAACGAGATCATCATTTGAGCTGTTTGGCAAATTGTATGTTTGGCTATCTTGGATTTTAAAATCAGAAAAATCTAATTGGCCGACTAAGTGTTCGCAAATAGTACTGGCGCTAAGGAAGTTTAAATTTAACTGTGACAAACAGGTTTTTTCATCAAGACGATAAGGAGAATATTTGGGGTGGAGATTTTTTAAAATAGCGATAGTGGCAAGTAGGATGAAAAGGAAGCCAAAAGGTAATGCGAAAAAGGAGGCACGGTAACGGGCTCTGGTGGTTTTAGCTTGTTTAAAATACCGAGTTTGTGTTTTTTTGTAAGGTGAATTGTTGGAAGTCATCATTAATCATCCAATTAAACATTTAATGGTTATTTTTATTTTAACATAAGTTTAAGTTGAGGTATAATTTAAGCATGAGTTTTAAGATTAAACTCTTTAGTCGAAAACCTAAAGAAAAACAGTTTGAAATAGAGTCGCCAGATAAAAATATTAAATGTCGTGTCAGGTTGCGCGACGGTCGAGTTTATTATGAAGTCAGAAAAAATGATGATTTATTAATTAGAGAATCTCGTTTAGGTTTTAAATTGTATGGCGAAGAGGATTTGGGTCAAAACTTGGTATTGGTACGGACGCAAAAGAAAAGTGAAAATGAAGTTTGGTCGCCAGTTGTGGGGGAGGAAAAACAAATTCGTAATCAATACAATGAAACGGTTTTTTACTTAACAGAAACAACGGAAAAACAAAGACTGTTTTCTGTGCGATTTCGCGTTTTTAATGATGGTGTGGCATTCCGCTATGAAATTCCCCCTCAGCCAAGTTTTCAACGAATTATTGTGGTGGATGAACTCACAGAATTTAATCTCGATCTAAATGGGCAGGCTTGGCGTATTCCGGCTTACCAGGCCACAAAATATGAATTAAATTATGAAAAATGGCCGGTATATGAACTGAGAGATGCCGTACATACACCACTTACGGTGGAAACCAATAGTAATAAATATTTATGTATTCACGAGGCGGCACTTTATAATTATGGGTCAATGACTTTAAAATTGAATGCTGATAAACGATTACAAGCAGATATTACGCCGTTGTCGGATGGTTATAAGGCTTATCTTGATCTTCCCTTTGATTCGCCCTGGAGGGTGATTATGATTGCTGACTCGGCGATTGAGCTAACAATGAATCGAATGATTTTTAATTTGAATACCCCACCAAAAGAAGACTTTAGCTGGGTGAAGCCTTTAAAGTTCTTAGGAATTTGGTGGGCGATGTATGTTGGAGAATGGACCTGGGCTGAGGGTAAAAAACACGGTGCTTCGACTGAACATGCGAAGCAATATCTTGAGTGGTGTCTAAAATTGGGGGTTTCGGGACTATTGATTGAGGGGTGGAATAACGGCTGGAGTGGTGAATGGTCAATGAATGGCAAATTTACGGATTATCTTCATCCGGTAGCTGATTTTAATATGGAAGAAGTATCTGAGAAGGCGCGCGAGTGCAATATTGATTTGATTGCACAACATGAAACGGTTGGTCAGATTGATAATTATGAGAGACAGCTTGAGAGTGCATTCTCTTATCTTGTGAGTAATGGTATTCATTATGTAAAAACGGGCTATACTGGGTCAAAGATGTTGATTGCTGGTAAACAGGAATTTCATCACTCTCAGTTGGGAGTCCTGCATTATCAGAAAACCGTAGAGCTGGCAGTGAGATATCAAATTATGTTAAATATTCATGAGCCGATTAAGGGGACTGGTATTGAGCGAACTTATCCGAATATTTTGACGCGTGAGGGAGCAAAAGGCCAGGAATATGAGGGTGGAAAAATCCGCCTAAATCATGCGACAATCCTTCCCTTTACGAGGATGCTTTGTGGGGCCTTTGATTATACGCCTGGCATTTTTGATTTAAAGAATCCGGCTAAGCGAGTTTATACGACCCTAGCAAGGCAGCTTGCATATTATGTGGTGTTTTATTCAGGAATGCAAATGTTGGCTGATCGTCCAGAGATATACGAGAAGTATCCCGTAGTTTTTGAATTTTTACAAAAGGTGCCAGTATCTTGGCAAACAACAATTCCTTTACTCGGTAAGATTGGCGAATATTATGCAGTTGCCAGGCAAGATGTTGATTCATCTGATTGGTATATTGGAGGAGTAACCAACGAGGACCCTAGACGTATGAATCTAAATATGGAATTTCTGGAAGAAGGGGTGAAATATACTGCTTATATATATCGTGACGGGGCGGCAAGTGACTATCGTGAAAATCCTCTAGAAATTGAGGTTGAGAAGAAAATTGTGGAAAGAGGTGATTTCCTGGATGTTTGGCTGGCTGCGGGTGGTGGTTTTGCCGTGAGACTTGTGAAAGGTTATTAATAAAATTCCCAGATTTATAATCTGGGAATTTATTTTATTTTTCAAGTTCAGCAGTAAGGATAAGCCTTTCAGTGTAATCGTTCTCGGCAATTTTCTCTCCATGACAAGTCATAAGGGTGAGAGTGGGCGTGGCTTTTGGTTCTAGTACTTTAGACATACTAATGCTGCCCTTGGCTTGAATATAGAGGTTTGTGATTTTATAGGTGTGATTATCAAGTTTAATCTGATCATTGAGCTTTAGGTTATGGAGGTTACTAAAGACTGTGGAAGAGTGGCCGATAATAAAAGTGTTATTCTCGGCTGCATAATAAAGTCCAGCGATTTGGTCGGGAGCAGTGAGGGTGTAGTCGTTATTTAGTTGTAAAACTTTGATGGCTGATTTGAGGCTGATTTTGGGTGCTTCCAAAATGAGATTGGAATTAGCCTCAACATTGTGTGGTTGGAGACCAAAATAGCCAAAGATGGCAAATAGAAAAATATAGATGCCAATAAAAATTTTATGTGAATAATGCTTCTTGAATCGCATTTTTTCTCCCAACAACCTTAATGGTTTGATTATAACATAAGCTGGATGAGAATATGAACAATTAATGAAGACTGGGAAAAAGTGAATACTGCGAAGAAAAAACGCCCCTGACGGAGCGTTTTTTTAGAGCAAGTATGTTGTTAGTCCTGAAACCTTTCGTAACTAAAATCACGGTAGTAGCCACGATAGATGACAGGATCGTCGCCCATAGGGTCTCTGATTAAGGCTTCCATAAGTTGATGCAAGACATTGAATTCGGCGACATAGAGATATTCGTCGTAGCCGTCAATTTTAATACGATTACCCCAATCATCAGGCATTTTAAACGTCCTCTTATATTTTTTATGAGGATTACCGCCTGGTCTCACACCGATGATGGTGATGGTAATCGGATTATTTTCGCCAATTAAATCCTTGTCGTCTACAAAAGAGATGACAACGGACTGGATACCTGGTTCCTTTGGCTTTAAGGTCTTACGTGCGATTCTTAGGCAGTGTTCTTCCTTATCAACTGAGATGGCATAATCTGGGTCATAAGCGACAAACTGCCCTAAAAAATCCGTGAGCGAAAGAGTGCTTGGCTTGATGAAGGTGGTTACATCGTATTCGATACTTGTAGGAGACAGAGTGACCTTCTGCTCCTTCTTCGTGGAAGTAATCTCCACCTTTGATTCTGTCTTGAGATCATATGGTGGCGGTGGTACTAAGGCCTCGACAGTTTCTTCGGTTGCTGTGGTTTGTTTTTTGGCAGCAAAACAGTTGATTGGGGTAATAAAAACACAAAAACTGGTCAATAAAGTTGCGATAAAATACTTATTCATACTTTTTCCTCCTTTAAAGTACGAAGTGAGTTAACAAAAACTCAAAAATTTTTAGAGTTTTTGAAGTTACCTATGCTGATATTATACAATATTTGTATAAAATTACAACTTATCGTATGGTTCGGTGATGGGGATTTGGATTGTGGTACCAAAACCGAGGCGAGATTTAACCTTGGCACCAAGAATAGCATACTGTTCACGCTGTTCAACGGTGATGATAGTGGAGTCGTCTTTAATGGTAATGAAATTTGAAATGGGTCTAATGTCGGCTAATGTATCTCCGGCAGTATTCATGGAGATGATAATATTACCTTTTTGTGGAGTTTTAAGAACATGGTTTAGATAAGAAACAATAATTTTAGTAAGAGCAAGGAAATTTTCCACTTGATGTTTTGGGCGTAGTACGTCGAGATCAAGAGTGTAGCCGGCGCGTTCAAGACGAATCACATAGTCGCGATAAATGGGATCAATGACATCAGAAAGATACATAAATTTGCGCTCAAACACACTAGTATGTACTTTGTTTAAGTCAAGGATTTTGAGAAAATCTTGATTCTCTTTCATAGGCTATATTATAACATAGAATCTATTGGTTAAGCAGAAAAGAGCTCTGGACTATATAAGCTTCTTGAATAGTTAAAAGCTAGACGCCTGGATTGTGCGTGTTGAGTAGTTCTCGATGGGCACGGTAATTGGGGTCGTGAGACTCAACTTCTGCCCAAAAAGCTTTTGAATGATCAAGGTGATTAATGTGTGCAAGTTCGTGAATAATCACGTAATCGCGCTCAGCTTCAGGTACTTGCATAAGGCCAATATTTAGTGAAATAGTGATAGTAGTTGGAGAAAAAAGCGAGGTCTTGCGGTGGGTGCAAGAGCCCCAACGACTACTGGCATGAGACAAGACAACCTTGTCGTAGTGGTATCCAAAGCGTTTAGCGAGATATTCGAGACGGTAAGGTAGATATTCTTTGGCTTGTTTTGTTAATAATTTTTTCTTAAGGTCACGTGCGCGCTGTGTGGC
>CAJPPG010000021.1 GCA_905372495.1 Candidatus Saccharimonadota bacterium | reverse complement strand
CGTCAGCTCGTGTCGTGAGATGTTTGGTTAAGTCCATCAACGAGCGCAACCCTTGCAACCAGTTGTATTTTTCTGGTAGGACTGCCCCGGTAACGGGGAGGAAGGAGGGGATGATGTCAGGTCAGTATTTCCCTTACGCCTTGGGCTAGAATCGCGCTACAATGGCTGGTACAATGCGAAGCGAAGCAGTGATGTGAAGCAAATCGCACCAAAGCCAGTCCCAGTTCGGATAGAAGGCTGAAACTCGCCTTCTTGAAGTCGGAATCGCTAGTAATCGCAGATCAGCATGTTGCGGTGAATACGTTCCCGGGTCTTGTACACACCGCCCGTCAAACCATGAGAGTCACCAACACCCGAAGTCCGCCTCGGCGGCCTAAGGTGGGGGAGATGATTGGGGTTAAGTCGTAACAAGGCATCGGTACGAGAACGTGTCGATGGATTACCTCCTTTCTAGAGAAGGATTTGATGAGCATTAAGTAGTGATACTTAATGTATCTAGGTCGGTCGTAATTGTGTTAATTAAGCTTAGAACACAATATAGCTTACGTAAGTAAGATACGATTTACAGCTTACTGTTACTTTCGATGAATTGCACAACTGAGTTGTTAAGGATAACCTCCGTAAGGGAGGTTTTTTGATTTCCTGTGTATGATATACTGTTTGTATGAAGGAGAAAAAGCTACTAGAGTTAGAAGATTTTTTACTCGAGTTTTACGGGGAAGAAAACATAGGGCTAGTTATTTCAGAGGCGGCTAGTATTCTTGGAGTTTTGATTGGGATTAAACCTGCTGCATTACTTGTAAACGATGTAATGGAAGACGGTCGGATGCTACTTGATGGCGATATTTTAAAAAATATTTTAGAGGAGCTTGGAATAAAAATAACTATTGGTGATGTCAGTAAGTTTGCTGTTCATAAAAATATTAAAAGGACGGTGGGATCTTTGTATGAGGGGGATGAATTTATTTATATTTCGATTGATGATAGTTTATGTGACGAGTTGAAGAAAGATTATTCGGTGGTGACCGATTTAACTGAGGATGGGGTAGTGGCTGAAAAAGATAGAAACAAGTGGAATGAGGCGAATCTTCGTGTGGGTAAATTGCTCGGATACCCGGAGACGGCGGTTCTAGAATATATTAAGACGTCTGGAGACACATCTTATATGAAAAGCGAAAAGCGTCGGAAAAAGATGGCGCGCAATCGCTACTATGTACATAGCGAGAAGTTTGAGGATGATGAATTTAGAGAATATGACCTACCACTTAATCAAGCTATTTTGAAGTATCTGCCAAGAATTGCAAAGAGTATGCAGGCGGACCAAAAAAAGAGATGGTTGGACTAATCTAATTTTCTTGTGGTAAAATAGTAAGAGTTTAAGGGAGAATAAAAATAAAATGGGTCTTTTGATCAATTTGGCATTGCTGCTTATAGGCTTTGTCTTTCTAATTAAAGGGGCGGATATTTTTGTGGATGGAGCTAGTGATACGGCTAGAAGATTTCGTGTGCCAAAGATGCTGATTGGTCTGACTATCGTCTCTTTTGGTACAAGCGCGCCGGAGCTCGCGGTGAGTATTCAGTCAATCTTATCTGGTAAAGGTGATATCTTATTAGGTAACGTGGTAGGTAGTAATGTGCTTAATATTTTATTAATATTAGGCGTGGCGTCTCTTGTGGGAACTCTCAGGGTAAATACGGCGACCGTAAAGAAGGAGATCCCGGTGCTAGTCTTAATTACGTTAGCATTTGCAGCTCTTCTATCAGATAAAATCTTTGGCTTAGCTGAGAATGTATTTACACGTCAAGATGGTGTTGTATTGCTGTTATTCTTCTGTATTTTTATCTACTATTTGATTGGGATGGCTCGTAAAAAAGATACCAATGAAGAAGAGAATAAGGATGAAAAGCCAGTTAAGCTAGTGAAGGCGCTCTTGATGATCGTAATTGGTCTTTTCGGTATTGTTCTTGGTAGTGATTTTGTGGTTAAAGGAGCTTCGGAAATTGCGGCAACATTTGGTGTGAGCCAAAGGATTATTTCACTCACTATTGTGGCACTTGGTACCTCGCTACCTGAGCTAGTAACTTCAGTAATTGCTACAAAGAAGGGTGAGTATGATATTGCAATCGGTAATATTGTAGGATCAAATATCTTTAATATCGGTATTGTAGCTGGACTTCCGGTGGCAATTTTCGGTGGCGTAGGGGGTGGTGCGTTCTCATATATCGATATTATTGCCTTAATCATATCGGCTGTAGTATTATTCTTCTTTGCTAGACATGGTGGAAGAATTGGGTACAAGAAGGGAATTATCTTTTTACTAATGTTTGCAGCATATTATGGATATGTGATGATGGGGAGTTTTGCATAGAAAATGGAAGATTTTGAGCTTGATCCGACGCTTGATACTCGAAACTTAAGAGACGAATTTAAGGGGTTGTCTAATGAGGCGGTGAAAAATAATTTAGACGAGAAACGGGTGAGCTTAGAAATTGCAATTGAGAATGTGGATCACGATTTTAATGTAGGGACAATTGTTCGATCGGCGAATAACTTTAATGTTCAGTCTGTACACATTATTGGAAAGAAGAAATATAATAGGCGCGGTGCAATGTGTACAGACAAGTATTTGACGATTAAATACTGGTCGGAAGTGAAAGATTTTATGGATGATCAGAGGGGACGACACAGAGATGTGGTGGCAATTGAGAATAATACTGAACGCGCTAAGCCTATACATGATAAAAAATTTGTTCAAGAAACTACTTTAGTTTTTGGAAGTGAAGGGAATGGAATCAGTAGTGAATTATTAGAAAAGGCTGATGATGTTCGTTATATAGAATCGCTGGGATCAACAAGATCTTTGAATGTGGGGGTGGCGGCTGGAGTGGCTATGTATGAATGGGTTAGGCAGCAGGTTCTATAAAATAAAATACTCGTCGATTTGACGAGTATTTTATTTGTTGGTAAAGATTAGTTATCTTTTGAATAAAAGACTAACGAGGATGGTAAGGAAGAAGGTGTGTAGGTTTGCGGTGACAGCAAGGCCTAATCCAACGCCAATAAGGCCCCAAAACTTTACACGATCATAAGAAGAGACACCACTAAGCATATTGTCGGAAATAACTTGATATTTAGCGACGACAAGACCGCTGAGAGTGGTAATTATAAGGCCGATGAGCATCCAACCAAAACTAAAATTCCATTGCATGGGTAAATTATAACACAATGTAAAACTAATCTAGGTTTGATATTGATTTTTCTGAATAGATAGGGTAGAATGGAGAGGTATTGGGGATATAGCTCAGCTGGTTAGAGCGCGTCACTGATAATGACGAGGTCTGTGGTTCAAGTCCACATATCCCCACCACAACAACGGATCGCGAGAGCGATTTTTTTGTTACTTTTAACCTTTAGGTGCAGAACAGATGGTTTTTTATACATTGAGAGAGTACATTGAAACTAATTTATAGATAGTAAAAGAGGGGAGAGAGTATAAAAAAAGACCGAAACGGTCTAATTTTTTTGGTGGAGTATTTAGCGGGGGGACGCTAAATACCCCATGGCTGATTATTAATCAGAAAATGGTGGAGTAACAGGGATTCAAACCCTGGACCTCTGCCTTGCAAAGGCAGCGCTCTAATCAGCTGAGCTATTACCCCAGTAGAAGTATAGTAGCAAAGAACTAGATGGTTGTCAATAAAACTAGGAATAATATATTATACAATGTTTTTTAACTTTAGCATATTGACAAAAAGCTGTGGTTATTATATAATACAGGACATAGACCAAGGGGTGCGGATAAGTTGAGTATGACACTTCGCGGGATAGAGGGGGAGGAATAAAATTAATATTTTTCTGGTGGGCAGAAAGAAGGAATAATGGCTGGAACAAAGCAAGGTGGCCTAAAAGCTGCTGCAACAAACCGTGAAAAATACGGTAAGGATTTTTACGCAAAGATTGGACAAAAGGGTGGCCGCTTAGGCTGTACTGGAGGCTTTGCTGCAAACCCTGCACTGGCTAAGATTGCTGGTGCAAAAGGCGGTCGTATTTCACGACGTGGCCCTGCAAAAAAGACAACTGAGTAGAATATCCACCTAGAAATAACAAACCCCTCGAAAGAGGGGATTTTGTTTTTTAAGTTGTTCGGTTTATAGAATGAAGATGAGACTAGAGTTTATTTAGGTGGTGATATTTTTAAGCGGTGACTAAAAGATATTTATGTTATGATAAATAAAAAAGGAGGTGAAGATGAATTTTAATGAATATCAGGAAAAAGCTGGCAAATTTGATACATTTTCTTATGAAACTTTTGTAGCTGAGGGCGCTAAGGTAAATCACCTAGGAATTTTAGAGAAGGTTTTAGGTTTAGCAGGAGAGTCTGGTGAGGCTTGTGACAAGATAAAAAAGATAATCAGAGATGAGAATGGCGAGGTCTCTCATGAAAAAAGAAAGGAACTTGCTAAAGAGCTCGGCGATATTTTGTGGTATCTTGCAATGGTGTCTAAGTATTTAGGTGTAGAGTTTGAAGAGGTGGCAAAAATGAACATCAAAAAGCTACAAGACCGTTTTGAAAGAAATAAAATTCACGGTAGCGGAGATAACCGTTAAGAGCAAGAAAAGAAATGATTTTGGATGACTTATTAGAAAATCGTGATGAAAAATATGCAGATTTTAATGCACGGTTAATTCCTACTATTGAAAGATCAAAAATACTTGGCGTACGTATGCCGATTTTACGGAAAATAACGAAGAGTAGATATACGGAATTAGAAGAAAATGATTTTTTGAAACAATTACCACATAAGTATCAAGAGGAAAATTTAATTCATGGAATAATGATATCTGAAATATGTAATTTGAAGTTATGTATTAGAGAGTTGGAACGATTTTTGCCTTTTGTTGATAACTGGGCAGTTTGTGATGTTTTGTCGCCAAATGTATTAAAAAATGATAGAGAAGAGACTTTAAGAAAAGTAGACTCGTGGTTGAGAAGTGAACGTGTATATACTGTACGTTTTGCAATAAGTGTATTGATGCAATATTTTTTAGATAAAGAATTTAACGATAAATATTTGGAAAAGGTAGCAAGAGTAGAAAATGATGATTATTATGTAAAGATGATGCAGGCGTGGTATTTTGCGACGGCATTGACTAAACAATGGAAGAATACTATTAGTTATCTTGAACAAAAGAAATTAAAGGTCTGGGTACATAATAAAACCATTCAAAAAGCAATTGAAAGTCGGAGAATATCAGCTGAAAATAAAAAATATTTGAAGGCGTTAAGAATAAAAGACTAGAATAGATCACAATGTGGACAAATCCATTGTTGTTTTTTGTCTTGAAACATTGTTAATCCACACTTTTTACAGGTGGCTTTTTTATGTAGCCAATGACGATAAGTGTCAAGTTGAGTTTCGGCGAAATCTTGATCAAAATCAAAACAGTATTTTTTAGGCCAACTCGAATGGGATTTAAAAATACGATGTGCGGAAACCCAAGCCTCGGTTTCGATTTTAAGGCGATCAACGGATAGAGAGTAATTGTGGTGGTGCGATACGGCGTGTCCTAGTTCGTGAAGTAGTTGGAGAAAATAGGGAGAGAGATTGCGTGAATTTGGTAAAGGCATCTCATAGTAAATGGTTTTTGGGGGACGAAAGCGGAAGCGATTACTGGATTTAAAAATAAAGTTAGGGTACTCATTTTCTAATTCTTGTATAAATTGAGTATAAATCGGCAAATTTGAATGGCTGGACGTTTTTTGGGGTGAGAAATTGTCGATTTTTGGAATCATAAAATGATTATAGGAGGGTGTGGGAAAAAGAAAAAGGATAAGAGGAATGTTTAGTGGTGCTTAACTTTACAAACAGAGGTGGATTTGGTATATTAGGAAATAGATTCGGGTTCGTTCAACTGGGGAGAAAGGATAAAATAATTTTCGATTTAGTTGAACGGGCCTGAAGAAAGGAAAATATAAGTAATGGCTGATGCCAAAAAAATCACAATGGATGAATTATTAGCTTCTGCTAGTGATTCGATCAAAAAAGTAGTTGCTGGAGATACTGTCTCTGGTGTAGTACTTTCAGTAAAGAAGCACGAGATTTTAATTGATCTTGGTGCGCAGGGTGTAGGTTTAGTACCACGCCGTGAAGCTTCATTTGCACGCAACCTTGAGGTTGGTCAGGAAGTTTCTGCTTCAGTAATCGATCCAGAGATGGAAGACGGCACTGTACTTCTTTCACTCCGTAAGGCAGTGAAGGATAAAGGCTGGGATGAAATCCAAGCTAAGATGGATGCTGCGGAAATCGTGGAGGTTACTCCATTTGATGCTAACCGTGGTGGTCTTCTGGTTGAATACGAAGGAATTCGTGGTTTCTTGCCAGTTTCACAACTTTCTGCAGAGCATTACCCACGTGTTGGTTCTGCCGATAAAGATGAAATTCTACAGCGTCTAAACTCTCTCGTCGGTAAAGGTATTAAGGTAAGAATCCTTGACGCTAATAAGAAAGACAATAAACTTATCTTCTCCGAGAAAGAAGCTGTAAAAGATGGTCTTGCTGCTCGCTTTGCTGAACTTCATGTTGGTGATGTAATCAAGGGTGTAGTGACTGGCGTAGTTGATTTCGGTGTCTTTGTTAATGTTGAAGGCATTGAAGGCTTGATTCATATTTCTGAGATTTCTTGGGAACGTGTAAATAACCCTTCTGACTACGTAAAAGTTGGCGACGAAATCGAAGCAAAGATTATTGCTATTGATAAGGAACGTCTCAGTCTTTCCATGAAACAACTTGTTGCTGACCCATGGCTTTCAGAGGTTGAGAACCTAAAGAAAGGCTCAAAGGTTGAAGGTACTGTGACTCGTATCACTCCATTTGGTGCATTTGTACAAATTTCACCAGCTGTTGAGGCTTTGGTTCACGTTTCTGAACTTGGTGAAGGTAACGATGTTGATCCTGAAAAGATCTTTACGCTTAATGAACGTAAGAGCTTTAAGGTTCTTGATATTGATCGTGAAGGTCGCAAGATTTCACTTTCAGTTGCTAAATAATTAGCAAGTGCCTAAAAAAAGAACCCCTAAACAGGGGTTCTTTTTGTTATTGAATAAATTATTTATTCAATGGTTTGTGGCAGAGCCACCAGTCTTCACAGACAAATTCGCCAGCCTTAGCGGCAGCTAAGCGTTCTTTAACGGTTGCAATATCCTTAGCTGGTGGAATGATGGCATCAGCGCCAAAGAGTTCATTGTTTGGCCAGTTGACAGGAAGAGCAACTTTTTGTTCTTCTGAAGTCTGTAATCCTTTAACCATACGTAGGATTTCGTCCATATTGCGGCCAAGTTCTTGTGGGTAGTAAAGAATGGCACGGACTTTGCCTTCTGGGTCAATGACGAAGACGGCGCGGACGGTATTGGTATCATGATTTTTACCTGGATGGATGAAACCAAGTTTGCCAGAAACTAAGCCAGTATCAGCAATGATAGGGAATTCAATTTCAACATCGAAATGTTCCTTGATCCATTCAGTCCACTTAATGTGGGAGAAGACCTGGTCAACGGAAAGACCGAGAAGTTCAGTATTCATCTCACGGAATTTATCATAATTCTTTTGGAAGGAAACGAATTCGGTAGTACAGACTGGAGTGAAGTCAGCTGGGTGGCTAAAAAGAATAAGCCATTTGCCAGCGTAGTCGCCAGGTAAAGTTTTTGGACCATGAGTGGTTTGAACTTGCATGGTTGGTAGCATCTCACCAATAAGAGGGATATGCTGAATATCATTATCGTTCATAAAAAATCTCCTTGTTAAGGTTTGTGTGTTTTTTGGTCGGGAAGACCCCTAATTTTATATCAAAGTTGTGTCATTAAAACACAGTTAATCAATTCCAAGGTCTTTTACGACCAATTCTATTGTAACATAGAAATAAATTGTGGGAAGGGGAATGTGATAGAATAAGGCTAGAAAAGAAAAGAAATGAGCAAGAATAGAGAAAGAGATAAGAGTGGCGAGGGTAGTGACCTAAGAAGATGGAGAAAAATCTTATTTTTGGGATTTGGTTTTTTAATATTATTCGGTATAGCGTGGTTGTTATATATACTTAATGTGATACCGCATCAACAATATGCTAATGCGGATTTTGGAATTGATACTTATAAAAGTTCAGTTGATAAAGATGGGGATGGCATTGATGACCAGACAGACTTCTTACAGAGTGTGAGAAGGTATGTTGCGACAAAGCCAAAATATAAAAGTAAATACTATAGGACGGGATATCCGAACGATGAGTTCGGTGTATGTACGGATGTGATTGCTTTTGGCATGAAAAGTGCGGGGTATGATTTGAGGGAATTGGTGGATGCTGATATTAAAATGAATAAAAAATTGTATCAAATTGATGTTGTAGATAAAAATATTGATTTCCGTCGAGTAAATAATCTAAGAATATTTTTTGAACGTAATGCGAAGTCTCTAACGACGGATTTAAAGGATATAGGAGAGTGGCAGGGCGGAGATGTTATTGTATTTAAGACACATATTGGAGTAGTGTCGGATAAAAGAAATTGGAGGGGAATACCTTTTATTATTCATAATGGCGGACTTTATTATGAAGAAGATATACTGGAATATCGAACGGATATTGTGGGGCATTTTAGGATAAGCTGAAATAATTTTGATACGTATGGAAATGTAATTGTTTGTAATACTCGCTATCCTTCAATTGTATGTGATGACTGTATTTGGAAAGATGATTGTAGGGGTGGATGTTTAATGAACTGGCTTATTTATGAGCCAGGAACTATTTGCCATGCAATAAGCATACTGTGGATCTCAGGGTAATTGCCAACGTTGTTAATTATTTGGTGTACTTCACGAACAAAAAGGCGTCATTACATAAATGGCGCTTTTTTATATAATAAAAGCATGGCAACATATGAGATTATTTATGATGAGATACAAGATGCATATAATTGGTATAGTGCAATTAATCTTTTTCATCAGATTAATAAATTAAAAGATGAAGATGACTTAGAGATTGCTAAGAAAATTATTGGATTGAACTTTTCGCAAGCTAAGGAAATTTTAATCCCATTTATTTGTAAACGTAATAAAAGAATTTCTATGTCACCAAAAAAATTCGAAAGAATCATGAGGGAACAATTGGTGCAAAATTTTGATTTAGCAGTGAAGAAGTTAGAAAAAGTTACTGGACATAGATTAGCTGTAAAAAATTGTGCAAAAAATCGTGCAATCGAAATTGCTAAAGTTGATAAGAGTGCGACTTGTTCAAAAGCAGACTTATTATTTTTGATTACAACTTTCCCGGCAATGATCGTTTATTATGAAGAGGGGGTAATTTATACGTATGCAAAAATCGATGATGAATTATGGGGGATGCCGCTTGATGGGATTTTGCATGAATTAATGCATTTTCAAACAGATTTTTATTATCGTCAGAATCCAGAATCACCTGTTGCAAAGTTATCAGAAGATGATTATTATGTACTGAAGGAATCTTTGCCGGCTCTTCTTGACGAATCATGGAAGCCGATAATTACTTTACCTGATTGTAGTTACCCTGAGTATCAAGAATTGAGAGATAAGTTGGTTGATTTCTATAAGAGAAATGGAAATTTTGACGAACTTATGAGGTTTGGAGTAGAAGAGGTAGAAAAATTCAATCGTTAAGAACGCCGAAGAGATCTTTTTTGGCTAAAGAGTCTTTTTTAGATAAAATAAAATCGTATGACAATAAAATTATTTATCCTAAAAATAGTTTTTGATCAGAAATTAGAAAAGAGATAGAAAAATCAGGTTCTTTTGGATGAAAAAATAAATTACGCGTGAAACTCACGGTGAACCAACAAGTCCTTAAATTTCTTACTTTCTGATCTTAATAATTAATATAAAAACGGTCCTTCCATCTCTGTTAGGACCGTTTATGAGCTTGATAAATTGCTCTAAAACTCAAATTGGCTCCCCCGGTCAGGCTAAGCTTTTGCTAGCAAAAGCTTTCCATAACTGTCTCGCTCGGTATAAGTAGAATAAATTCTACTTATACACTCGTTTCGTTGTATGGTCGAACTACGTTCTCGCCTAACCTTGGGGAATATAAAAAAACAGACCTTTAGGGTCTGAATTTTCAAATTGGCTCCCCCGGTCAGGCTCGAACTGACAACCTCGAAGTTAACAGCTTCTTGCTCCACCATTGAGCTACAGGGGAATCTATGGAGGAATTATAACGCATAAATTAGCGGAATGCAAGGGGCCTTAGTTAGAAAATGTTATAATGGGTAAAATGTTGAATGTTAAGAATATTACAGTATTGGCTGGCGAGGGGGAGAGATCGAAAAAAATTATTGATAATTTAAGCCTGGAAGTAGCGCAGGGAGAAACTGTGGTAATTTTGGGGCCAAATGGAGCTGGAAAATCGACTCTGGGTGCGACAATAATGGGAGATCCAAAACTAAAGATTACAGAGGGGGAGATTAGATTTTTCGATGAAAATATTACTAATATGAAAGTAGATGAGAGGGCGAGACTGGGGATGATGATGACAATGCAGAATCCAGTGGAGGTTCCTGGTATTTCGACGACAAATGTGATTCGCGCGGCATTAAATGCTAGAGGCGAGAATTTGAGTTTAGATAAGATTCGAGAACAGATTTCGGTAGTTTGTAAAAAGTTGAAGACAAATATTTTCTTCGCCGAAAGAGAGATAAACTACAAATTTTCCGGGGGTGAGAAAAAGAAAAATGAGATCATACAGGCGTTGGTTCTAAAGCCAAAGTTATTAATTTTGGATGAGATTGATTCGGGGCTTGATGTGGATGCGGCAGACTTAATCTCAGGAACGTTAAAGGAGTTACAGGAAAACGAAAAGACGGCACTCTTAATTATTACGCATAATATGCGTATTCTGAAAAAACTAAAGGTGGATAAGGTCTATATACTAAAGTCTGGAGAGATAGTAAAAACTGGAAATAGAGAGCTACTAGATTTGATTGAGAAAAATGGATATGAGGGGATTAAAGAATGAAAAAAGAATTAAATAAAAAAGGTTTAACTCGTAAATATGTTTTAGCCTTATCAAAAAAGAAACGAGAGCCGGAATGGTTGCTGGAATTAAGATTAAGGGGTCTTGAATTTTGGCATCAGTTATCAATGCCAAAATGGGCACCGGATATTTCTGAGCTGGCTTTAGACGACATCTTGATGTACGTGGAAACTGGTAATGAAATGGCTTCGAGCTGGGATGAGGTTCCAACCGAGATAAAAGAAACTTTCGATAAATTAGGGATTCCTGAAGCGGAACAGGAACATTTGGCGGGTGTCGGTGCGCAGTATGACTCTGAGGTGATTTATCACAATCTCAAAGAGAGAATTGCTAAAAAGGGGGTGATTTATCTACCGATGGAAGAGGCAATTCAGCTGACAAAGAAGAAGAAAGAAGAAGTAATTGCAAAATATGGGGTGGATGTTGGGGGAATTGTCAAAGAGCACTTCATGAAATTAATTTCGGAAAAAGATCATAAATTTGCGGCCTTGCATGCAGCAGTATGGAGTGGAGGATCTTTTATTTATATTCCAAAAAGGGTAAGCGTAGAGATTCCGATTCAAAGTTACTATCGATTGAATGCGCCAGGAGCGGGACAATTTGAGCATACTCTGATTGTGGTAGATGAAGGCTCGGATCTGCATTTTATCGAAGGATGTTCGGCGCCAAAATATACGGTTTCAAATTTACACGCAGGAAGTGTTGAATTGTATGTGAAGAGAAATAGTAGATTAAAATTTTCAACCGTGGAGAGCTGGTCAAAAAATGTGTTCAACTTGAATACGAAAAGGGCTTATGTCGAGGAAGATGGGGTGATCGAGTGGGTAACTGGGTCGTTTGGGTCTAAAGTATCGATGCTCTATCCAATGGGTATATTGGCGGGGGCGCGCTCAAAAATGGAATACACTGGGGTGTCATTTGCGGGCGAGGGGCAGGTGCTTGATACTGGTGCAAAAGTTGTTCACTTAGCAGAAGATACGTATTCGATGATAAATGCCAAGTCATTAAGTAGTGGTGGCGGTGTATCTATGACGCGTACCTTGGCTAAAATAACAGAAAAGGCTTTGCGTGCAAAATCATATACAGATTGTAAATCGTTAATTTTGGATAATCGATCGGTCTCTAATGCGATTCCTGAAGTGAAAGTGGAATGTAATGAAGCGGAAGTATCGCACGAAGCAAGTGTCGGTAAAATTTCAGATGAGGCGGTATATTATTTG
>CAJPPG010000020.1 GCA_905372495.1 Candidatus Saccharimonadota bacterium | reverse complement strand
TGCAAAAAAGGAAGCAATTTATCAGACAATAGAAAATGTAGAAAAATTGTTGGTGAAGATTTTGATTGGGGTGAGTGTGATGGGGGGGGTAATCCTAGGGTTTGTGCTACTATTTTGGTTCAGGGGGAGAATTCACGAAATTGGAACGCTACTTGCAATTGGTAAGACAAAGATGAATATTTTTTGGCAGATGCTGATTGAATTAATAATAATTGCAACACTTAGCTTTGGGCCAGCAATATTTTTAGGAAATTTGTCGGCCGGAGCTTTGACTGAGAAGATTATGAGCGAGGCGAATCCTGACCAGTCGGGGAATACAACGGATGTGGTTCTAAGCCGAAAACAGTTGGATTTATTTGACTATCTTGGAACATATATGTGTGGTGGGGCGGTGATCTTTTTGGCGGTGAGTGGAGCTTCAATATCGGTGATGAGATTAAAACCTAAAGCAATTTTAACGAAGATGAAATAGGAGGAAATATGTCAATTTTAAAAATGAATAAGGTGGAATTTACTTACGAAAATACGGGGGTACAGGTTTTAAAACCAACAAGTGTGGAGTTTGAAAAAGGGAAATTTTACGCAGTGGTAGGAAAATCTGGTTCAGGAAAATCAACTTTTCTAGGGCTACTGGCGGGACTAGACACGCCAACGGCGGGTGAGATCTTAGTTGATAAGATTGATATTGCAGCGATGGGATATTCGTATCATAGAAAACATAATATCGCTTTGGTGTTTCAGAATTATAATTTGATTGATTATTTAACGCCGTTAGAAAACTTGAAATTGGTGAATTCAAAAGCAGATGGTGAGATTTTGGAGAGGATGGGGTTAGAAAAAGGAATGGCAGACCGAAATATTATGCATCTTTCGGGAGGTCAACAACAACGTGTGGCGATTGGAAGGGCACTAGTATCGAGTGCGCCGATTGTACTTGCGGATGAACCAACGGGAAATTTGGATGAAGAGACGACGGAAGAGATTATCCAAATTTTAAGAGATGTGGCACATAAAGATAATAAATGCGTAATTGTAGTAACGCATAGTGATAAAGTAGCGAAGGCGGCAGATATTGTATATCAGTTGAAGGAAAAAACTCTAATGAAGAAGTAATCAGGATGTAATGTTACTCCTATGGGGAAGTTCTCTCAATTAAAAAGCCATAGAAAATAGCTAGCATAACACTAGCTATTTTTAGTGTTTATGCTAAAATGAGGGTATTGATTCAGAGGTGAATCTTGTTTTAGAAAAAGTTAAGGCGTGGGCGAAAGGAGAGGTGTCCCATGGTAAATAAAAATATGGAAACAAAAAAAGAGGAGTCGAGAAAAAATAGCGGTAAGCCGTGTAAGTATATTTTTGTGACTGGTGGCGTGTTATCTGGTGTAGGTAAGGGGATTACGGCTGCTTCGATGGGGGCGATTTTAAAGGCCAAAGGTTATAAAGTAACGATGCAGAAATGTGACCCATATCTCAATGTGGATGCGGGACTGTTAAATCCGGTGGAGCATGGTGAATGCTATGTAACGCATGATGGAGTGGAGACTGACCTTGACCTTGGACACTATGAGCGGTTTTTGGACTTTGAAACAAATCGTTATTCGATTACATTGTCTGGTTCGATCTTTAAAGAATTGATTGAAAAAGAGCGAGCTGGTGGTTTTCATGGTAAAACTGTGCAGTTAGTTCCACATTTTACAAACTTGGTACAGGAGAAGATTGTGAAGGCTTCTCAAGATTCAGATATACATATTGTGGAAGTAGGTGGAACGGTTGGAGATTATGAAGGCTTATCTTTTATTGAAGCTATTAGATTGTTTGCAAATAAGGTCGGTCGTCGAAATTGTTTGTATGTAGATGTGGTTTACGTGCCATGGATTAATACTTCAAAAGAGTTAAAAACAAAACCAGCGCAGAATGCTCTGAAGGACTTGAGAGGCTTTGGAATTATTCCAGATGTGGTGGTTTGTCGTACAGAAAAGCCGGCACCAAGAGAAATCTGTGAGAAAATTGCACGTTTTTCGGGTATTTCTGATACGGCTGTTCTGAATTTACCTGACATTGATTCCGTATATGATGTACCATTTAATGTTTTAAAGTCTGGAGTGCTTGAAATCTTGAACGATTTTGTGGGAGATACAAGTGAACCTGATATGACAAAATGGTTAGAGTTTTCTAAACGACGAGCTGAAAAGTACGAGAAAACCGTGAAGGTAGGGTTGGTGGCTAAGTATGTGGGGAATGAGGACACCTATATCTGTGTAACTGAGGCATTAAAAGCAGCAGCAGCCTGGAGTGGGGTGAATCTTGAAATAAAGTGGATTAATGCAGAGAAGGCTGACGATAAAGATTTTGCTGCAGTAGATGGTTTGGTGGTGCCTGGGGGTTTTGGGGTGCGCGGTGTTGAAGGAAAAATTAAGGCTGCGGAATTTGCTTTAGCAAATGATAAGCCTTATCTTGGACTTTGTTTAGGAATGCAAGTGGCATGCATTGCAGCTGCAAGGCGCGCTGGATTAAAGGACGCGACTTCTGAAGAATTCGAACCGGGAACTAAGGCGAATGTAATCTACATTATGGATGACCAGAAGGGGAAGGAATCAACTGGAGGAACGATGAGGCTTGGGGATTACAAGGCGAAGTTAGTAAAAGGCAGTAAGACCGCGGAAATTTATGGTGCAGAAGAAGTTGTAGAGAGACATCGTCATCGTTTTGAAGTGAATCAGAAGTTCTTACCGGAAATTGAAAAAGGAGGAATTAAGGTTTCGGGGACTTCGCCAAACGGTAAATTGGTGGAATTCGTGGAAGCTCCTGCTTGTAAATTCTTCCAAGCTACGCAGGCTCACCCTGAGCTAAAATCTCGACCACTAAATGTTCATCCATTATTCCAATCGTTTATGAACACGATAGCTAAAAAATAGGGTAAGGGGTGTTCCTTATAACTTATAAGGGGTGGGGTTTTTGTGTGATAAAATATAGGTATGGAAAAAATCAGAGAGTTATTAAGGTCTGCAATCCTAGCATTGTATGATATTGAGAGCGAAGTTAGCTTAGTAGAAGCACCAAGGGGAACGGGTGCGGATTTCGCATCAAATGTGGCAATGAGTTTGGTGAAGAGTTTAAAAAGAAATCCGTATGAGGTGGCTGAAGAGATTCGTGAAAAAACCTTAGAACTTGACGTAGCTTCCGAAAAAGTAATCTCTAGCATTGAAATTGCAAAGCCTGGATTTATCAACATTAAACTTGGTGACGGGTTTTACAAAACAGAAATTGAGAAGTATCAAAAAGACTTTTTGAAAAATATATCACGAGATGAATATTTGAATAAAACGGTTATTTGTGAATTTTCTGATCCAAATCCTTTTAAAATTCTTCATGTAGGACATTTGTATACTTCGATGGTAGGTGATGCGATTTCTCGAATCGTAGAATTCGCTGGGGGAAATGTAATACGGGCGAATTTTGGGGGCGATGTGGGGTTGCATGTGGCAAAAAATATGTATGCATTATTAAAGCATCAGGACGAGATATCTGAAACGATGTCTACTACGGAAAAAGCTGAGCTTCTATCGCGAACCTATGTGGAGGGGTCGACAGCCTATGAGGAAGACGAAGAGGCGAAACAAAAGATTATTAAAATCAATAAAATGATTTATGAAATTGCTGAGGCGGGAGAACCGTTGATTGCTGAGCTAGAAGAATCGTTTGAAAATGGGGGGAGTGCCAAAATCAGAGAAGAATTAGAGCTCGCTAAGATTTATTTTTGGGGAAGAAAAGCTAGCTATCAATATTTTGAAGACTTTTATGCGAGGATTGGTGTTAAATTTGATCGCTACTATCCAGAGTCAACTGTGGCTGGTAAGGGTCTTGAGGTGGTGATTAAGGAATTGAAGAACGGCGTATATGAAGAGTCTGATGGTGCAGTGGTCTTTAAGGGTGAGAAATACGGTCTACATACAAGGGTCTTTATTAATAAGAATGGTTTACCAACGTATGAAACAAAAGATATTGGTCTAATTTTTACAAAATGGGACGACTATCATTTTGATAAATCAATTATTATTACTGGGAATGACATTATCGACTATATGAAAGTAGTGTTAAAGTCTGTAGAGCAGTATGCTCCGGAACTTCCTGAGAGAACATTGCATTTAACTCATGGTCAAGTTAAATTACCAGGTAGGGAAAAAATGTCTTCGAGAAAAGGAAACTTTTTAAAGGCAGTTGATGTGATTGAGTTGATTCGGGAGGAATTAGCAAAAGTACAAAAGGAAGTGAGCCATAGTAAGGGGGAAGAAGGTGCGACAATTGTGGATGAAAAAATCTTACTTGGTGCGATACGCTATGCTTTCTTAAAATATAAGGTTGGTGGTGATATTATCTTTGATATAAAAGAATCTGTGTCGATGACTGGTAATTCTGGTCCATATTTACAATACTCGGCGGTGCGTGCGCAGAAAGTACTTGGAAAGATATTGGAATCTCAAGTTGAGAAGGTGAATAAAAAAGTTGAACAGAAAGAGTGGATTCTCGAGAATGTTGAGAAGAACTTGATTAAAAAAATTATGCAGTACAAAGAAGTAATGGGAGAGACGGTAAGCGAGTTGGCGCCAAGTAAATTATGTACGTACTTATACGAAGTTGCACAGGAATTTAGTCGCTTTTATGAAAATGTGCAAGTTGTGGGGAGTGAATTTGAGGTAGAACGAGGTGCTATTGTGCTTGCTTATCTAAAAGTACTAACTCATGGTCTAAATATATTAGGAATTGAAGTTCCAGAAAAGATGTAGAATGAAGAAGGCAAAATTATTATGGATGGACCTGGAGATGACTGGTCTTTCCCCAGAAAAAGATCGAATACTCGAGGTGGCAGTGATTGCAACTGACTGGCAATTTAATGTGATTAATCAGATGACTGCTGTGGTGAAGGTGCCGGAGCAATTAATGAAAGAGCGAATGGTGGGGGAGTTCTGGAAAAGAAATAGAGAAAGCTACGAAGCGTTGGTAAGTCAGAATAAGATGGGACGAGAGTCTTCTGAGGTCGAGAAAGAGCTACTTGAATTTATTGATGTAAACTTTGGTAAGGAAGTCTATTTGGCAGGAAATTCGATCCATCAAGATAAAAGATTTATTGTAAAGGAATGGCCAGAACTTGATAAAAGACTACATTATCGAATGTTTGATGTTTCGGCATGGAAAATTTATTTTGAGAATGTATTGAATAAAAAATTTACCAAGCGGGAGGCGCATCGAGCATTAGATGATATCGAGGGTTCAATTGAGGAAATCAAATATTATTTAAGTTTTATAAAGAAGGGATAAATGGAATTTCACATCGAAGAGATTGGAGGGATTGGCGAATATAAAGTGAATGATTTGTTTGCCAAGAATGGAGAAAAGGAAGGGGAGATTTTTCTTGCGCCAAATGAAAAGGCCTTTTTGGTAGACCGTAAGAAGACAGTGGAAGTAAGAACGGATAGAAATTTATCGAAGTTACTAAGAGAACAATACGAGTCGGTGATGGTTTCTCGATACTTCGGAAACGGTGGAATTGAAATCGTAATGAGCGGACAAATCCCGTTAGAGGAGATTTATGACATGGCAAGACTCAGTTATAATCTTACAAAAGAGCTTGAATAATAGGTAGTGATTTAAAAAATAGTCCTTAGGGGACTATTTTTTAGACTAAATACTACTTTTTACGTTGATCGCGAATCTCTTCAAGAACGGCGAGAATTTTATCATCGGTGCTTGGTTCAGCGTCAGCTTCTTTCTTAGCGGAGAACTTATTAATTAGGCGGACAAAGAGGAAGACACAGAAGGCGACGATGAGGAAGTCAACAATGTTCTGGATGAAGTTACCGTAACGGACATGAGCGGCGCCGGAGCCACCAAAGAAGTTTGGAATGGTAAGTTCGAGATGGGTGAAATCGATACCACCCAGGATGATTCCAACGGCAGGCATGATGACGTCGTTAACGAGAGAGCTGATAATTTTATTAAAAGCACCACCGACGATAACACCTACGGCAAGATCGAGGACACTACCGCGATTGATAAAAACGCGAAACTCTTTTAAGACTGGATTAACTTTCGTAATATCTTTCTTTATTTTTTTTAAATCGGGACTTTTCATACCTTCATTATAAACTAAATATAAAATAATACTACTAGAGAAGCATAAGCGATGCTAGACGGCTTTAGTATTGAAAGTGGAATAGTTATTTTTGAGATTAGTGAGGTTTTTGATTTCAGTATCGGTGGCGGTTTTGGCACCAGATTTTGTTGTACGCTCATGAGCTTCGGTTTGATAGTTGATGAGATAAGTGAGTTGAAGGGTGAATTCACGAACGAGAACGCGATCGAGATGGGCAGAGAGGTGAGCAGTTTCAAGAGTTGAATTTAGGGTTTGATTTTTTGACTTTTCTTCTTGGCTGATAGGACCTTCTTCAAGATCGGAAACGTCTTCAATACCAAATTCTTCGGTGAGGGACTTGGATTCGGAGAGCATGAGTTCACTGAGGACGGTTTTAAGTGAGGCGGTATAGGCGCGAAGGTCGGAGGACTTTAGAAGATCAGCGTATTTTGAGATGGTTTCTTCGTTGAGGTATTTTGCCATAAAATAACTACGAATAAGAAGATCGCGATCACGAGTATCAATGGTTTTTTTGGTATTTAAAAGTAAGGAAGCTCCAATGAGGAAAAAAATAGAAATGACAGCAATAAGAATATTCCTTGGTGTAAGGTATGAACGAATATCAAATCCTGAACCAGAAGGCTTATGATGGTGTTTATTATCGCTCGCAATTTGTTGCAAGTATGCCATTTTATCCATGTGATTATTATAGCATAACAGATTTGAGATGGTATAATTTAAAAAACGTGGAGGAAGACCTGATGATATGTAAGTCAACAGATTGGAGAATGAGACCTTAATGCAGGAAGCTAAGGAGGAAATTCGTGCAAGGTTGCCAATTGAGGATGTGGTTTCGCAGTACATTGAGCTTAAAAGAGCTGGGAGAACACTGAAGGGGCGTTCACCTTGGGGTGTAGATAAGACACCTTCTTTCATGGTGTCGCCAGAGAAGGGAATTTGGCATGATTTTTCGGCAAATAAGGGTGGCGATATTTTTAGTTTTATTATGGAAGTTGAGGGGATTACTTTTCGAGAGGCTTTAGAAAAACTGGCAACACAAGCGGGGGTGGAATTAAAAAAATATGATAAAAGTGACGAAGTAAATGCGTGTCTCAAGATGCGAGCTAAGGAAGCAATAGAGCTAGCATGTAAGTACTTTCAGGTTTGTTTGGCGAAAAATAAGGCAGTTTGTGAGTATGTATTTTATAGTCGAGAGTTAAACAGAAACACGATTGTAGATTTTCGAATTGGTTATGCCCCGAACTCAAAGAATAGTTTGATAGAGTTTTTGAAGAAAAAAGGATATTCCTTACAAGAAGCGAAAGAGGCGGGATTAGTGAACCGGTTTGATGGTGATCTGTTTAAAGGCAGAATGATGATTCCGTTTTTGGATGCCAATACTGGAGAAGTGATTGGTTTTACGGGCCGAATTATCGAGAAGGGGGAGCCAAAATATTTGAATACACCGGAGACGAGATTATTTAACAAGGGGCGGTTTATTTTTGGACTTTCACAGGCGAAAGAAGCGATTAGAAAAAGTAATTTTGTGGTAATTGTCGAAGGGAATATGGATGTGATTTCGTCGCATCAAGCGGGAGTGAAGGAAGCGGTGGCGACTTCAGGTACAGCAATGACGGAAAATCATTTAAAGATTTTATCGAGATTAACTACTGATATTAGGCTTGCGTATGATGGAGATGAAGCGGGAGTGAAGGCGGCAGAACGAGCAATCATGCTAGCGGGAAAGATTGGAATTTCACTGTCGGTAATTTCGGGTTATGGAAAAGCAAAAGATCCAGATGAGTTAATCAAGATCGATCCAAAACTGTGGCAAAAATGTGTGGAAGAACGAATGCCGGCAGTAGATTGGATTTTGAAGAAATACGAGAATAAATTGAACTTGATGACAGGACCGGGAAAGAAAGAATATTCAGATATGGCAATGAAGATTATTTCTTACATTGAGGATCCGGTAGAGCGAAAGCATTATGAACAAATGGTGGCAAGAAAGCTTGATGTGACAGTTGAGGATTTGCAGGCGAAGAAGATTACAGCGGAGACGGTACGATTAAAGCCGGTGTCGACTAAGAACCAAGAAACAATGGAGCCTGGACTAGTTGAATCAATGGCGGTCATGAAAAGTCTTGAGGATAGCTTACAGGCGATCCTGGTTTATGGGGGAGCGGTGGGGCAGGAGATAGGGCTCGAAATTCCGGAAGACGAGATGAGGCTGGAAGAGCTATCATTGATTTTTGAAGAAAAATACGCTGGAATGAAGGAGGAAGCGTTAGCTCGTGAAGTGGCAAGTTTAAATAGCCGATACAAGGAAGAATTAAAGAAACGCAGGATTTCTGAGTTGACAGAAAAATTGGTGGAATTTGAGAATGACGAAGAGAAAACGGTGGAGATTTTGAAGCAGATTGAACAGCTTAGACGTGAATAGAGAGGGCTTTGTTGCGTAGTTTTTTATCTCATAATCTAGACATTTTAAAGAATAAGCGGTATATTTATTTAAAAGTCATATTTTAATTGAAAGGGTGTTTGCATGAAAGACGAGGGTAATAATTTTACCACATCTCAAAAAGAGGTCCTTGCAAGGTTTGTTGATCAGATGATTGACGAGAAAAGAGTACCAAAAACAGACAGGCTAAGAGCAGAGCTAGAGGAGAAACTGAGCGACGCTGTGATGACGGAGATTTTGATGAATCTGCCTGATTATTTGTTAGATAAAATTAATGCCGCTTACGATGAGAACCGGGCTAGTGAAGAACTAATCGAGGAGATTGTAAGAGAGGCTGGTATTGATACAACCCAGATTGCACGAAAGGCAATGTTAAATTTTCGTGAAGAATTTTTAGCGTAATTAAAATATGACAAATCTTGAGGCATAGGAGAATAAAAAATGAAAAATATGAATACTCTTGGGGGTGGAAATAATATTGATAATCTTCCAGCAGGTGATGACGAGAATAAAAATCTTGACCAAAATAAAGAACAAGATAAAAAAGGTTTGGAATTTTCTAAGGAAGATATTGGAAATGGCAAAAAGAGACAGGCAATTGTCAGTTTTTTGAATGCTGAACTTTCAGCGCAGATGAAACAAGAGGTTGGACTGGGCTTTGCTGATGAAGGCTGGGCGAAAAAACAGATTTTTGAAGCACAAGATCGCTTAAAAAATGCAAGCAATAACTACAATACGGATCACAATGATGACGCTTTTTTGTATGTCGTGAACGACATTATGGATAAGATTAACCAGGGTGCGGAAGTAGTTAATGGTGACGAAACTAAAACCAAAAAACTGGAAAATACGGGACGTATTAAAGAATCAATTATTGCACGTAATAAAAAAGGGGAGATTAGTGATTCGTTGATGAATCATAAGTTGAATTCGCTGGAGAAGGTGAATGAGAACATCAACAAGGATTTCGACATGCGTCGCTTTGGATTCTTGGCCGAAAAGCGAATGAAGGAAGAAGATGAGAAATATGCGGAGAGCGTGAAACGCTTTGATCAAAAAGACGATGAATTTCGTAAGAAGCGTAGCGAATACGAGGCGATGAATGGCGGAAAGTTGACGGCTGAACAAAGAGCAGAATTGAAAGCTTTGCGTGGTGAGGCTGATACGCTTTGGGATGAACGGAGTAGCTTGGAAGATATTGTGAGTGCTGATGAAGAAGAGCGTAAGGCGAAGCTAGTCGCAGAGATAGCGGCGGAGGAGCAGCGCAAGGCAGAAGAGCGACGAAAACAACTAGAGTCCGTGCTCGAAATTAAGAATGTGGATCAGGATACCTCAGCTGATGTGACTCCTGTGGATGATAAGGTGGATGCAACTTTGAACCAAGACGCAGATAAAAAGGATAACGGTGATTTTGAAGGAGTGAACCAAGCACAGTTTAGGCAGTTTATGCGAACCGGTGTGGCAGGACATCATAATAAACCGGCAACAAGTCCTGAAAAGTCTGAAGCTGAGGTTGACCCTGAGAAGAAAAAACGCCAAGAGATGAATGAGTATTACGCTTCACTACTACCAGAGCCAAATACTATTGAAGCTGCTGGTTTTAATAACGGAGCATTTATTTGTGACGCAGTGCTTGATGCTAACCTTGAGAATGTGGGAAAAGTACAAAAGATGATTACTCAACGTGAAGGTTACCTGGAGAAGGTTGCTTTACGTGGGATGTACTTGAGAAATTTATACAAAGATGAAGCTACAAAAGAAAAGATAGATTATCTTAAGGGTAGCAATCTTGGTTCGACATTACTTCTAAACTTCTGTAAGATTGATGGTGGATTGGAACTTAGTAAGGAGATTGGTGAAAAGGCACTCTATACTAAAATGTTTAATCAATTATTCTCCGCTAAGAATAAACTGCTATTTTCTTACGACCCAATGAAGGCGGCAAAAGAATTCTGTCAGGCAACTGGTAAAGAGTTTAAGGAAGATGATTATAAGGATCTTGAGCCAACAGTTAATAAAGAACAATATGAAGCCGCACTAAGCGTGTTAACTGGTTTTCAGCTTCATCTTATGCAGTTGATGGGAAATGAAATTGGCACAAATGAGCCTAGCGCGGTGATAGAGGCCTTTACAGATGAGAAAAAGTCTGAGGACTATAAGAAATTCGATGAAAAGCTTGAACTTAGAAAGTTTAATAGTGAAGAAATTGTGCGTATTGCTAATGAAAGAAAAGCGGTAGCTGCTGATTATGTAAGAAGCTTCTTTTTTAAAAACGCCGATAGAAAAGTAAAAGATTACATGAATGGCTTAAACTTCTATCAAGATAAAAATAGTAGAACTAATTTGACTTCTGAGATGTTAAAAACACAGGCCGAAAATAGTGCAGAGGTAGCTAAAAGTTTAGAAGAGCTAAGTCTTGATAAGATGTTTAAGAAGTTTGCTAAGGACATGGCGGGTAGTAAAGAGAATAGAAAATTTGGAGCCTCGTATTTATACAATGAGCTTGAGAGGCAGCGTATGAAGATTAGAAGTAAGATGGAAAAGAGTGACTTTAGAAGGTTATCTGAGAGTGAACAGAAAGCGTTGCGGGGAAAAGAGAATTTACTCTATGATATTATGGATAGCTTAAATACTTTTAGTAGTCACGTTTTTAATCTTGAAAAATCTTCGGCCAGAAATATGCTAGTTAATTATTCAAAAAGTAGTAAGCCAAATATAGTGAAAACATTAGTACGAAACTTAAGTTTTATGCGTAAGCATTAAGAAAGAATATAAGACCCTGCGGTTGGCGGGGTCTTATTAAATCAATGACATTTTGTCAACTGGAATTTGTGTAATTTAATTTTTTATGTTATAAATTGATGTAATGAAAAAAGCGATCGTGGAAGAAAATAACAAGAATATTAATGAAGACGAGGAGCTTTTTGCTGTTCGTGATATAGACATGGGGCCACAGGAGCCTGGATTAGATGATCTTTCAGAAGACGATGAACTTTCGGATGAGGATCTTGAGATCACAGCAGAGAACGTAGATCAATTTGCGGATGACTCGGTAAGACTTTACCTAAGAGAAATTGGCAAGATTCCTCTGCTTTCCAATGAAGAAGAAACAGATTTGGCTTATCGTATCGTGAAGGGGGAAAAGAAAGCTAAAGATAAAATGGTAGAAGCTAACATGCGTCTTGTAGTATCGATTGCAAAACGTTATTCTGGCCGTGGTCTAGATTTTTTGGATTTAATCCAAGAAGGCAATACAGGGCTTCTTAGAGCGGTGGAAAAATTCGACCCAGATAAGGGATTTAAATTCTCGACTTATGCAACTTGGTGGATTCGTCAGGCGATTACACGTGCGATTGCAGATCAGGCAAGAACTATCCGTATTCCAGTACATATGGTGGAGACTATTAATAAGGTCTTACGTGCGACAAGAAAATTGACAAATGAATTGAACCGCGAACCGACCACCGAAGAAGTAGCGAAAGAAATGGGTATGGAGCCGGATAAGGTCGACTATGTGATGAAGATCAAGCAGGATATTGCTTCGCTCGATGCGGCAGTTGGCCATGATGGAGAAGACGAAGATTCAGTACTCGGTGATTTTATTGAGGATGAGGGAAGAGTTTCGCCAGAAGATGCAGCGGCAGCACAGATGTTGAAGGAACAGATTGCAGAAATTTTGGGTTCATTGTCTGAACGAGAACAGAAGGTGATTAAATTACGTTTTGGAATTGGGGGTGGACGTCCACATACTTTGGAGGAAGTGGGTGCTGAGTTTGCTGTAACAAGGGAACGTATTCGTCAGATTGAAGCGAAGGCTTTGTCAAAGCTAAGAAAACATAAAGATACTAAAAAGTTGCACGAATATCTACATTAATCAGATTAAATAAGAGAAGAGAGGCGAAAATGAAGAAACTAAAGATGATATCCAGGATAATGATGATGGGAGTGTTGGTTTTTGGATTAGCTACAATAGTTCTATCGTTTTCACAGTCAGTTTTTGCAGACTGTGGCGGAGTTCAGACCTCTATTATTAATTGTAATGAGACCGATGCAAAGTCGGGAATTTTCGCGATTTTAGGTATGGTGCTTAACATATTGACTTTTGGGGTTGGGATTGCGGCAACGGCGGGTTTTATTTTCTGTGGATATCAGTATATGACCTCAAAAAATGAGCCAGCGGTGATTGCGAAAATTAAGACGCGAATTCTTAATATCGTGATTGGCCTTTTAGCTTATGCAATGTTTTGGGCGATAATTGCCCTACTTCTACCTGGTGGCCTTAATTAAAGAAATTAAGGGCGGCGGAGGTAAGGAT
>CAJPPG010000019.1 GCA_905372495.1 Candidatus Saccharimonadota bacterium | reverse complement strand
ACGATTTTCATAGTGTGAGATTTTAAATTTAAATATTTGTATTACCAATAAAACGATAGGCTTTAAAAGTGGAGGAATTGTCATAAAAAGGTAGTAATTCTCCAGTGCGTGAGCCGTGTGAAGCGGAGGCGATTTTTCCTACTCCATTTTGTTCGACGTAGATTTCAATATGGCCAGAACTGAGGCGGATATCACCGGGCTTTAATGAACCTTGACGATTTTCTACTTCGATAAATTTTCCTGAATTACGGACGTAGGTTGAGGTGGCACCAGCATTACTAACTCCACAGCAAGCAAAGTTCTTGTCAATGCCGGAAAAACGGAGGACGGCCGCAACAAAGGCGTCACAGCTAGCTCCCATCATTGACCAACGATCACCAAGACGATTGATTCCGGTTTGTATTAAGGCATTACGATAATTGTCGGTAGGGGTAACACCGTGACCGGTTGAAGGCCAAGCAAGATTTAGAGCGGTCTGATTAATACTAAGATTGCCACCACCCGAGCAACTACTAATACCACTAGAACCACCTAAGGTGGAGAAGATAAGGAAGGCGCCCGGAATAAGATTGGCAGTACTCGGTTTACCATGATCGGTTTTAATTTGAAGCCAATTAGTGTTTTTGCGAGAGTCGCGTTTGGCGTCTGCAAGATTCATAACATATGGTGAACCTTCGCCACGAGCAGCTTCCTGTTCATTGTAGCCCAGAGTACGAGCTTGAGCGATGTAAGCACGAGCGGTGCCATTGTAACGGAAAAGAAGAGTTTTGATGCCATCATCGGTTTTTAAATTAAGGCCAGCACCGTAGAGAGAGTGAAGCATTTGAGCGAGAATATCGGTTTGTCTTTGAAATTCAACATCAGAAACTTCGCCGAAGTTAGTAAAGGCCTTACTATTGGTGCCACCATTAGTGTAGGAATAGAGCTGATAAACTCCTTGTCCATTTGGGGGGTTGTAGTGCCTGAGGCTGGTTTCGCGATAATGAATAGTGGCGAGAAGTTGCCATGGAAAACCATAAGGGGCAGCGGCTTTTTCGTAAAATGGGCGATTGGCGGAAATTTTAGCTAAATCGGACTGACTAATAATTTCGTTGCCGTCATAAAGTTTACTGAGGGTACCGGAAAGGTTTGAGGTGACACAATTTGCGGCGTCTTTATCAAAATAATAAATGCCATTTATATCAAAAATATCCCAATCAGATTCTTTAAGGGCGAAGACTCTGGTTGGTTGTAAGGTTATAGTAACGGTGACGAGGAGAAGAATAATTTTTTTTAGTTTACTCACGCTAGTGTGCTCCGATTTCTTGTAATAGTTTTTAGATCTGAATAGTAGATGTAACGAGGGGCTTTATCAAAAGCAATGGTGGAAAGAGTTTGAGGTTCGTGGATTTGTAGTTGGTCCTTCAAGGTGATTTTTTCTGATTTAGGAGGATGGTAGTTGGCTAAGTATGAGGCGTAATCAAGAAGAGCTAGAACGGTTTCAGCTTGATCTTTAGTGATGCCGGAGATGCGAGCGAGGATACCTGGGCGTGAAGTGTCGATAGGATTTTTAGCGTAATAAGCTTCTTTATAGGCTGTGATAGGATTTTGGTCGTTCCCCTCTTCATCAGTTACGCTAGTGCACTTAATTTGAGTACAGATACGATTATGTTCGATGTAATGCTGGAGGTATTTCATTTGCTCCCAGTAAGGATTAGTTTTACCCATTACACAGAAGGAACCAGTGGACCATCCTTCAGCTTCAGGTGTCATGTCGGTAACCGCATTAACTAATTCAACGGCATCGGAAATAATAGGAATATTATTGGCAAAACCAAGGCTGATATTAAAGGCGTTGGCGATATTGGAGTCGTAATGACCAAATGGTGAATCCCGTTCATCGCAGAACATAATCTTACGGGCTAGAAGAGAGTTTGGAATAACTTCATCAAAACCTTTTGCGTTTTTTCGAACATTTTGGTTGACTACCTTTTGATATTCAGGATCGGAAGAGCTGATTTTTTCAACACTAGTGTCGGTGGCGGTAATTTCAGCTCCGTACATATCACAAGCAGCTCCAATATTTGAAAGACTTTCACAAGTGGATTCGTCGCTGAAGATTTTTTGGTAATTTATACCAGCAAGGTCAGCGTCGGTAACAAAATTTTCGGAACCATCAGCGGCGTAAACTCTGGCAGTTGTTTGACCGAGGAAGCTACTAAAAGAATTTTGAGTGATACTGGTGAGATGGGTGAGATTGGCAAAAAGATTTGAAGCGGTAGAAACACGACTGAAGCGACCAAGAATGGAACCGAGGAAGGTATTTGGGCTACTAGTGTCAAAAGGACTGCGTTTTTCACGGTCTAGTTGTGCTTCCCTGGCGGCGGCAAGGACGGTTTCTTGGTAGTAACTGGTGGCGTATTCTTTAGAAGCGAGTGCTTGACCGGATGTGGAACGAGCTACCTTTTTATTGAGAAGTGCGGCGCCTTTGACATAGGCTTCGCCAGCAGGTTTGCCCGCGAGATTTTTAGCAGGATTTTCAAAGAGGGCTTTTTGAATGTATGGAAGTAGAACGGCAAGCATTCCGGCGATAGTGGTGGCAATAGCGACGTTAATAACAGTGGTTTTGACTAAAGTAATAGCGGTCTTAATTAATCCGCCACCAAAGGCGAGGGTGGCTAGGCTAATAACTGCACCGACTGCACGAATACCACCACAGGCTTTAGCGCGAGCAGCAGTGAGACCGAGAGCAACACCACTGGCGAGAAATACGGAGTCGACAGAATAGTTCTTTGTCATATTGAGGTCAACATTTTCTCCGGCAAGAATATTATTAAAACCTTCGGCTTGGATTGGAGCACCAGTAACGGTTTTGGCCTGACCGGTATTAATATCTGTATATTCGGCGGTGGTAGAAGTGGTAAGGAAATTCATAAGTGGATTAATGGCGGCTTCATTGCCATAACCAGCTTTAGTTTTGCTGATATTTTCCTGATTGGAAATAAAATAGTGCATGGCTTGATAGATTTGGTTGGCAGCGACAGCAACGGAAATAAGGTTGGCAACTTTGAGGGCGCCACAAACTAAACCACCGGCTTCAGCAACACGGCCAGCGGTACTTAGAAGATAATTATTAGCTTTAACTTCAGGTGTATCGCCACTTACGTTACTACTATCAATATCCTCACCGGAAGAATTTATTTCAGTGGTTTTATTACCATTTTTGTCAGTATGCTCAGTTTCAGTTGTGGTATTAACGCTTGTATTGGTTTTTTCACCAAAAACACCCTCTTCAGTGGTGTGATAATTTTTGGTATCAGTTTCATGATTGCCGGTGGAGCGATAAGCTGAATAAAGATTTCGAGTGATACCAATTTTGGCAAGATTCATAACAGCGGGTTTATCGAAGAAGTTTGAGGAACGGGCGCGCTTGGCTTTAGTGAAAGCTTCTTGGAAGGGGACGTTTTTAGTATAGAAGTTACGAAAATTTTCAGGGGTGATGGTGGTCCCATCATAAAGAAGATTATAACTATCGCCTTTATCGGCAACTTCAATGCCATTAGTTTTGAGGCGAGTTTCAAAATATTTTGGGAAGGTGCCCTGCTTTTTTGCGAGAAGTTCTTCGGTGATGCGGATAGTGTTTTCAGAGTATGAGCCAAACATAGTATCGGTGGCACGAGTGATTAGGGTTTCAATTTGGTGACCAAGGGTACTAACTGAGACAAAAAGAAAAATAATAACTGCGAGAAAAGAACCAACTGCAAGAATGAGTGGTGAGTATTTTTTGAGTTTTTTGGCGGTACGCAAGCGAGAACTGAGGGATTTCTTAGATGATTTTTTGATGGTCTGAGTGTGTCCAGTGTAAAAAGGTTTTTGTTCTAGGTCTTTGACGTCGGTTTGAAGGTCGTTTTGATTTAAACTGCCTTCAAGAGAGGATTCTTCAGATTGACGAAGAGAGTTTTTAGCTACTTGAGAGCGAAAGACTTCAGAGTCAGAATCATGATTTGGCTGCAAAAAGCTAGGAGTAATAGAATCCTTACCATAATAGACCTTTGTCATATCTATATTATATAAGAAATTAGATTTTTTGGCGAACATTAGCGTTATAGAAAGACGCCAGAATAATCAGAAAAAAGTTAGCGATTATAACGAACTGGGTTGGTAGTGATAAGCCCAGTTTCGGTTTCAGAAGCAACGATTTGGATGTGGACGTGGGATTGGCCAGCAAAGAAAAGACCTTGACCAACTGGGAGACTGGAAAGAAGTTGACGCTCGGCGGAAGTGAGTTTGAAAACATCCGATAAGACATCAACGGCGGCGGAAGATTGCTTCAAGAGTAGTTGCATAGACGAGTTCATAACAATGGCACGACCCATTTTACTGGACATAAAATCTTCAACATCCTGTGTGATAGTGGTAAGACCAAGATAATATTTACGGGCGCGTTTTGCGAGGGAGAAGAGGAAGTTGGCAGAGTCATCGTATTTCATTAATTGCCAGGCCTCATCAACGATAAGAAGACGACGTTTTTGTTTAGCACGAACAATATTCCAGATGTGATTTAGGACAATATACATTGCAACTGGACGAAGTTCATCTTCGAGGTCACGAATGTTGAAGACGACCATTTGATTATTGATGTCGATATTAGATTGCTGAGAGAAAATACCAGCAAAAGTACCGGTGGAGTATTTACGAAGGCGTTGAGCAAGTTGTGGGCCGGAACCACCCATATGTAGTAGAGTGTCATAGAGATTAACGATGGTAGGAGGGGTAGATTGGTGAGTGAGGGGGTCGGATGTGATGCCAGCACGAGCATAGGTATCAATGAGGGCTTGATCAAGGTCGGCTTCTTCACTTGGGGTGAGGGCGGCGACGGTTTGACCACCAGGACCGGATTGTGTACCACCAAGCATGAGACGGAAGAGACCATGTAAAGTGACGAGGTTGGCACGAAGAGCATCGGAAGCATCTTCAGAGTCAATAACTTTTGGAAGATCAAACGGATTAATGCGGACATCAGAGTTAAGTGAAAGACGGACATAAGAACCACCGACAGCATCACAAAGTTTTTGATATTCGTTTTCAGGGTCGATAATAATAATTTCGCTACCCATCATCATAGAACGAATAGCTTCTAATTTAACGGCAAAAGATTTACCAGCACCGGACTTAGCGAAGACAATAAGGTTGGCATTTTCAAGAGTGAAGCGATCGAAGATAACGAGACCATTATTGTGAAGATTAACACCGTAAAGGATACCTTTTTCTTGGGTAAGGTCGGCGGACGTAAATGGGAAGGAAGTGGAGATGGCACTGGTATTCATATTACGGCGAATCATTAATTGGTCGGTGGCCATTGGCATAGTGGAATTCATTCCCTGTTCTTGCTGTGAGGTGGCAACTTTAGAGAAGATCATGGACGAGCCAAAATAATTTTCGATTTTATGTTGAACAAAATTTAATTCATCAAGAGAATCGGCCCAAAGAGTAACATAGAGCCCAAAACGGAAGAATTTTTCACGACCTAGTTGAAGATCATCACGAAGTTCTTCGGCGTCCTGGATGGCATGTTCAGTTTCAGGGTTACGAATACGTCCTTTTTCAGCATTTAAGGAGATATCGGCTTCGAGCTGAGTTACTTTTTTACGAAGGTTTTTCATAATAACGCCGGTATCAACTGGGTAGATGTAGATGGAAATATCAAGAACTTCATCCATATTAATAAGTGGACTGAGCCAGCCAGTGCTGATGGTGCGTGGGTAACCATAAATATAGAGGGTACGGCCATACTTAGTACCAAGGCGGAAATGGTCAGATTGAATTTCGATAGAGGAAGGCGAAATGAGGTCGCGGAGAGTAGTAATTCCCTGCTCAAAAGCGCGCTGAATTTCAGCGTCTTCCATTGATTGAGCTTGGGCTGCAAGTTCAGCAGCGGTAGGTTTTCTTTTTGCCATGTTATTTCCTTATTTTACTTACTTTGTGGGGTTGGTTCGCCTTTTTTGGTATAGATTGTACCCATTTTGTTGAAATCGATAAATGGTTCGCGAACAGCGGTGTCAGGGTTATTGAAGTTATAAAATAGTTCAGCGAGTTCTTTGGTATTGAGACGAACAGAATGAATACCGATATTGAAAAGGCCACCAATGACAGCCTGCACGCGGTTGTTAATTTCGGTGACAGCTTTATCATAAGTGTTGCGATCGATGCGAGTGATTTCTGTGTCGCGGGTACCAAATAACATACTAAAGATATTTTTACTTTGGGTACTAGCTTTTTCAAGATCGGCAGAAGAATAATATGGGACAACGACGAAGAAGGATTTGTCCATAATGTTGGCTTCTTGCGAAACTTGATCAATGAAGTTGATATAGTCATCCATAAGAACGCCGAGGAGCATATTGTCATTGTTGCGCCTAATATTAGCTAAACGCTCCAAATATGGAGCGATATCGATTCGTTGAGAACGAACGAGGATTTGAATTGGAAATTCGAGAGAGTTAAGAACACCTTTATAGCCATACTCTACGCCATCACGTTCAGGTTCGGACATAAGGTCATAGTTGATGGATTTACAGGCGATGACGGCACGGAATGAACCATCCTTCATAATAATTAAGCCATCACGAAGTTCAGAAATGAGAAGCGAAGACTGGGTAGAAGAAGGGTTATCTTGGTTGACGATCTGATTGTTTTGTAGTTCAGGGGCGACCGGGATTGCTTGGTATGGAGTTTGGGGTTGAGAAGATTTAGGGGCTGATTGAAGTGTTTGAGGGTTTGGTTGAGGAGGCGTCATTGACATAGATGGGGCCTGTGGGGCTTGAGTCGGAAGTGGTTGAGTTTGATTTTGTGGTTGTTGTGGGTTCATGATGGTCCTTATTTAAAATATAAAGTTATTTCGAGGGTGGTGAAAAGATACCAGTAAAAGTGCCAGAATTTGAGGATGCGGTTGGTGGAGTGTTGGTGAGGCGGTTGGCCTGTTTGCTAATAGTATCAATGGTAAAATCTTGATTGTTTGCAAGATTTTGAAACTCCTGATTAATTTGTGGATTAAGGTTCTGATTAATAAAGCCATTAACGTATTGTGGAGACCCAGTGGTAAGTTGTGGGTATGGAGAGTTAGGATAGTTTGGGGAAAAATTCGTCGGGGCGGCTGGAGGATAGACTGGAGTTGCTGGAGGCGTGGGGGGCTGCTTGAAGGGATTGTCTAAGGGGTATGGTTGTGAGTATGCAGGTTGTGGATAGGTTAAATTGAAATTTTGAGGAATAGGTTGAGTATATGCGACTTGAGGTACTTGCGTGTAGTTTGTTGGATTTGGCTGTGGATATGCCTGCGTGTAACTTACTGGTGTTGCAAGATAAATTCCCTGCTCGCGGTTTTGAATGGCGGCCTGGAAAGGATTTGTCTGGTCAGTCTGTGGGGGTGCTGGTGGTAGTAATTGATCAGCATTCGACATGGCAGCCTTCATATGGGAAACAATATTAGCATGGCGATTTTCTTGTTCTTTAGCTATCATTTGGTTAATAACTTGATTGCTATTTTGATCTAGAATATCTGGTACGTCATTAGTTTCGGCAATAAAATCTTCGTTGAAGTTACTATTGTTGCGAATGGAATAACCTTCAGAGTCGACAAGATTGGAGAGGAAGGAGAGACGAGTCGTGGCTTCTTCTTCGGTGATATTACGAGCGCGTGGTTTTTCAACAATTTTAGGGGCAGTAATTTTAATGGTAGACTCTCTTTGTCCAGGAGTCCAGAGGCGTTTATTGGGTTTAAGGTAAAAGCTAGCAATGGAAGCGAGATAGACTTCCATTGGTTGATCTTTTTTGAGAGGTAGAGCAAGAATGAGAAAGAAACCAACAATAGGGACTGGAATGATGGCGAGAAGTGGAAAGATTTGGAAAAGACCAAAAATGATAGCAATGCCTGCTGCAGAAATGAGAAGATAGATAAACTGTCGAAAAGTAAAGGGGCCAAGGAGTTTATCTTCTGCCTCAACGTCTTGAGGGACCTTGTATGTTGCCATATAGAACTATTTTACCATAAACAGAGTGGATATTTAGGGATTTATTGTTTATTATCTTGATCGTTTGTAGGTTTATTTTGAGGATTTTGCCTTGCTTCTTGACGAGCATGTTCAGATTTCTGAATTTGTGTTTTTCGATTTTCTTCAACTGCATCTTCAAGTATATCTTTAAGCTTAGTCTTCATGCCATCAAATAGATTGCTATTTGGACGACCGAGGGTTTCAATGACTTTATTCTTTGTAAAGATTTTAATAATCTCATTATTGGCAGCTTGGTCTGCAAGATTGAAGGCTTTTTGTTTTGCTGTCTGACGCTCTTCGTCGGTATCGTAATCATTAGGATTATAATCAAAATGTTCTGCGATAAGACGATATCTAATAGCTTCAAGCATATCAGATTTCATTGCTGCTGCATCTTTTGCAGTAAGTGATTTTAGGTATGATCTGATTTGCTCGGCTGCTGTTTCACTCTTGGCGATATTGCCGATATTATCTTCAATTTTTTTATCATTTTGCCAATCTTTTCTGCCTAAACCAGCAAGCATACCAGCGACGTTGACAAGTTGTTCACTACCAGATGGGAAAGTTGGAATGGCAGAAATTAGGGCCGGTCGAATAGCATCGAAGATTGCATCATGTTGTTGTTCGATGCGTTTATCATTGTATTGTGCAATCTTCGTATCATAGTATTGTATTGTATCCATAATGGAACTGGTAGCTGTACGGTCAATTTTATCGAACTTAGTACCCTTAAGACCACTAGACATTTTAATTTTTGTTTCATACATTTCTTCTCTTTGTTTGTCTTCTTCAGATAATAAATCTGCAAACCTTTGCTCGATACGACCTGTGTAATATTGCTCCATGGTAACAGTTTGGGTTTTACGATTTCCAGAAGTATATTGCCAAGTTTCCATATTAATATATTTTCCAAGGCGTCCAAGAGTTGGGTCAGCATCTTTCATAGCCATTAAATTTAAGGCCAGCATATTGGCGTCTGAAGTAGTGAGCTGAAGGTTGCCTTCATCCATATAATTACGAAGATTCTGCATAATCTTATCGTAGTCACCACGTCGTGCAAGTACATTATTACCAGCAATAATGCCGTCCATGCTTTTATTTTTATACATTAATTGATAAGCATTAATAACGTCTTTAGTAACCATAGTATCCATATAATTAGAAAGTTTATTAATGTTAGATTTACGTTCAGATTCATATACGTCAACTGCATCAGCGGTGACTAATTGAAGGGCAATATGTCTGTCTGTAAGTTGTTGTTCAGTAAGTAAACCGTTGTTTAGAGCCCAAGTATCGGTTCCAGCACCGGCAACAACATACTTTTCATATAATTCAGAATCAACTGGAGTACCATTGCTATTAATCTTGGATGCTTCACGAACTTTTGCTGCGTAGAATTTATTGGCGTTGTAATCATTACGCTTCTTCGATGATTCAGCAGTTTTAAGATCAAGGAAGTTTTCAGTTTGATTTTTAGCCAATTGTTCAAGATATGGATTTTGATTGGGGCTATATGCGTGTAGGTAATCGCTCATATTACCAAGAGCGTCTTCGGTCTTGATATGTTGAGCATCGGCGGCAAGTTTAGCGACGCGATTTTGGTAAGTGTACTGCATAATTTTATTATGTGGATCTACGAGATCAGTTTTGCGCTCAAAATCATCTTCTTTGCCATAAACACGTTTATCATAAACGGCTCGACCATATTTATCACGATACAGAATACGAGCGCCACGGCGATGAGCGTCAAGATCTTCTTCACGATAGCGCTTTAGTGTGTCTTCACGAGTTTTAAGTTCATCATCAAAGCGATGTTGCATAAGAGCGGAGTTAGCCGCCATTGCACCGCCCCAGTACCATGGAAGTAAATTCATGGTACGCTTACGTTTCATGGCATTTTCAATGGCTTTTTGACGGTTTAATGCCTGCATTGGAGCAATGGATCTGGCGACACCAACAGAAGCTTTATTGCCAAGGCTATTGAGTTTACTGCTGATTCCTCCAAGAGCGGTACCGGAGAGTTGCATGAGATTGGCGGCAAGAAAGAGTGGAAGAACTTGAATAGCAACACCAATAATAATACCGAATGGAGTGGTAGCAGAGGTAATGAAGATCATACTTGCGAGTTTAGTGACGCCGAAGAGCATGCTAAACATAGGATAGAAGAAAAGCATTTGTGCAAAATAATTCTTCCATTTTTGAAAGTGTTTTTCAGTATTAGGAAGAATATAGAGGACGAAGGCGACTGGAGAGACTGCAACAAGAAAAACAACTAGGGCTTGACGAAGACCTAGGACTAAGAGACCAATAATGACAGAAATAATACCACCAACAATGACTGGAATGAGAGCGAGAAGAAGGCCAAGAGGACCACCTGGGAAGGCGAGCAAAATAGTTGTACCAATACCACCAGCGGCGATGGTGGTGAAGAGGGAGTAAAAACCAGTATTCTTGGATGGGTCAATTGTACCGGTAGAGATAGCATTATCAGCGATGCTAGCGAGAAAATCCTTTAGCCCATTACCAATAATATTACTAATATCAACAGCAATAGCACAGAAGAGGAAGCTGAAGTTGACAATAATAGCGGTAATAATGAGACGTGGAAGAGATTTCTTGATGCCATAGTTACTAATACCTAGGCCTGTGATTTGTGAATAGATAATGACTAAGAGGAAGATGATAAAACAGATATTGGCAAGATTACGCATGTAAGCCCAGACTTGGTAGACGGGGGAGGTGCGACCCATCTCTAGCGGTTTGACACTGAGAAGGCTTTCAATTACGCCGTAAAGAGCGTCGATGCCTTTGGCGAGAAGACCAGTGGTTGGACAGATAATCCAGCCAACGGCGCCAATTTGGGAGGTACAGGTGACAGGTTCTTGATTTTCGGTAGAAGTGGCATCTGTGTTAGTAGAGCCGTCGGTAGTATTTGTGGTGCCAGGGTTTGTGGTATTCGGAGTAGGGTTGGCGGCGTTAGGATCGGTGGTATTAGTTCCCTGATTACCGGAGGCATTATCAGGGGTGGTTTGATCCGGATTTGTGGATGGGGTAGTATTTGAAGGAATAGGATCAGCGAAGACAGGATGTGAAGTTGAAATAACAGAAAAAAAGCTTGCAAAAAGCAAGCTCAAAACGAGTAATAGGCTAGCGAATTTTATATGGACCTTCTTCATATAAAGTGAAACTTTAATTTACTAGCATATTATACCACACATAAGCACAATAGTCAATAGTGGGAAATAGATAGTTAAAGTAATTATATATTTATAGGCAGAACAAGGCAATAATGTTATAATTAAGGCATGAAAAGGCATATCCAAGGTTTAGCAATGCTAGTTGCGGCATTTTTTTCAATATTTAGTTTAACGTTCTTGTGGTCTGAGGTGACAAGTGTACCGGTTGAAGCAGCGGTGATTGAGGAAAGTGTGGACTCAAGTTGTGCTAATTCGGTGCTGGGGCTTAGGCCATGGTATCGTGGAATTGTGACGAGGGATAGCTCGGGCTCTTGTACGATTGGTAAGATTGCACTTGATGATAATGGTAATACGAAACTTGCAGGATTTGTTTGGGTAATAATTTTAAACCTAATGTATGATGCCTCCCTAGTTTCAAGTTTTGTAGCTACAGGATTTATTATTTGGGGTGGCTATAAATATATTACATCTGAAGGTGATCCATCAAAGGTTATGTCTGGTAAAAAGATTATTACATCAGCAGTGATTGGTCTGGTTCTGACAATTTCAGCTTCGGTGATTTCTGATACCCTAGTGAATGTAATTAGTGGAGTGGCAAAATAATGAATCTCGGTAACTTCTTAAGTGGTCTTATTAAAAAAACAGGCGTGATTTTTGCAGATGATTTTGATATTAAAAAAGTGGATTCATTGAATAATGCTTTAAATAATATTCCGAATCGTGGTAATGCAGATAGCTATGATGTTATGGTGATCTTCAACTGGATTTATTCGATGGCTGCGATTGTGGCGGTGGGTTATATTGTCTACGGGGCGATCTTATTCGGAATTTCTGAAGGTGATCCAAGTAGAGTGAAAAAAGCTAAAGATGCGGTAACTTACGCAATTATTGGTTTAGTGATTGTGGGGTTGGCATGGGCGATTACGTCATTTGTAACTAAATCGATAAGCTAGGAGATGAATATGAGGATTGGACAGAAATTTTTATTAGGTCTTGTGGGGATATTGAGTTTGAGTTTATTTAGTATGATGAGCTTTCCTCAGTATAGCCATGCAGAGGGGGTGAAAAATAAGGTTTGTGAAGAACTAGAAGGTGCTAAAGATGTTGATGAGTCGGTTTTGCAGGCTGCTGGCTGTTCGGGGCCGACCGGAAAACATAAGAATATATCCGAGCTTGTAAACACAATTATAAATGTTGCGATGTCGCTAGCTGGAATTATCTGTGTGGGGGCATTGATTCTAGCTGGACAGAGATATATTGCGGCAGGTGGTGATGCGGCTAAGATTGCGAGCGCAAAACGAACCATAGTTTATGCCATCGTGTCTCTTGTAATTTCTTTCTTGGCTTTTGCAATTGTGAAGTTTGTGGTTACTTCACTAAAAATCTAAGTATATTTAGGGATTTATTGGGGTGGAAAGAGGCTGGTCCTCTTGCTTCTAGGATCGCTTATGATATAATAAAGAAAAGTAATATTAAAGGAAGAAATATGAAAATTACTAACAAAGTCAAAACTTTAGCCGCCGGTGGTCTTGGTGTAGTAGCAATGGGTCTTCAGGCTGCTCCTACTTTTGCTGCTGGTAAAGTTCGTTGTCCAGATGGCTCTGAAGCTAAGGATCTTACTAACTGTAACAATATTCCTAAGAATAACCTTAACTCTAATGACTTAATGACTACCCTTAATACTATTATTAACGTTATAATTGGTATTATTGGCTTTGTAGCCGTAATGGTGATTATCCTTGGTGGTGTACAATACACAACTTCAGCTGGTGACTCTGGTAAGGTTAAGAAAGCTAAAGATACAATTATGTACGGTATTATTGGTCTTGTTGTTGCTTTGATGGCTTACTCAATCGTCAACTTTATTCTCTCAAACGTATTTAAGTAAAAAGAACTTTAACAAAATATTATTTTGAGAAAGTAATTTAAGATGATGAATAATTTAAAAAAAGGTTTTGCTCTTATTGCATTAACTTTAACTACAGTGTTTGGCTTTGTTGGTAATGTAAATGCAGTGAGCTGTCCTGCTGGTTCTTTGCGTGAAGGTAAGGACGTTACGTCGATTTCTGAATGCAATATTCCAGAGGAACATGCCGGTTCCAATAATTTAATGGTAACAATTAATACTATCATTAACGTGGTACTTGGGGTTTTAGGCCTGTTAGCTGTAATAGTAATTATTTACGGTGGTTTTATGTTTACGACTGCCACTGGTGATGCGTCGAAAGTTAAGAAAGCCAAAGATACGATTATGTATGGTGTAATAGGTTTAGTAATTGCCCTATTAGCATACGCTATTGTGAACTTTGTGGTTAGCAGTATCTTTAAATCATAAAAATAATAAAAAATGGACCTTCGGGTCTATTTTTTTATTGTCTAAGGGAAGTGATTTTTTGATTATTAATTTTTGTCTTTTGATCTGGGATATTTAAAAATGGTTATGATTGTAATTCCCTATGAACTGGCGTATAACTAGGTTAGTTTGAAATAGAGAAAGTGGAGGAAATACTAGGCATAAAAAAGTACTGCCGAAGCAGTACTTTAATCAATGGTTCCGAGATTATTGAATGGTAATCTTGGTTGGGGTTTCGGTTTTTTCCTTTTCAAAGGAGATGGTAAGGACGCCGTCTTTTAATTCGGCCTTAACGCTTCCCTCATCTTCGCGGACGGAAACTGGGAGTGCGATTGTGCGAGAAAACTCGCCCCAGTAACATTCTTGAATATGCCAACGAGTGGTTTGCTCGTCTTCGCCGCCACTAAGGATTCCTGAAATGGTTAAGATGTTGTCTGAAATGGTCACATCGAGGTCATTTTTGGAAATGCCTGCAGTGCGAGCTTTAACAACTAATTTATCAGCAGTTTCATATACGTCAACTGCTAATTGACCTGGAAAATCTTCCGGTTCGTCCCACGCCTCTGGATCTTCTTCTGATGGAAAATTATTAGAAGGTTGAACAGGACTTTGTTCAACTTCTTCTTGGCTATCATTATCCAGAAATGCAGCCGCGAGTTCGTCTTCCATAAGCATGTCGTCGTCATTTGTACGAGCCATTGCTAAGTATTCCTCCACATTAACTATTGTTATGGTTAATTATAGGAGTGGTTATGGTAAAAAGCAAGAGAAAAGTATGGTTTGATGTAAAAAACACAATAATTAAGGTGCTACTGGAAGTACTTTCGCCCAACAGATGTCAGAGATGTGGACTTAAGGGTGAGAGTTTGTGCGGTCGTTGTAAAAAATATCTTTTAGAGACAAATCCTGGGTATGTGGTGACATCGGTAGCAGGTTTTTCACGAGTGATTGTGGGTGGAGTGAAAGAAGGGATATTATCTTCGATGTTGAAGGAATACAAGTATCATGGGCGACGAGATTTGGCGGAGGTATTGGCTTGGAAAGTGTGGGAAG
>CAJPPG010000018.1 GCA_905372495.1 Candidatus Saccharimonadota bacterium | reverse complement strand
ATATATTAATTTATCGTCCAATCGATAGTTTTCATAATTGCTGGATTTTCTGATAGACGTTTTCTGCCTCACGTTCTCGCCAATTGAGGGTGATTTTGATACCATATTCTGCAATCTTGATCGCTCTGGCTACTGCTTTATTATTTCTTTCCTGATCGCAGAACTTACTAAATCGTACTGATTCGGTTTGACTAGAGATACGTGCCCCAACAACTCGGATATAATCATCAATAGACTTATTCTTCGTAATCTCTTTTATATAATCCCAGTGACTATAAAACCATTCGAGGGCCAGCTGTTTTGACCAATGATTAGAAAGTAGGGATACCAAGAAGGAGAGGTGATCTTGCAGTCTAACTACCTCTTGATTTTCGAGCAGGTTAATAAGTATATTAATATGCTCCGCATTTCGACTATCGGTTAATGTTTCTAAGATAATTGATTTATAAACTGGATTAGGCTCACCTTTGTATCGTTCAAGCAGGGACTTGAAGAGTACTTCATCAGAATAGCGATATTTAGCATCAACAATAGTATCAAGTAACTCAGGGGAAACCGCTGAGAAATTCATATTTTTACCAACTTTCTGATCGTAGATATTAGACAATTTCGATAAAATAGCCTCGTCCTCTGCATAGATAGCAAAATTGAGAACTAGTGGTCGGAGTTTTAGATCATCCACAGCATCGTCTGCTGGACTAAGACCAAGACGCTCAATATTATAAGCAACTAGTCTCGAAAGATACTTCTTGAATAAAGGAAAATATTCAGAGGTTGGGGGGAAGAAGATTTTAAGATTAGCGACAATAGTAACAATTAGCTGCCAAATTGATTCCTGCGTTTCTTTTTCGAACTTAGGGAGTAAATCAAAAATACTACTAGTATTAATATACGGTGTGCGCATAAGCATGCTGCGGTCAATCAATAACCTGAGCTTTTGTTCAAAGCTTAGTTTTTGAAAATCTCGTATTTTTTGCTCAAAATCCTGATCTGATAGTTTTATTAGATAATGACCAGACATATCATCGGTGATTTTAGGAAGAACCCATGTGGTTTGGTCCGTGGAACCATCAGCAAGAAAACGTTGTTGCTTCTTTCCATCAATTAGCGGAAAGCCTGGTTGTAAAATCCATGAATCCATCATACTTTTAATATCAAAGGAAGCGAATTCTTGTAGACAGGCCCATAAGTCATCACCGGAAGTATTTTGATACTGGAACTTTTGGAAATATTTCTTCAGACCTTTAAAGAACTGTTCTTCGCCCATCAGACGCATAAGCATAAACATCAGATGTGAGCCTTTAGCATAGACAATGGCACCGTCAAAAAGACTATCGATTTCGGCAGGATCTGAGACGGCCTGCTGAACCGACTGTACGTTCTTAAGAGAGTCTCGACGAAGTGCATATAAGCAATCCTCAGTAAAATAATCTTGCCAAATCTGCCATTCTGGACGGAGATGATCGACGGCATAGAATTGCATCATATTGGCAAAACTTTCATTCAGCCAGAGATTATCCCACCAACGCATGGTAACGAGATTGCCAAACCATTGATGAGACAGCTCGTGAGTGACAACGGTTGCAATATATTCCTTGGTGGTTTGAGGAGTGTTTTGATCTGCAAGAAGGCAAGACTCACGGTAGGTGACTAAGCCCCAGTTTTCCATGGCTCCGGCATCAAAGTCAGGAATAGCAACCTGGTCAAGTTTTGGTAGAGGGTAAGGAACTTCAAAAAGTTGGTCATAAAAATCTAGTGATCCCATGGCGATTTGATTTGAAAATTCTAAACACTCAGTTGGCTGGTTGAGCGCGCCATAAGTGGTCACTTCTATGCCATGTTGATTTGTGCCAGATACTCTATTGAATTTACCAATACAGATGGCTAATAGATAAGTAGACATCTTAGGCGTAGTCTTGAAGGTAACAATTTTACGAGATACTTCAGTATTTAGATTGAGAGCGTTTGGATCTTCTTTAGGATTCAAGTCAGCATTAACGGAAGTATAAGTTAATACTCGCTCCGAGAGGATTGGCATATTGCTGAGGATAGTATCCTCAATATCTGTATCAATAACTTTCAGATCAAAGGTTGCCTTAGCCTCAGGTTCATCAATACAAGGAAACATCATTCTGGCATAGTGCGATTCAAACTGAGTAGAAATGATACGCTCTTCCCCACCTTCGTATTTATAGGTCGACAGATACATGCCGATCATACTGTGACTGAGTTTAAAGGCATAACGAATATCAATAACTATCGACTGGCCTTTTTCCACCGGACTAATGCTCAATAATTGATTATCTGGATCTAAGGCAAACTCTACTGGCTTATTATCAATAAGTATTTTAGTAATTTTTAAATCTCTGGCATGAAGTTTTAATATCGAATCTTTTGTCTCACCAGAAATAATCGTATGTCCTTGAATTTCTTCCGTATTTTTATTAACACGAAGTTCAAGTTGATAATTTTGAGGAATAAAATAATTAATTAGTCGTTCCATATGTCTCCACTTTTTGTTTATTATACGACATGGGGACGAAGAACGACTAATCAAAATGAATTATTTAATTTTCCAAAACAGCTTTGATGCGACGAATACCAGCAGAGGAAGATTCCTCTTTCTTGATTTTGAATTTACCAAGCATACCAGTATGTTCGACGTGGGGTCCACCGCACAATTCGCGGGAGACGGGATGTTCAAAATCACCAATCGTATAAACCTTGACGATATCTGGATATTTCTCCCAGAATTGACCATGAGCATGCAGGGTATCCCTAGCATATGTTTTTTCAAATTCGGCAAAGGTGACAGTGTGATCTTCGAGAATCCATTGGTTAACCTGAGCTTCGAGAGCCTTGATTTCTTCCGGAGTTAACTTACGATCTAGGTTAAAATCAAAACGAAGCCGCTCGGAGGTAATATTGGAGCCAGCCTGGCCGATTTTCGGATCTATTAATTTTTGCAGGGCGGCAAGTAGGAGATGAGTTGCGGTATGATATTTAGTCGACATCTCGCTATGATCTTCAAGACCACCTTTGAACATACCCTCAGAAGCAGTTTTAGAACGCTCACGCTGGGCGGCGAGGCATTGATCAAATTCAGTCTGCCAATTTGAGCTTAGCTCAATTTGCTGGCGCTTAGCCTCTTCAATAGAAAGTTCGAGTGGGAAACCATAAGTATCCTGAAGTTTAAATAATTCCTCACCAGTAAGACCAGAGGTTTTTAGTTTATTGAGCTCCTTAAGACCACGATTTAAGGTTTTTCTGAACGCCTGCTCTTCATGAATTAGAACCATAAGGGCATCCTGACGGGTATTTAGAATCTCGTCGGAAAGGTCACGATAGTTGTTTTCAATAAGTGGAATAATCTGAGAGAGAAAATTCTGTTCTATACCAAGATTAAGGGCTTTTAGGATGGCACGTCGGATGAGACGACGGAGTGCATAGCCTTGTTTACGGTTACTGGGAGTGAGTCCTTGCGCAGAAAGGAGATAGGCACCACGTAAGTGATCGGCAATAATACGCATTTCGGCAGTATATTCGGCATATTGTTTATGACTAATTTCTTCAATCTTTGCGATTAATGGCTTTAAAAGTGAGGTCTCAAAGACATCAAATGAGTCAATTGCGGCAGCAGCAATACGTTCCAAGCCACCCCCGAAGTCAATATTTTTGTGCTTTAGTTCGGAAAAGCTTCCATCTTCATTGCGCTTATATTGCATGAAGACTTGATTACCGATTTCCATAAAGCGAGCGCCATCCGAGGCAGGATGTGACTGGCCAAAGTTGACAACATCTTGTTTATCTTCACCAAAATCGTAGAAGACTTCGGAATCGGGTCCACAAGGATCACCAATTGGAGTGGTCTCTACACCGCCGCCACGGCTCCACCAGTTTTCATGATCATCATAGAAGAAAATATGCTCACCTTCTTTGATGCCTCTGATAGCACCATTTTCGGCACTACCGATTTCAGCGATTTTAGCATCTACGCCAGCCTCCTTAAAGACCTGCTGCCAGATTTCAGCAGCTTCGGTGTCTTTTGGAATACCGTATTTTTCACTACCAATAAAACAGGTAACATAAATTTTATGTGGATCTAGGCCAACTTCTTCAGTTAAAAACTTAAAGAAGGCGGGAATTTGTTGACTCTTAAAATAATCACCAAGAGACCAGTTACCTAGCATCTCAAAAACTGTTGTATGTCTTGGATCACCAACGTCCTCAATATCCTGCAAACGAAGACATGGTTGAGAGTCGGCTAAACGCTTACCCTCAGGATGTGATTCTCCAAGAAGGAAAGGCAAGAGAGGCTGCATACCTGAACCGGTAAAAAGAGTGGTTGGATCGTTTTCAAGCACTAATTTCGCAGGGGCGATGACTTGATGTCCAAGCTTTTGCTGATATTCAAGAAATTTTTGACGGATTTCACTAGCATTCATGCCTTATATTATATCATGCCTAAACCTCTGTTTATTAACCATATAACATTACTATTTATAGACATTGAAGGGTGATTGTGTTAAGGTAAGGATAAGCATAATTAGGAAAAAAGATGAGAAAATTAATTGCCTTATTCATTATTGGAATTATTGGGATAATTGCATTCCTTTCGATTAAAAAGTTTTTGACTGGAGATGGCGCAATTAGTCTCGTATGCAAGACAGCTAATGATACGATTACCTTAAAATTTGACCCAACCAGCGAAAAGGCAATTTCCGCTACTCATAAGGATGGGACGGACTTCGAGATGAAGGACGTGGATGAAAAAATTAAGAAAATAGGGCTTTTAAGATACATCGACGAATTCACGCGTGACTTTGAAGAAAAAAAGGGTGGCGCCTGCTTTAAAAAGTAGGCTAGACGATAATACGTAGATTAGACGATACTACGTAGGCTAGACGATAATACCGCCACCAAGACAAACATTATTATGATAAAAAACAGCTGACTGACCAGAGGCGGGACGCTTGAACTCGTGTTCAAAATCGAGGACTGCCTGGTTTCTTTCTTCGGCAATTTTTAATTTTGCGGGTTGCAGGGCGGCACGGTGACGAATACGAATATCAAGGTCTGGAGACAACGGAATAATCTCACCATTTTTACCATATTCCGAGCGTAAAAACACATCTTTAAGAATCAATTTGTTGGTCCAAAGATTTGGATTATTAAGATTGCGAGAAACATAAATAATATTTTGAGACATATTTTTATCAACAATGTAATATGGAAGACCGCCACTGAGATTTAGTCCATGTCGCTGGCCAATCGTATAAAAAACAGCACCGTCGTGAACTCCAACCACCTGATTTGATTCACGATCAATAACTTCGCCTGGAGTTACTGGGAAATATTCTTTCAGAAAATCATGCATCCCCACCTCACCAACAAAACAAACGCCCATGGATTCTTTCTTGTACGCATTATCGAGATGATTATCTGCAGCCAGTTGTTTTACTTCTGGCTTATTAAGTCGCCCAAGCGGAAAAATAGTTGAAGCAACAGCTTCTTCCGAAATACGATAGAGAAAATATGTTTGATCTTTGTTTTGATCGACAGCTTTTAATAAGTTTTTTGAATCTGAGCTAGCGTAATGGCCAGTGGCGATCAAATCGGCACCTTGTTCTTTGGCAACTTCGTAGAATAATTTAAATTTGATCTCTTGGTTACACATAATGTCCGGATTTGGGGTATTCCCCTTTTGAAATTCCGACAACATATAATCTACGACTTTCTGGTGATATTCTTCTTCAAAGTCAAAAATGCGAAAATCAATATCTAATTTAGTAGCAACGCGTTTGGCATCAGCTAGGTCTTCCGCCCAAGGACATTTCATACCTGGAAGATCCCTTGACCAGTTTTTCATATAGACACCGACCACTTGATAGCCGGCATTTTTTAGAAGCAAGGCGGAAACAGATGAGTCCACACCGCCAGACATACCAACAAAAACTGTTTTATTGGTATTCTCTGGATGGTAACTTAAAATCTTTTCTTGCATAAAACTCCCACTATTTTAACTTTAAGCGTCTTGCTTCTTGATTTACTACTTCTGCAATCAGATGTGCGGCTTTTTTAACGTCTTCAAGCTGATTGTCTTGCCCAAAGGTAACTCGCAAGGAACCAGCAATCTCTTGATCTGACAAGCCGATAGCCGATAAAACATGAGACTTTTGCCCTTTTGAAGCAGCGCAGGCAGCCCCAGTGGAGAGATAAACCCCAAGATCTTCAAGCTTAAAAATCAAACGCTCGGCATCCAAACCCTTGAAACAAACTGGAACAAAATTAACTAATTGATGTTTTGGATTACCAAGCCAGAGCGGAGCAACTTGAGATTCTTGCTCAATAATCTGTTTAAACTGATTTGCAAAATCTTTATATCGGCGGCGAGAACTAGCTAAATGTTCTTTAGCGAGCCTTGCAGCAGCCGCAAAGCCAATTAAGGCCGGAACGTTTTCCGTACCAGAACGCAAACCCATTTCTTGCCCACCACCAAAAGTAACTGGAGACAGCTTAACACCACGCGCGACATAAAGGGCGCCAATTCCCTTGGGGCCATAAACTTTAGCAGCATTAATAGTAAGAAGATCTACTCCTAATCTTGCAACCGATAAGTCAAGAAGATTCATTGCCTGAGAGGCATCGGAATGAAGATAGAGCGGCGTAAGATTCCCCTCTTTTAGTCGAGTTTGTCGTATATCCTGCAAGAGTCGACTAATTTCAGAGAGAGGCTGAATAGTCCCCAGCTCATTATTCACAAGTGCGATCGAAATGAGGACGGTATCCTCTTTAATTTTTTGCCTAAGATCAACTAAATCAACTAGACCAGTGAATGAGACTTTTATTTCATCAAAATTGCCGGACGCATAAGCTCTGGCCGACTCACGCACGGCTGCATGCTCAATACTGGAGATTAGACAGTGTCCAGCGTTCTGCTTTAAAACCGTAAAAGCAAGATTAATTGACTCGGTTGCGCCGCCGGTAATAATTAGATCAGGAGCCTTGGCGCCAATAGTATTGGCAAGTAAAGCTTTCTGGGTTTCATATTCCCCACGAAGATGCTTGGCTGGCAAATAAGCGGCAGAGGGGTTGTAAAATTTTTCAGAAAAATATGGCAACATAGCAGCAAGTACCCTCTTATCAACTGGGGTAGCAGCAGCATAATCTAAATAAGTATTATTAGAATTCATATTCCCTCTTATTATATACCAAATAAATCTTCGGTATTTTTGCTGGTTTGATTGACAACAACCGGCAGAGCTAACTGAAGTTTTGTTGCCAACCAGGTAGCAATCTCCTTAATGTGGCTAGGTTCATTAGTTTGACCACGATACGGCACGGGAGATAAAAACGGGGCATCGGTTTCAAGTAGAATACGCTCAAGAGGAGGTAGTGGTAGAGTCGAATACGTTGCAAGACCATTGACGCCGATGTAAAAACCATGTTCAAGCGAGCGATTTAAGTTCTTCTTATTATCTGTAAAAGAATGAACCACACCACGAAGATTCTGTGTTGAAAAGTTGCCTAGAATAGCAAAAAAATCATCAAAGGCCTCGCGGATATGGAAGATAAGAGGAAGATTTTGATCGATTGCAAGCTGGATCATTTCTTCAAAAAGTGCGATTTGTTGCTTTTGATCTAGATAGCCATAATGATAGTCTAACCCCACCTCGCCGATGGCAATTGGTGGACATTCCTGTTTTTTAAAATCAACCGCGGAGCGACTAGCTTGCCACTCTGACGGATGAATACCGTATGACCAAAATAGATGAGATTCTGGATGTTCCTGAACAAAACGCTGAGCATTTAGGGAATCTTGGTGGTCAGTACCAATACAAACTATTTTGTCTACTTGATTTAATTTAGCATTTTTTAAACCAGATAACTGGGCGGCTGGCACAAAAAACTCCTGGTCATGGAGATGACAGTGGGAATCAATTAAATAGGTGCGCTCAGACATATTTACCCTAATTAGTTTTTAGCTTCGCGTTTGCGTTTAATTGGGTCGAGTTGACGTTTGCGAAGACGGAGACTCTTTGGAGTAACCTCAAGAAGCTCATCATCGAGAAGAAAGTCAAGACACTGTTCAAGACTGAGGTTAGTATATGGAGTAAGCTGAATAGCACCGTCAGAGGCGTGAGTGCGCATATTGGTGAGCTGCTTTTCGCGACAAACATTAAGGTCAATGTCGTCTTTTTTATTGGAAAGACCGACGATCATGCCTTGATAAACCGGAACTTGAGGAGGAATGAAGAGAATACCACGCGCCTGAGCCATATCAAGTGCATAGGCGGTGGAAATACCAGATTCAAAGGAAATAAGCACGCCGTTACGTTCTGGCTTATATTTGCCCTCAATTTCGCGATAGCCTTTTGGAATGGAAGACATTAAGACTGTTCCCTTAGTGGCGGTCATTAATTGATTACGAAGACCAATCAGGGCAGCAGTTGAAATTTCATAGGTAAAACGAGTGGCGCCGGCGGAGGTCAGTTCTTGGGTCTTAAGATTAGCTTTACGAATACCGAGTTCCTGAGACACAGCGCCAACGTATTCTGGAGTCACCTCAATAGTGAGGTCCTCAAATGGTTCACACTTCTTGCCATCAATCTCTTTATAGACCACTTCAGGACGACCAGCTTCAAGCTCGTATCCTTCACGACGCATAGTTTCAATAAGAACTGAAAGATGTAATTCACCACGACCAGAAACTTTGTAGCCCAAACCATCTTGAGTAATTTTAAGAGCAATGTTAGTCTCAAGCTCCTTATGGAGACGATCAGAAATCTGCCTAGAGGTGGTAAATTCACCCTCTTTGCCTTTAAGTGGGCTGGTGTTTGGGCCGATATAAATACTGAGCGTTGGTGGTTCAAGTTCAATGGTGGGGAGGGCTTCAGGTTGATCGCCAGAAGCGAGTGTGTCACCAATGTTTGCATCTGCAATACCAGTTACGGCGACAATATCACCAGCAAAAGCTTCCTGAACCTCTTCTTTACCAAGACCTCGATAAGTAAAAAGGCGGTCAATTTTGGCATTAGCAGCAGTAACTTGTGGCTCACCATTTTCAAAAGTAGTCTTCATAACTTTAACAGTTTGCCCGTGTTTGACTTTACCCCGATGGATCTTACCGATGGCATACTTACCAAGATAGTTGTCAGCAGCCAAAGAAGCAACAAGGAGCTGCAAACCTTTCTCTTCGGCTTCATCAATTTTTGGAGATGGAATATCGTTGATAATGGACTCGAAAATAACATGTAGATCATTGTCGAGTTCGGTGGTTTTACCAGCCCTACCGTCACGAGCAACGGCGAAGTAAATTGGGTAATTGAGCTGAGATTCGTCAGTGGCGAGTTCGAGGAAGAGATCAGAAATTTCGTCTTTTACCTCTTCAATACGAGCGGCTGGCTTATCAATTTTATTAATAATGACAACAGGCTTGAGTTTTAAATCAAGGGCTTTCTTTAAAACAAATTTAGTCTGCGGCATAGGACCTTCTTGTGCGTCAACAATGAGAAGAACACCGTCAGCCATATTAAGAGTACGTTCAACTTCACCAGAGAAGTCGGCGTGGCCAGGGGTGTCAATAATATTGATTTTATAGCCATTATAGTACACGGCGGTTTGCTTGGCGGTGATAGTAATACCACGTTCGTGTTCCTGATCGCCGGAGTCCATAATAAGCGTTTGACTCATTTCTGCCTGATTATCGCGAAAAGTATTAGACTGTTTTAGTAAAGCATCGACCAGAGTGGTCTTGCCGTGGTCAACGTGAGCAATGATAGCTACGTTGCGAATTTGCTCCTTATTCTCCATGATTTTGCCCTTTGATTACCACAAAATATTAAACTTGGTTTATAATACCATATTTTGTCATTTTTCGGTAGGATAAGCGGGATGCGTAGCAAAAAACAAAAAAACAGCCTCTTGCGGAGGCTGTTTGGAATCGAAATTCTGGTGAGTCGGGAGGGGCTCGAACCCTCGACACCGGGCTTAAAAGGCCCGTGCTCTAACCAACTGAGCTACCGACCCAGAAGTCTTTCTTATTATAACGCCAAACTGGTTTTTTGGCAATATTTTTTACGAAGCTATGACTAATTACGGTTTTTGGATAGAATTGCCGGATTGCTCAGAATGTCGATATGAGCGAAGTTTGAAGTATAGTTTGACCAGGTATAGGTGGTTCCCATTACTACCAGTAAGTTTATCATTATCTATAAAAATATTGGAGGATTACTGAGTAATAAGACTTTATTATTTTTGTCACTCTACTAGGAATGGGGTTATTTTTTCTTCCTATCAATAACCTCAGCTTCTTGAATATCATCCGTAAGATATTTTTTTGCTGATTTCATCTTTTTCGAGAAATCTTGAACATGTGCTTTAAGAATAACAATGTTAATAAAATCAGAGACACCATAAATAATAAGCATGATACCAAGCAACATTACGGCTAGAGCTGTTGAGGTAATAGGTTGAAAAATAATTATAAAGCCGGAAACTAAGGAAATGATATTCATGAGAATAGAGGCGGTAAAGGCAGAATTTGAGATTTCTTTAAGAGCTAGAGTCATGCGCAATTTAGTTAAACTGGAAATGACGACATAAAAACCAATGGCGATCGGAATAATACTGAGAACCTCAGGATTAATCAGAATAATAAGACCGAGAAGCAAATTAAAGGAGCCAAGTACGGTACCTGAAATTAAGCTGCCGCGCTTTTTTCCGGTGAGATCTGAAGTGATCATGCTCAATCCGGCAGAAACCAAGGCAATAATAAAAATCCACCTGGTAATTTCAAGGCTCAGAGTCGGAAAAAGGGTCAAGAAAAATCCGATTGCAACCATAAGAATTGTGGTATTAATTGCCGCGTTTAGGAAGTTATTAATCTTATTAGCAAACGTCTGCATATTTCCCTTTTGTTTAATTATTTGTATTGTAGCATAAGAACCAAGAAAAAACATCCTGAAAGGATGCTTATGGTGGACGATAGAGGACTCGAACCTCTGACCTCGTCTACGTCAAAGACGCGCTCTAGCCAACTGAGCTAATCGTCCAACATTTATATTTTAACAGATTTATCTAAAAAGCTCAATAAGATTTATAAGAAAAAATAGACCCTTTTGGAGGATCTATTTTTGAGAAATTCTAGCGTCTTTGGCTTTTGCGACTGCGCTTTAAGATCATGATGGCAAAGAAAGTAGCGACAAAGAAGATTGCGAGTGAAGTTGAAATAAAATCAGAATTCGTAAAGTTGGTACCTGCTAGGATCGAACCACCGGTATCAGGTACTAAAGGCGTCTTTTTATTTCTATAATTTACGCAAAGTTTTGCATTACGATCCATAATATTACCATGCTGATCATATGGCGTGGCAACAATACAGTATCTTCCATCTTTGAGATGATTCTCTTGAAATGGGGCGATCCAAGGAGTATTGCCACCATGTCCACCAGTAGTATCTTGAGTATTAACCGGAATAGTGTTTGGCAAAACTGGATTGCCATTCCCATCATAAACTTGAATTACGACATGATCAACTCCAGGGCCATGGTCAATAACGATTTTTGGATTATTAGTATTATTGTCTGTACCGTCATCGTTGAGTTTTAAGGCTCGATAAGTAAACGAAACCATATCCTCAGTTGAGGGCTTATTATTGATCATAGCGATTACTTTATATTTACCATATAACCCACCGTTTAGAGCCGTGAGGTCTAGGGTGTAATCATTCTGACCATTTGTTGCATTGCCATGAACATCAGCTACGTTGGTAGTTGGCATTGGATATGTTATATCTACATCATGATCATCTGTGTAGACAATTCGCCATTGAATAGTTTTTGCTTCTGCATACTGTTTTCTTACTAAAACTTTATCCGTAGCGAATTCTGCACCATCATTTGGTAAAACAATTGACAAAGCTTCGCCGCTAGGCAGTACTGTCAATCGTACTGTGACATTAGAAGAGGTTGCAGCAAATGTCGGTTTTACTGGCAATAAAATTACCCCGAGCATAATAATCGCTACCAAACTGAATAACTTAATTATTCTTTTTTTATTCATTTTTCACACTCGCTTTTTATTTTTATTTTGAACGCTTGGCGTATAACCGCCGTACCTTAAGCCTAGCTTTCATCCTCGCGACTAGATGATAAGCTTTGACTTTTGGGCTTGTCGCTTTCTGAACAGAATTATAAACCAGGCAATTGTAATTGTCAATAACATAAACAGAATTACAATCATAAAGACTGGAATAATAAGCACGATTTTAGTTGTACTTCTTGACTGATCTAACGCGTTTAAGGTTGAAGTAATACGATAAATACCGAAAGCTGGAGTCTCGCCCCACGTAAGCTCAATATTGCGAGTTGTATCAGGAAGAACATCATATCCTTTACTATCTTCGTATACTACGCCACCGAAGATTTTCTCGACTTTGAACTTAAAGACGGCATTAAAATCAGCATTGCCTGAGTTTTTAACCGTGCCACTAGTCTTGATCTTGCCGGACATATAGAAGCTATCCATATTGTGATTCAAGATTTCGGCAGATTCTTTAGTTTCACCATTGGTGCGCCCGAACACACGGAGACCTAGACGAGAAACCGTACGGATACCACCACTATTACCGTCTTTTGGGATAGCCTCGACGAAGACGATGGCGTATTGACCACCACCAGGAATGTCTGAGGGGACGGTAATTTTATACGTAACTTCTTTGCGTTGACCAGCTTCTACCGAATAGGTTGCTTCTGTACTATACTCACCATTGTCATTCTTAAAGGTGATCCAGCGACTAACCTGTGTGTGAGAGTTTTGATTGGAGAAGCTTGGGCTATATTGTTCGTTTAAAACAGAATATGGATTTGCATAGACTTTAAAGCTGTAGCCTTCAGAACCAGTATTATCAACATTGAACGTATACTCATTAGTTTCATTGGCATTAAGAGTAACGCGGTTTTCAACTGGGGAAATCTGAATTCGCATGGCTGGTTTTTCCTCATCCGCATAAACTGGGGATGAGAATAGAGTAAAACCGGTGAGCGAAAAGCTAAAAAGTAGAAGGAAGGCAAGAACAGGTTTGACTCTAAACTGCTTTGACCTAATTATGGAACTAGTTCTTTTTAACATTTTTAATCCTTAATTATATTCGGTGGGATTTTGTTTTATTTTCTCGATTTCGTGCAACCAGCCAAAAGATAACTGAGATGATGAAGAGGGTAATCAGAACGATAAGCCAGATTGGACAGACAATAACTAATTTGCGCTCGGTTTTAGTCTCAGAGCCATACTGAATAGTCTGTTCGACGTTAAAGATACCAATGGCTGGTGAATTTGCCCAAAGCTCCTTATGGTAACGTTTAGTGCCAGGAAGAGTATTCATATTGGTTGGTTTTTCTTCATTACTATAGACCTCCTCACTAGAGAAGAATGGAAAAACTTTGATATGAATTTTCAACTCTGCATCAATGTTACCACAGTTTTCTATACGAGTCTCACCAAAGATTGGAGGATTAAAGAGGAGGGTTGGCAATTTATTTTCGAGAATTTTTGTACAACGATTAATTTCGCCATTGACGTGAGAATAGATCAACATGCCAACGCGTGAAATTGCTTGAATATTTCCCTTGTCGTTTTTATCTTTTTCAGTCTCAACCATGATAGCACCATACTGACCGCCACCGGGAGCATCTGCAGGAACCTTAATTGTGTAATTAATAGTCACCTCAGTGTCAGATTCGAGGTGGCCCGTGGTTTGACTAAAGGTAAACCAGCTAGCAATTTTAGTAGCATCTTTTTCACTATTAAAGACTGGATCGTAGTTTTCACTTTTTACCTCGTAAGCAGAAGCATAGACCTTGAAGTCGAAAGCTCCGGAGCCTACATTCTGTACCTTAAAGCTACCTTCCCTAGTTTCACCTGGCTGCAACCCACCTAGTTGTTGCGTTGAAGGAGATACCTGAAGGAAGATTTTTTGCCTCTCAGCTGCAAATGTCTGATTTGAAGAAAATAGCAACAAAGATATGGAGAAGAATAGTATTGAAAAAATCTCCACAAAAATGTTTTGTCGTTTTGTCATTAACCTCCTTTTTATCTATATATTATTATACACAAGCAGGATTAATTTACAAGAAAAAACCACCTTGGTTTAGGTGGTTTTTAAGGTATTTTACAGTGCTAATTATAGAGCAGTTGCAGTGTAGATGATGACATCTTGGTACGTACCTTGTGCCTGGGCAGCTGAGGTTGCAACACCGTAAATCATATCAACATCTTCTTGAATACCAACATGGGCAGTATTTGGGTTAGTCTTAACAGTTTGATCTACGGCAGTAATAGCAACTTTGACTAAATCACCACCAGAAAGATTCCAACCAGCAGTACCAGCAGTCAAGTTGCCTGCAAGAGCGGGGATAGTTTCTGTAGTATCGGTTGAAGTCATAGCAGTAGTTGAGTCTGCATCTTTTACGGTTAACTTGTAACCATTTTTATTGTTGGTAGCTACAGTAAGTTTGGTTTTAAGACCAGTAGTATTAACGTTGTTTGGATTCATAGTAACTTCAGTAGAAAGGCTGTCGGCTGATAGAGCGAGAACTGGAGCAACATTAACCTTAACGGTAATATTCTTGGTATCTGTAGCAGCTGCGTAGGTGGCGATTGGCATAGTAGCAACTCCTAAAACTGTAGCGATTCCGAGTGTAGCTACAATACGATTTATTTTAGACATGAAGTCTCCTTATTTATTATATTTTTA
>CAJPPG010000017.1 GCA_905372495.1 Candidatus Saccharimonadota bacterium | reverse complement strand
GTCTTATTCTGAAGATTGATTGAAAAAGCATATTTTACGTTATCCGAATAATCCAAAGCATAGCCACACTCCACCGTGTATGGTTTTTGCGTAGTGGCAAATTCTGGTCTCCATTTAGTAATGCGATGCAATTGACTAGGTGATCCAAAATGCTGATACCCAGTATTAATATCAAAATCAATTGCTCCGCCAAGGTCGTTATAATCGTTAGATAAGTCTTCTGCGAGCATAAGCATTCCAATTTTAGAATGTCCGCAAATAAGCCTGTTCGAAGTGTTTCTCCGGCCTGAAGTAGATGCTACATACGTATTAGTATCAAAGCTCTCCCAGAGCCTCAAGTTCAGGTTGTAAACGAGGCAACTGTCGTTCTCTCCACCTTTATTACTTGGATAAAATACGTATAGACGATTATTGTAGATATCTACTACGATCTTCTCCTTATCCGGGATAGAATCGTAAACGTTCTGGATAGATGACTCCGTTAGAGATGATTCACTAGCTCCATCAAAGATGAAAATTCCTTTATCATTCGCAAAATAGGCGTAGTTAGAATCGCAGACCACTGACTCCTGACTAAAAGTACCGCCTTGAGCGTTAGATTCTTGCTGTGTCCATGTGTCTGCCGTTTGGCTAAACATCTGATACTTATGATTTCTTGTCTGAATATAGATAACACCACCGAGCTTAAACATGGCTGTGAGCGGATCTCCGGTCTGAATTGCTGGGAAGTTCTGATAAAAATCACGGTCGAATTTGTCATAAGATTCAATTGGTTTAGACTTCAAAAACGTTCCATATGGGTAAGACCAGAGTGCTTTAGTATCCACTTCGGCATCGAAATAGATAAGGTTATCTTCTTGCCCATCCATAATATTCGATAGTTTAGCTTTAAGATCGGTATCGGTCTGGGCATCCATAGTTGGAATTGCCGAAGTAGACCAATCAGCTGGATCTAATAGATTAACCGATTCTTTACCGTTCACATACCGAATCTTATTCAGATTCTGATTAAACCTAACGTTCTTAGTACCTGCCGGGAGATCTCTGATCTTGACCACATTGCCATCCGCCATTAACCGATAAAGCTCAGATTTATTCTTTGATACAAATGGAAATAGAACCGTTTTAATACCATCAATGTTAGCTTCAAAGACATTTGGAATACTGCCTGCCTTTGCTGTGTAGAGTTGATACATGATATTATCACCCAAGACTGCAAGTTTAAATTCCCTATTCTCATTATGTTGAAGCCCGATTTTCATCGTGATCTTCTCGTTCTGCTTAATTTCTGGAGCATCTATAAAAACAAACTCTACTTCTTGTTCTGATGTGCTAGTTTTGATATTTGCACATGATCTAGTGATTAACTTATCCTCATTACTATAGACTCTAACCTCAAAGATACCGTAAGTATCATCAGTAACTAACATTTTGACCTTAAGCGAGTAGATAATGCCATTCCTAGGGGATACAATATTAAATTGCTTCTTGTCCTTGCTGAACGAATATCCAGAACTTTGGTAGTTCTCTATTAAAATATTCTTCCCAATCGGTTCACAGAGCTTCGTAAAACCTCTTCTGGTTTTGTATTCGCCAATCCTCTCAAATCTGGCATTTTGTGCCAAGTATATCTCCTCCGAAGCCATCGTGTCGTTTGGCTTATAGGTTTTAATGCCTTTAGAGAAATTAGTCGTAACTGGTGAACTCTTGGTTGTAGATGTACTTGGGATAGTCCCCACCTTATTGAATCGTGAGATTGGCATCTTGGCCTCCATACCTTAGACTAAGTGGTAATTTAGCGCGATTTTTGAGCTTCATCTGTCGCATACCATATCGTGTTTTAAGGTTTGTAATGAGAGTTTCTGCTTTATTTTCGTAAATTTGGGCATAGTCGAAATTATCACGCAGCCTTTCTGCTCTTGATAAAGCCAAGTAAATTAGAGCTTCACTATATTCATATGGCAAGACCGGTTCGTCATCATCTTCAATCATCTCTGTAGGTTTTGCTAGGTAGAGATGCTGAATTGTAAGATTATTCTTCCAACATTTAGGGTCTTCTGAATTGTCCACAGACCTAAATAAAACCTTATTGCCGAAAATCGTGTATTTGTTTGATAATTTTGAATTAAAGAAGTCTTCGTAAGGTGCATAATCTAGTTGAATTTTATTTCCATCTTTGCCTACTGCAAAGATCATAAACGTTGATTGATAATCCCGCGGTAAATCAAGTTCCGTCTCTGATGGAGAGACATCCAACTCGTCGACCTTCTCCAAGAACGTGTGCTTATCTTCTCCTAAGATTTCAAACTGAGCTTCATTAAGAAATTCCTTAATAACATCATCAGAAAACTCCTCATCATTGAGTCTAGTCTTTACTCGTTTTACAAGATTTAGAAATGTGTAGTTCTCCAAAATTGAACCTATCACATCGCCATTTACTTTAGTATACCACAAAAAAAGACACCCCTCGGCGAAGTGTCTTTTTCATTTGTTTTAGTGTTTGTTTTAACCCCTACTAGGCGGATACAATAGAAGCAACTGCTTTTTTCTTACCATTTAAGATGAATGAATCGTAGATGAAACGACCAGTAAGAACGGTGCCGTCAACCAATTCAGAGTCTGGAATAATGCGAGTTTTAACAGCTTCTTTCGCTCCGAGCAGAGCCTTTTTGTGCCACATTAAAGCATGTGTTTTAGGTGGGAAGTAGGAGGTTGGAATCTTCACGACTGGAACACCATCAAGTTCGCCAACAAAACCTTTACCGAGCAATTTGGCGATATAATCGGAACCGTTAGTGCCGGTTACGATATCTCCCTTAATTAATTTGTAAAACGCTGGTGTAACTGCTAAGATACGACCGATAAGAGGGGCTTGAGCTTCGTCTAAGAATTCACCCATGTCAAGGATGCCGGAGTAAGCTTTTCCGGTGGTTAGAGTAATTTTCTGGTTAACAGCCGTAGCGCCAGTTGCGACCGCCAAGAGACGGTGTTTATCAATTTCTGGGGCAACCTGTTCTTGAAGCTGTGCTTTCATGACTTCTCCAGCACGTTTAGCCATTACTTGCTGTTTATTATTACCGTCATCAATAGTAATCTTGAAGCCACGGTCTTTGGTCAAGGTGTATGGTGTGATAACATCTTGCAATTCGTTATTCCCGCCGTAACGGTCACCAGTGCTTGTGCGATCGTAGTCTTTAAGTGGAACTGTAGTTACAGTATAGACATTAACGGTTCTGACACCATCGAAATCATAATCTTTATTGACGAAGTCATCGGTATAAGAACCGTGAGAGAAAGCTTGGTCGAGCTTGTCTGAGTATTTTTGGGCTAAATTAACAGCCATTTTAAATCCTTTCTAATTATTAACTAGCCAAGGAGTCCATCTAGGAATGGGTCGCTTTCTTCCTTTTCTCCGAATTGTGAAGAATCTGAAGATTGCATAGTAGGTCTTTTGGACGCTTGACGGGCCGCCATTTCTTTTTTAATCTCTTCTTTAAGTTCAGAGCGGATTGAATCAGTTTTTACAGTATTAGCACCGACGATTTTATATACATCATCGAGTGATAATTGACCATTAATCACCAACAATCCTTTGGTCATGATTTGTCCATTCTGAGGGTTGATTAACGGGTCACCATTAGCATCAGTAATTGGCTGAGCTAAATATTCGACCATTTTCTGCTCTGCTTCAGGAGTAAGTTCTACGGATTGTTTCCACTTATTAGCGTCCATTTCTGCTTTCATCGCCCTAACTTCTGCTAAGGCTCTGATATCAGCTGGAGCACTCTCGTCAACTGAGTTACGTGTTATTTCACGCTCAAGTTGAGCTTTTTCTTGGGATTTCTTGTAAAACTCTTTCTCAACATCTCGATACATTTTTGCAACTTTTTTAGCTGCATCTGGATCGTTAAGGTCAATACCTTTTTTAGTCAAGAAATCAGTAATATCATCATCAGTTTGCGAACCATTATTAGATTCGGCTGAATCAGCTCCTTCTCCTTGATTATTAGATGTTGATTGTTCATCGGTTTCTTCGACTGCTGAAGGTTGATTATCTTCTACGGTTTGCTCATTAGAGTCCTCAAAGATCATCTCTTCAGTTCCAGTTTCGCCTTCTTCGAACATTTTGTCTCCTTTTGAGATTAGTTTTTTATGTACGGACGGGTTTCGTTAAACCCGTCAGCCCAACTCTTTACACGTATGGCGATGTGGAGACCCTTGTCTCATTAATTTGTAATCAATTAAAGAGTTGAGGTGACGGTCATGCTTATATCAACGATTTCGTCCTATTTAGCTCCTTCCTCCTTCAATTCTTTCTTCGCTTTCTCAATTCCGACCTGAATAAACTGAATTACTGAATTAATCCCGATAGCTCGATCAATCATTCTGGCAATCTCATCTTGTGGAACAACCATGGATGATTCTAGATACGATTGTTTTAAACCAGCTAACTTTCCCATGAGTTTCTTTCCCACCTTAGAATCCCAAAATGTCTTCCATTCAATTGCAGTGATTTTGTCTTTCTCTTCTTTATTCTTAGTATCCATATCCATCTCCTTCCGTTTGATCTCCTGCCATGACCTCTTGTGGAGGCAATTCGGCATCTTGTGGTATTATTTCTTCGCCTTGGGGTAATTGATCCTGCTGTCCTTGCTCTGGTTGTTCAGGTGGCGTGATGATCTGTTCTATCTCCTCTTGGGTTAAGTCGGGGAACATCTTCCTAAACATAATCTTCTTGAGTGCCGGCAAGTTGTTGGTTGGATCTTGAATTAGAATCTGATAGGCTTGAGTATAGGCTTCCTGTTCTTCAGAACGCTGTAATTTGCGTTGAATGTCGAGAGTTATCATTGGCGTATATTCCCCGAGGAACTGTCTAGGATTAACCTCATCGAATGACACTTTGGCATCACCTAGAGTCCTAACCCACATCTGCTCTGGAGCATAAAGCTGAATTAGCTTTAATACGATCTTTGCTTCTTGAAAGAAGAACTCATTAGCAAGAGTTTGAGCTTTTTCTTGAATCCTAGAATCCATTTGACCAAGCATATTCTTAATTTCGGTAGCAGTAGTACTGCCTGTCGCACTAGCCCCTTTAGAGATACGACTAATAGCAGAAGATTCACGAATCTCATCCTTAATATTTAGACGTTCTTGTGAGATTCCGTTTGGAATCGCTGGTGGATTATTCCAAGACATCGCACCTTGTGGCAATGGATAGATCTTGCCAGGAGCTGGCTCCATGTCATCAATCCACTCTGAGAATTTAGGATCTAATGTCTTCTCTGGATACAGCGTGTAAAGTAAAGCCTCTATATTTAGCTCGGTTAGTTCATTGAGAAGTTCTTGCTGATCTGCAATGATATCAACATCGGAGTCTCCGTAAGGTAGAGAAATATCAGCATAAATACGGCCATGCGCAAAAGGCAATAATCCTTCAACCTTATCATCTTCTACAATCTCCTCTCCTTTTAGTTGTGCCTCGGCTTTTCGCTGTGCTTGTTGAGATTTAGCCAAAGCATAATGTGGGTTTTCACGTTCTTCGATAATCGTGCTACGATTAGCAATAACTACGACATGCTTTTTAGTCCAGATCTCAATTAATTCGACTCGATCTTTATTATCGTCAATAGAGCCAATCATCTGATCTTTTTTAGACTTATCGTCATCTTCGTCTTTGCCACCAGAAATAACCTCATCAAGGTTCTTATAACGTTTTTTATAGCCATCTGTCTTAAAATCATAGATAGTTTCTTCTTCAAGTGATTTTTTATCCGCAAAAAACCTACGACCGACGTATTTCCAATCCTCATAAGATGAGGACGATGGGTCAATAATCATGTCTCTGATAGGAATATTTATTTTATGGACATAACCACCATCACGATCGTCAATCCATTCATAAAATGCACAAAAATTACCAGTGATAAGCCCTTGACGTCCATTTACCTTGTTTTTCTGCACCCAATTATCGCGAAGTGCGAAATCTGCATAAATCTCATTTAATACTTTAGTATCGGCTTCCTGATCAGGATGATTCGGCACATAGTTGACTAGTGGATTGGAGTTAAAAAGCTCAGCTACGATTGTGTTAACGGCTGAATTGACCATTGGTACGAATGTTTGAACAACGCCATCATGACTGCGTTTGACTCGGATATTACGGTAGAGCTTCCAGTTATTCTCCCATTTTTGATGATAGTTTTGCTTTGCGTAATTCCAGGAGCGCTCAAATTTACCAAGCCATTTTGTTAGCTTAGTATCTTCACCAGATTGTTTCTTTTTTTGTTCAGTCAATTTCAAACCGAACACATCGCCATTGCCCACATTATATAACATAATCGTTTTGTCTACAATATTTTAATACCAACTATCTTTAGTTTTTCTGAAAGCTTTCGGTGTGTAGGATTTGAACTTGACCTTCAACTTAATATCTAATTGTTCGGTTTTAGCCATTAAAGCATAGATAAACGCTGAACTGCTGTGTGAAGACCAGTCATGTTCAGGCTTGTTTCTTAGGAGCTTATTCTTGTTATCATATTCATAGTGATAGGCCCTTAGACATTCAAGACCACGTTGACATTTCTCTTCGTCAAACCAACAGAGTGAAAACTTCGGACGTGCCACCAAGTCGATATCATCTTGGCCCAAACTAAAATTAGTGGGTCTCAAAACCTCAATATTGTAGATGTCATGGTTATTAAAAAACTCAACCCTGGTCATGCCAGTTTGTAATTCACGAGCTTTGGAATCGTGTGGTAGAAAGTGAGTAGTATATTGATATGGTTTATTTTGAATATATGAAATATAGTGTCCTAAGTCTTCATTAGATCCTTCATAATGATCTATAAAATGGATTTCATTGCCGATAGTCTGGAAGAACCAAATTACCGTAGAATCACCGATACCTAAGTCCCACGCCGTATAAACACCAGTAGAAGCATCGTATGGCACTTTTGTAATTCGTCCGTCACTACGTGCTTGAGCAAGCTGTTTGCCGAATACAGAGCCAGTCTTAGAGGTCATTGGTTCTCCTAACCACACATGTTCAAACATTTCTGGATTATCGAGCCTCATCTTCTCTCGTTCCTCGATAATTTCCTTGCTAAGTAGGGATTCGATCGCATCTGAATTAATTTTCTGAACAAACGTTCTGTCATCTGCCTTCTTAACAATTAGCTCCCAAACAGGATCATTTTCAGTTAACCTGTTAAATGTCCAGATGAGCCGGCTTCCAGCCTTACGAATTGTAGGCACAAGTGTATTAATGCTGTCTGCAGAGACACTTTGTGCCTCCTCAATCCATACGATATCAATGCCCTCAATAGACTTAATGCTCTGAGAATTATTATGAAGCCCCTTAAAGAAGATTTCCGAACCTGTCTGTTTGTTTTTAATAATATCTTTTTGGATTTCCCAAGTGTTAAGCTTATATTTGGAGATTAAATCTGATAAAAGCTTATGTACAGAGTCTGCAATTGAATTCTGAACCTCACGAGTACAGAGGATTCGCAATTTCTTGTTCATACCTAAAATCAGTAAAGACAGAGCGACTGAGGTTGATTTACCTGATGCACGCCCACCGTAGAGTACGATATGTCTAAGATCTTTATCTAGATCAAAAAGAACCTTAAACTCTTTAGGTATTTCAATTTCTAGTTGCATTTTTGCCACCCTTATCTGAAAAATCTTCTACTACTATCTTGACCGAACTAATCTTTTCTCCACCGGACGTAATATCACGCTTCTCCGTGATGCGAGCTTTTAGCTTGTTATATTCAGCAATAGCTTTTATTTTGGCACTAAAATCAGCATCTTGCACAATAAGCTTTTCAAGTTGTTTGTCGACGAATTGATCGTTGAGACCATGAGCTTCAAAAATTTCGTCGATTCTTTCGAGGATGTAAGGTTTTGTCAGGTTCTCACATGCACCCGCTTTCGCTGTCCTGTACCAACCAGGCTTACTCGTATCAACACCGTAAGCTTCAATATACGATTGAACTCCGTTACCAAAAAACTCCCTATCTCCTGTGTAAAGCTGACAGAATAGCTCCTGCTGTGGAGTTAATTTATGTCCACTTTTAGTAGTGGACTTTACGACACTCTTTCGTGATGTTTTCTTTTTCTCTTTTTTCATCTACCTCCTTAGATACTCATCAATAATTTGCCTACACGTCTCAAATCCAACCCCAAATTCAGCCTTGTAGTCTCTCGCACGCAGCTTCTCAAGCATTTCGGCTTGTTCTTCGATATGTTTATCCCACCAATCCCCTTTTTTGCGGGTTTTAACCTCACCTTTCAAGATCTTTTTTGCATCTTTATCGCGTTTTAATTTTATGCCGTCTTTTTTAATCTCAAGATATAAGCCGTGATAATTTTGCAGAATTTTCACACTGATGAATTCCATGCCTTTTTCCAACTTCCTACGTTCTTCATCATTCAACGCTCTACATTGCGGCTTCGCTATCTTAGGTTCTGCAATAAATAAATCTGGATAGCCCCGCTCTGGGTGTAATCTCTTATGTTTTGCTGCTTGGCCATGTGTCAGTTTAAGATCTGCTGCGATATCAAAACGATAGATCACATCTGGGTATTGTTGCTGTAAGTATCGAGCGATTTGCTCGTAGAGATTATGCTCGGAGTTGTATTTCGGAAGTCGTCTCATTAAAAATCCCCCTCTTGGACTTGCAAGCACTTCAGTCCAAGACTTCGCCACATTTCGACAACTTGGTTTCGGTCGTCTAAGACAAACTCGATATCATAAAGATCTCTAATACATCTCTCAAATATTTCTCGTTTTACTACCGAGTCTTGTCTGTTATCGTTTTCTCTTCGCATAAATAGTGGTGCGTGTGGAATACCATTTTCTCTTAACCACTCATTCGTTTCTTTCCGACACACCTCATCACGCCCAGAGACAAAGAGAATCTTGATATGCTTTTCTTTTAACGTATTGAGTAGGTTCTTAATAATCGGGTCAATCTTATCCTCGCCAACCCTGCTCCAGTCATAAGGACTTCGGTCTTTCATGTGGGCTAACGTGCCGTCAATATCACAGATGACTGCCTTTGGAAGATTTATATTACGCTCATAGACAGCTGGTTTTGGTTTTAGGTATTGATTGTACATCCTACGGATTACCGTCTCACCTACGCCATTAGGACGCATATTGTCACGTACCATACAGATTTCTAGTGGAGTGTCGAAAAACTTAACTTCGAACTCTGCACCGTGCTGATAAGCTAATCTGCTAAAGAACATTTCATGATCTGGGTTGAAGTTCGTGTCGTCAATTACGACACTTTTCCCAATCTTAAGGGCGTTCTCTACAAGTTCTCGTTCAGTCTTTACAATTTGTTTCTCTAACTTACCAGAGAACTCTCCGTTATTCATCATGGCTCTTAGGTCGTCTTTATTTACCCTGACCCAGTTATGTTTTTTTGAGACTAACTCTTTAGCATAGGTTGATTTACCAGAGGCTGGAAGCCCCTTTAACATTAGTACCTTCATTATTTCTCCTGTTCGTACACCCTGACTATAAATTTTTCAATCCAATCTAAGTCTGGCTTCATGTTTATAAACTCACTTTTTGATTCAGCCATACTGATTCTCATATTCATATCGGACATAGCTGCTATTACTTCTGGAACTAGCCCCTGAATTTCATCAATATTCATAGGCTTAATCCTACGCATTAAATCGTAATAATCACAATCTTTAACGCTACACTTAAATTCTCCAGTAAGTAGGAATTGTTCACATTGCCACATTACCCTCAGGAAAGCTATGGCGAATTTAGCTGTTCTTTTCTGACCAAGTAAACCAGTATCTTCAAAGTTATAGAACTTATTCCATTGGTTATGGGCATAACCCCTACTAGCTGCTATGAATCTATGGGTGTCAATAAACTTCTTCCAGTTCTCTTTCATCTCCTGATGTGCTGGACTGGTTTCATATACCTTGTCGCTAAAAAATACTTCTAAAATAGTGGCATTACCTTGGACTGCTTGTTTACAGAAATCAGCTAACTCATAACTAGTATTGTCTTCGTTCCCCTCGATCCAAACAGTATTCTTATCTTTTTTGAATGGACTGAGTTTGTCTTGCAACGAAGAGATATGTATACCTCGGTAATCGTAGTCTGATTCGGGAGTATCCAAACCATGCAACCTACTACCAACTAATACTTTTGCTAAAATTTTCATTTGTCTCCTTTTGGTTTAATTGCTTTCCAGATTTTTGCCCTTACATCTTTTTCAGATCTCACAGCAAAAATATATTCTCGCACTTCTTTAATTGCTTCATTATCAGATAAGGCGATTTCTTTATTAGTCATATTAATGGTATCTGCAAGAGCTTGGTTAATTTTGTCAAATAGCTCATTGTATTTAAGGAGTAGTTCTTTTTCTGTGTCATCAAGCCACTTGATAAACTCCTCTGGGATGTTCATCCTGTCTATCCTCTGTCCAGCATACAGAGCTTCCCAAACTCTCTTCGGAGTAAACTCGGTGACAATTCGATGAAGCCTGATATATTCATCTGTCTTATATTTCAAACGATAACTCCCATAGTTCACCACTACGCCCTCGTGTAGTCCGTCTTTGTTTAAGACATTCACATCTAACAAGGTCTCGTAGTTATATAGCTTTGGTTTATCAAACTTAAACTCGTCAGAATAGATGTCGACATCTTTACCTGTTATGTTGTCGATAATAGCAAGAAGTACAAGCTTTCTCTCATCACCATAACTTAAGACAATTTGATTATCAGGGTGGATTAACTCGAAGTGATAAGTCCAGCCTTCTCGGAAGTCGTAGTTATTCTCTTCCACGATTTCTTTTGCCATTTTAGCTTGGTCTGATTCAAAGCTTGCTTTAGAGGTAATCACTAAGCCATGTTTCTCATCTTTTGTAATCTTGATTAGAGAGCCGTCTAACTTTTCTTGAATTATAGGGAGATGTTCTCTTAACATCAACTTCTCAACCTTAATACCATCTGGCTCGTCATGATTAAAGAACTTCGGCATGCAACGCTGGACGAGTGCTCCGTCATCATCAAACACGACACCACGAGCATTTAGGGTGCAGTTATTCCATAGACTCTCAAATTGAGTAAACTCGGTGTACTGGTAGATGGTCATATCTTTGTAGGTTTGGCTTCTAACTAAACCTTTCTTGACATAATCATCAAATGTCGATTTCGTTGGTAACATTATTTATTCTCCTTTAGCTTACAAGAGCTTCCTATCTTTCCCTTGTAGCAAGAATAAGTTTTACCCTCTTCATACCTATAGAAATCAGGTTCTGAAACTATAGTGCTATTAACATAGTAAGCATATTTAATATCACATTGCGTAGTAAACAGTAGCTCATAACAACTCATCCCAGTATTTTCTTTTCTCTTTGAGACTATAGTTACATCTTGATATTTTTCAGGACCTTTTGGCTCGTCAATGTAATCAAGAGTAGCCGAAATAACCAGATAAAACGCTGCAACAGTAATGAAAGCGAGGGTGATAGTGGCTATTTTCTTAATCATTTATTTTGCCCCATCTCGTATTTATGCACGATATCCCATTGCTCTTTGTGTTCTTCAAGGGATTTTTGAGCATCCTCTTCATCTTGAAAATAAATAGCCCCAGTAATCTGTATGTTATCGATGTCTTCATAAGGTATCCACTTGTCAATGTCGTGGTCATAGTACACATAAAGATTAGTCCCATTTTTCTTCCACTTACCGCCTTTGGCATCGTCTATGAGGACTTGGCGAGCAATATTATATTCGCGTTTAACTTCAAGTTCTTTCTTCGTGCGACCGTAGTTGCCTGTGTCATAACGGTAGTCGTCATCTTCGTCTTCGTAATCATCTGAGTCCATCACGTTTCCGCCATCTTCAATGTAATAATATCCGCCATTATATTCTGCTCTCCACCTCTTGTTTTCAGGGATTTCCTCAAACCAATCTGTTAAGATATTTGGAAATTCTTCTAAAACGAAATTGTTATAAACTATAACACTTGTATTTTTAAGGCAAAGATTATTATCACTGTCTAAGTAAAACTCATCACCAACTTTAAAGGTTGGTAGGTCTTTTTGTAGTTTGTATCGTTTCATTTTATTTCTCACTTTCCTTAATTATTCACGGGAAACATTTCTGATCCCTTTGACTTTTGTGGCATTATCACCGCAATATCAATATTTTTAATGCCTTTATCTCTTAAGTATCTTTCCGTTTTCTTAATTTCTGACAGACTCGTGTTCGCAATTCTGTGCTCAGAACCGTCTGTAGCTTCATATCGGATTACGTAGTTAACTGGGAGAGCTGGCTTAATATATTTTCTTTGTTTCATATTTTTCCTTGATCTGGGCGGTAAACCCTCCCGCCCAGGTAAGCATGAAATGTGGCTGCGTCTGTATTGACATTTAACTGGCTATTTTACTTAAGGGGGTATCTGCCAGCACCACATGCTTATTTTTTAACTACCTCTGATTTCGCCTCTACTTCAAGAGCAGGGGCTTTAAAGTAATCTGACGCCTTAGCCTGCCCGTCTGAAATAGATTTCCAAACTCCCCTAAGTTCAATCAAGTCCTCTTTGGTGCAGATTGTTAATTGTTTTCCGATGTAGTGTTCAAGCTGAGATTTCTCTACTCCATATTTCTTAAAGCCATCGATAAGTCCTTTGACGATCTCTTCCACTGGTCTGGTTTCTTTAGAGGCTAACGTCTTCTTACATTCGTTTACTGCCATCTCTGTAATATCGCCTGGGATGATAGCTAGGATACAGGCCCTGACTCGTCTTGCACCGAAATTAGCCGTAGCTTCATAAATATCTCTTGCATCCGTGAGACTCACGCGCCCCTTCCTAGTGTCTCGAACGTGTTCTATTGAGAATGTCTTAGTAATCCTTGTATTAGTCTCAAGATCCCAAGCATAAGCCATCATCTCGGATTTACCGTTCTGATTAGATAATTCAATCACGCCGGCGTCGATGTTACCCCATCCTTGTGCGATAGCTTCAGCTAGACGAATGCTTGGTCCACTCACATTTTGTCCACCTTTAGGGTAGGAATAGATAGCTTGTTCAGCTAGGGTCATTCTCTGACAAGTCGCTTTGATTCTCTCAATGGCAGAGAATTCATCTCGAGGGAACTTCTTGGCTGCGATCATAGCCACTTGAACTTCTTGAGCTTGACGAGCAACCATCATCTCGGTTTGCACATTACGCTCTGCTAATTTATTTTCTTCTTGATTTTTTAATTGTATTTCGTTGTTCATTTTTCTCCTTAAAGACTAAAATCACCGATTTCTTCAACTTCGTTAAGTGTTTTTGTATAAGTGAAGTCGATATTGCGATCGCCGAACTGCTTAATTTGTTCAATACATTTAGCTAGTTTTTGTTCTCCGCTCTCGACGAAAGCTAATGCACAATGCATAACTTTGACTCGGTATGGCTCGACCGTTTCTGCTACGAAGAAATAGAAGTTGGTTAGATTAGGGTTAAGACCTAATTGCGTATAGTTAGCGCATTGTAGATCGTAGTGCTTATTTGCGATTTTCCACATGTCTTTAGGCTCGTTCATCCTCCAATCTTCGAACTTGGCCGTGGTTTTTAGATCTGCAATAACAATACTTCCATCTTCATTCCTGCGAATTGCGTCTGCTTTACCTTTAATATCTATGCCGTTAATCTTGGCATAGAGTTCGACTTCATTCTCGACACCCTCTCCACAAAGCAAGACCGGATAGAGTGGATGTTTTTTGACTGCTTCACAAATCTTATTGATCTGTTCAAACTCTTCTTCGCTAATGATCGGTAAGGTTTGAGCGTCGCGCCATTCTTTGGCTTCCTTAGTTCTAAAATCCGGATAAGCTTTAACTACAAAGCTGTTTGATCCGCCTTGCTTGAGTAATTCTTCATGAGCGAGTGTGCCAATATCGATCGCTTTGCCAAAGCTTTGTTCGAGTAGTTTATGTTTGACTGCTACTGCATAATCTATGTCGTGCTCCAGAATGACCTTCATATCTGAATAAGACCATTCCGGACGTTCTCGATAGTTTAAATCACTCATCGTTGCCTCCACGCTTCCTCTGAAGCTTCATAATCTTCTTGATAGTTTTTATCGTTTTCCATAATTCGCGAGCTGATTTTATCTGCCAGTAATTCCATGATCTCGTCTGCGAGCTGCTCTAGTCCTGTCGAGTAGCCGAATCTCTCGGATAACAGATCTAATAGGTAGTCCTTCATAGTGCCGTCATAGACTTCTGAGTCATCAAAAGCTTCTGGTGCTACTGGATAGTAATGCGACTTAAATAGTTCATCTTCGAGATTTAGCTCTTCGATGAGTTGCTGTGCTGTTTTATTATTCATTACAAAACTCCCAGTGCTTTGGATTTACGTTCTGCCGCGTTAAATACTCGAATCGCTTTTCTACTCAATCGGTAACTCCTACGAATTCTGAAGATCGTGCGGATAATCAAGAACAAGTCTGATCGTTTAGTCCTTGCTAGCACGTTGATAATATCTTCGTACGATTCGATAAGGTTGACGTCATCAATGTTGATTTTCTTTACTCGCTTCATTTTGCGTCCTCGAAAACTGGGATCCAGCCATTGATATACATCATGAACATCACTATTGCTGCCCCGATTACGTTTGGTACTAGTGATTCCCCCTCGCTGATAATCATCAGCATTCCGATAATAGTTAGTGCAATTCTGATAATTGCTTCAATTGGATTAATTTGTTGTTTCATTTCATGCTCCTTTTTTTTGATTATCAAGAGAAAGCGAGGGCGAAAAGCGTTTTTGAGTCATATTAAAACAAAACAAAAAA
>CAJPPG010000016.1 GCA_905372495.1 Candidatus Saccharimonadota bacterium | reverse complement strand
GACCCGAAAGGGTATTTTTTATTTTATAATGACCCGTGATGATTATTTTTTGACTTATTATTCACTACCCTTGCCAGTGAAGACAGCAGCAAAAGTTTTTAAAAGAATTTTGATATCGCCAGCAATGCTCCAATGATCGATATAAAAACAATCAAGTCGAACAATCTCTTCGAAGTCAGTGATTTCGCTGCGCCCTGAGACCTGCCAGAGGCCAGTGATGCCTGGCTTAATACTGATGCGGCGTTTATGGTGGGCAGAATATTGATGATATTCGTCAACAGTCGGAGGGCGAGTACCAATGAGTGACATACTACCTTCTAGGACATTGAAAAATTGTGGAAGTTCATCGATACTGGTTTTTCGGAGAATTTTACCAATCTTAGTGATCCTGGGATCATTTTTCATTTTAAACATAAAACCCTGCATTTCATTTTGATCTTTCAAAGTTTGAAGTTTAGCTTCGGCATCTTGGTACATGGAGCGGAATTTATAGATATAGAAGTATTTACCATTACGACCAACACGTTTTTGTTTAAAGATGATGGGTCCGGGGTCTTCAAGAAAGATGAGAGGAGCGACGATGAGGCCAAAAATGATGCAGATGAAGCAGCCAACAAGGGCGCCAGCAATATCCATGAGACGTTTCAATAGTAGTTCCCCATCAGTGAAGAGGCGTGGAGAAAGTCGGATGACGTTGGTGGTACCAAAATCTTCAAGTTTGGTTTCAAGGGTTTCGATGGCGAAGCTATCGATGGTGATAAGTGAATCAATGCCCATTTCGCTAAAGGCTTCGATGAGATGCTCGATTTTTTTGCGAGCAATGTGATTGACGCTAAAAATAACAAGATCAACTTGATGTCGTTTAGCATATTCCAGGGTGGAAAGTGAGAGTTCTTTGAGTTTTATAGAACCTAAAGCGGAGTTTTTATTGGAGAGGTCTGAGGACTTTGACGATTGTGTATTTATACTAGAGTCAATCGTTTTAACCTTATAGAAACGGCCAGATTGCTGACCGGAGAGTGAGGTTACGCCTATAATCTCGCAATCTTCGGAATTAAGTTTCTGGATGTCGTAGACTGCTTTTTCGAGCGAGGTACTATCGGTGATAATGATAGTCTTTTTTGTGTGGTGTTCCAAGTATTGTCGTTTAATGAGGTGGATTAAGAAGAGACAAGAAAAAGAAATAGAGAAATTAATTGAGAAGAAAGTACCAAAGAAGAGTCGAGGAATACTGTCACTGATGTGGGTGGTATAGACTATGGTGGAGAAAATAATGGCCATGAAGATATTGGTGAGGAAGGCGGCTTTAAAATGTCTTAAGATGCCGCGCCTCGCGGTGATGGGGTTATAGCGGTAAAAAGTGAAAACGATCAGAAAAGAGAGGAGGAGATAGAGGAAGACGGTGGAGTCTTTAAGGTGACGGAAGGCGAGGTCAGAGGGGTCCCAGCCAAAACGTGAGAGATAGGCAATCAAAAAAGAAATGATGATAGAAAAAAGATTTGAAAAGAATAACCCAACACGATGATTTGACATATTGTGATTATTATAGCATAAAATGTGTTTGATTTAAAGAGAAGTAGGAGGCAATTCTCTGTTATAATAAGAGAAAGATGTAACTAAAGTTACATATTTAAATAAAGGGAGTTTATGGGGAGTATTTTTTCGAAGATTATTGCGGGCGAAATTCCGTGCTATAAAATTTATGAAGATGAAAAAACGTTGGCCTTTTTGGATATTCATCCGGAGACGCCGGGACATACTTTGGTGGTTCCAAAGGTCGAGGTGGATAAGCTGTATGACCTTCAAATGGATGACTATTTGGCGGTGATGAAAACTGTAAAAAAATTGGCGAGTCGGATGGAAAGAGTCTTAGGGAGACGAACGCTGATAAAGGTGATTGGTACTGATGTTCCCCATGCGCATGTACACCTTGTGTCACTTGATCCAGGTTATCAATATGGACAGGTGACAGAGATGACAGAGGAGGAGATGAAAGAAATGCAAAAGAAATTAACGGAAGGAGCGGACTAATGAAATTTTCACCATCATATAATCCGGCAGATTTTGAAACTGATATTTATGCAGGTTGGGAGGCAGCCTCTAAGTTTTTGCCAGCCAAGGAGGATAGAAGTGGAAGAAGTGGACGTGAGTCTAAAAGATATTCAATTGTAATGCCACCTCCTAACGCGAACGGAAATTTACACATTGGTCATGGCTTAACAGTGGCAACAGAGGATGCTCTAACTAGATATTATCGATTAAGGGGGCGTCGCACTTGGTATGTGCCTGGGGCGGATCACGCAGGATTTGAAACTTGGGTGGTGTATGAGCGTGAGTTGGAAAAACAAGGCAAGACTCGTTTTATGTATTCTCGAGATGAACTATATGCGCGTGTTTGGGATTTTGTACAGGAGAAACGTGGAGCAATGGAGCTTCAACTACGGGCCTTGGGTGCTTCCTGTTCTTGGAAGGATCTAACTTTTACATTAGATGAAAATGTGGTGCGACAAACTTATCGAACATTTGAAAGAATGTGGCAGGACGGACTGATTTACAGAGGTGAGAAACTAGTTAATTATTGTACGAAACATCAGACGGCTTTTGCTGATATTGAGGTTGAATATAAGGATGAGGAAGGTAAGTTGTACGAAATTAAATACCCTATCGCTGATAGTGATGGATTTGTTGTGGTTTCTACAACACGACCTGAGACTTTGTTTGGAGATGTGGCCGTGGCAGTTAATCCGGCAGATGAACGGTATGCTGGAATTTTGGGGCAGTTCGTTTCTCTACCACTGACGAAGCGAGAGATTCCGGTAATTGCGGATAAGCATGCTGATATGGACTATGGAACCGGAGCTGTAAAAATTACGCCAGCACATGATGTGAATGATTTTGAAGTCGGAGAGAGGCATGATTTGCCAAGGATTTCGGTGATTGGTGCGGATGGAAGGATGTTGCCAATTTGTGGTCCTTCCTATGAAGGCTTGACTGTGGTTGAGTGTCGTAAAAAAGTTTTAAAGGATCTTTCTGCTGCAGGACTCTTGATTTCAGAAAAGAAGATTCAGCATTCGGTGGCGCATTGTTATAAATGTGGAACTGTGATTGAGCCAATGCTGAAGGAACAGTGGTTTGTGGATACTTCAAAACTAGCCAATATGGCTATCGAACATTTAAATAATAATGAAATTAAGTTTTATCCAGAGAATAAGTTAAAAGTTTTGATCAATTATCTTGAAGGTTTGAAGGACTGGAATATTTCAAGACAAATTCCTTGGGGTATTGCGATCCCAATGTTTAGAAAGGTTGACGAAAACGACGAGGGGCCGGAATGGCGATTTGATGTGCGCACGCATTTGTCGGAGATTGAAATTGGCGGCGTGAAATATCAGCGTGATGAGGACACCTTTGATACGTGGTTCTCTTCTTCACATTGGCCAATAGTCTGTACGAATTGGGAAGAAGGCGTGGGGAGCGAGTTTTATCCACTTAATACAATGGAGACGGGTGCGGACATTTTGTTCGCATGGGTGGCTCGAATGATTATGGTGGGGATTTATGTGACTGGCGAGGTGCCATTTAAGGAGGTATATCTACACGGTTTAGTGCTTGATGCTCATGGAAAAAAGATGTCAAAGTCAAAGGGTAATGTAATCAATCCAATGGAAATGATTATGCAGTATGGTTCCGATGCCTTTCGACTAGGTATTTTACGTGGACGTTCCGCAGGATTGAATCAGGCATTTTCAGAGAATTCTGTAATTTCGGGGCGTAACCTGTGTAATAAATTGTGGAACATTTCTCGTTTTGTACAAGGGATAGTGGATGCAGAAGAAGAGACGAAGGGCTATTCAGAAACTGATCTCTCGGTGGTACTGGGGACTGATACCGAGTCAGCGGTGCATCAAACCGGGAGCGATTCAATTAATCCAGAAGTCTATCAATATACGACAAACAATATGGGGGAGGACTGGATTTGTCGCGAGATTAACAGGACTAGAGGCATACTTGAACAGTGTATGGTGGGGTATCGCTTCTCAGAGGCTGTGGAGGCAATTTATGAGCTGATTTGGGATAAATATGCGGATTGGTTCCTTGAGAGTCAGAAAATTTACAAAAACATTTCCCTGCTTAAGGTAAGTCTTGAGTCTATTTTGACGATGTTGCATCCGTTTGCCCCATTTGTAACAGAGGCGATTTGGCAGAATTTATCTTGGACGGATGGGATGATTATCGATGCGATGTGGCCATCAGTGATGGGTTATGATGAGATATCAGCAGGAAATTTTGAGAGATTAATAGAGGTGATCTCTGAAATTCGTGGTACCGAGACAGCGCTGGCTAAATTCAATAAGGGCAAGAAGTTTGGTTTGTTGGTTGGAGATGATATTCTAGTAAACGATAATCTATTGCTTGTTAAGTTCCTATCTCGCGTGCCATCAATTGCTTTAACTAATGGTTCCCCACGTGGGTTGAGACTCTCGACAGTGAATCATGAACTCTATCTTGATGTACCAGAAAAGATAGTGGTAGATTTTAAAGATGAGCTTGAAGCTAAGATACTCGCTATTGGTCGAGAATTAGACGGACTTAATGCTAGGATGATGAACCCTAGATACGTTGAAAAAGCTCCTGCACAATTAGTTCGGGAGACTAGAAATAGCATTGAAGAGAAAGAAGAACAGATTGAGAGATTAAAACAACAACTTTCTGTTATCTAGCCTTAAGGGGGGGGTCAAAAAAATAGGCGATTAGCCTATTTTTTTATGTTTAATTCCCTGTTATTTCTTGTTTTATTCTCTGCTACTTTTTTATTTTAGGTAGATTGGTGGCGTGATGTCTCCTAGGCACAAATTAAAAAAATGTATGTTGTGGAGGATTTGTGTCGTTAAAAAAGGAGAGTAAACACTTCTTAATTATCATTGGTAAATAATTGTGAAATTTGTGAAATTGGCTATAAAAAAGCTCTGCTCCCCTGTTAAGCACGTGAAAATACTTGTGTTAATCATGAAAAATAAAAAATTTATGCTTGACATGGTCAAGTTTTTATTTCATAAAAGTACTATATTTTGATATGACCAATTACTTATTTTTAGATTATTACAAAAAACTAAAGTTTGAGTAATTGTTATGTTTATAATACTGCTTGTAGGTTGCTAAGTCAATAGGGTGTTAATAACTGGAGTAGGGAATGATGATGATTGGGGAATTATCTCACTTTGTGGAAATATTAAGTTTTGGTTGATGAAAGGATTTTATTCAGATGAGGGAAGAAAGGACTCATATCGGGAAGACGTGATGCGGTGCGGGGAATTATCCTAGCATGAAATATGAGATTCATGTCGTTATGATTGATGCGAAGTAGGGAATTAGCCCAGAGGGGAGATGGAAGTATGCCTGCGAAGTGTCGATTAATATGATAGAATTTAGGTGTGGCTTATATTAGAAGATTTAAGACTGCTTCAGGCGCAACGGGGGTACAAGTTTGCTATAAAGAACATAGTAAGGTGGTGAAAACCATCCATGTTGGTTCGGCGAATTCAGCTGAAGGACTTGAGAAGCTTCTGGTGAAGGCCCAAAAATTAATTGACAAGGGAAAGAGATCACTTTTTGATTTGAGTAATTTCTGACCTTTTATTTTTTATGGGTGAAGTATTTGACCTTTGTTTTTGATTGGATTTTATTTTGATTTTAGTATATTTTAAATTTTTATACTTTTATGGTTTTTGCTTTATATTTTGCTGAGGTTTGTTCTTGGTTAGAAAATTTTTTGGTAAAAAATATAGACGCTTCGCGTCTATATAATTAATCTTTCGATTTGAGGATTTTGCGTTTTAGGCGATTGGCTTTTCGGAGAAGAGAATAGAGCTTATATTTTGTGGGATTTAAAATGTAGTCATAGGTGCCGGCGTAAGTTTTTTGGTAGCCCCCAAAAGATTTTTTGAACTCTGTAAAACCATACCAGGGATGGGAATGGTCGGCGTTTTCAGGGGCGATACCCCAGAAATCTAGCGTATGAAACCCTGATCCTTTGGCAGTAAAGATGGCGTGAGAAAGAAGTGCGACGGTTGCGGGCAGATGTTTGAAATCTTGGTTTGCAGCAGATTGCATGTAAAATCTTGTGCCATGATAGTCGAAAAACAGGGAAGCAGCAATTATTTCACCGTCTTTTGGCATTGGCTTGGAGTTTTTTGCGGTGTTCGATGTGCTTTCAACAAATGCATTTTTTGCATTAGTTGCAAGAGATTTACTTTTTGATTGTTTTAGTTCTGGGGTTTTTGATTCTGGATTTTGATGGTATCGCACTAGATAGAGGGAAGCGAATGGCTGGCTGAGCTCGGATTTAAGATAATGCTCAGAAAAGCTGGCGATGTGTCGTTCTTTGGCTAGCTTATGTTGGAGTTCTGCTAAATATTTGATGTCTTCAGGATTACGGGTTATCTCAACTGTTAAACCTTTTTTCTGATAAGTATTGTGGCGAGTTCTAGTACCTTGAGAGAAATTTTTGAGAATTTCTGAAGTGGGTTTCGTGAGATCAAGACACCAAGTTTCAGCTGGGTTGAGATCTTTTGTTTTTTTGAGATGTTTTTGATCAAGTTTAAAATATTGTGCGACATTAAATAATTTCTGTTTTTGTGATAAAACGTCCATATTTTTTAGGTTTGAATTTTTGATACTCTTTGTAAAGTTTTGGGGTTCGATACGTATAAAAATCGCATGTTCTTTTTTTGCAAGTGTTTTAATTTGCTTAATGCAAGTTTTTATATCGGTTGATGTGACGGAATTATCTAAGTATGGACCATATGGAAGATAGAGATAAGGGCCGAGAGGTGTGGTTTTTTTGATTGCTAAAAAATGATATTTTGAGGCTTCCTCAAAAAAAGTAATTTCACTGAGATCGTTTTGTAGTTTTTGCCAATCCTCAGATTGTAATAGTGGGGATTGGTCTTCTTGATTTATCATTAGAATAATTATAGCACTAAAGGGGGAGGGAAGCACTGAGGAATTTCAGGGCCTCTAGGTATCGAGTGTTAATAAAACTTCCTTTATAAGTGAGAAAATTCTTTTCTTTTAATTCAAAAAAGCATGTTTGGAACTTTTCGATAGCATCGCTTATGGGGAGCCAAACAAGCTCATAATCTTCTTCGAGCTCATCTTGCATATAGTGTGTATGTGTTTTTTCGAAAGGAGTGGCTAGGAAAAAATATGTATTGGTGATCCGGTTGTGACGCTCTTCAAATATTTTACCAAGTGGTTTAGGATCTTTGATGGTATAACCGGTTTCTTCTAGGATTTCACGATTTAAAGCTTCAAGAAGAGATTCGCCAGGTTCAATGCCGCCGCCAGGGATTGCGAAGTAGTTTCTGGCTCTTGAATATAATAAACAAATCTCATTGTTTGAATTTAGAATAATACAACGAGCGGAATCACGTCGGATGGGTTTTTCTTCGGTTGGTTGGCTGAATTCGCTGGAAAGAAGGTCGACTGTAGTTTGATCTTTGAGCTGTGATTTAAAGTATGTATTATTGATTATAAAAAAAGGTTGTTCAAATTTTTTAATTTCTGAGTCGGGTAATCTTGCGTAAAAATTTGTTTGCATATACATATTGTATAGTATTTATTATGTAAATAAATTATTTGTATAACAAATTATGATAAAGAATAGGGTTATTTAATTTCAGAGCGAGGCATGATATTCAATGTGTAGGGGTCACTTGGAGTGATATTCGAGAGAATTTCATAATAGGCAGCGGAAGCAACCATGGCGCCATTGTCGCCAGAGAATCGTGGCTCAGGAAAGAAGAGGTTAATTTTATTATGCAGTTTTGAATTTTGTTGTTCAATAAAAATTTGAAGATCGTGGCGGAGGCGCTGATTGGCGGAGACACCACCTGCAATAATTAGACTCTGAGTTTCTGGATTTTGCTTAAGGGCTAATTTAATTTTTTCAATTAAAATGTCAACGGCGGTTTGTTCGAAGGAAGCTGCAAAATCTGCACGTTGTTGATCGGTGAGAAGTGCAGCTAGTTGTGAAGAGGGGAAAGAAATGGGTTTTTCAGTTGCTTTTTGAACTTCTCGAAGGACAGCTGTTTTGAGTCCAGAAAATGAAAAATCAAGGGTACCTGGCATTGGGTGGGGAAACGAATAGGTACTAGAATTACCAGTTTTAGCGGCTTTGGCGATAGAAGGCCCGCCTGGATAGGGGAGGCCTAAAATTTTGGCAATCTTATCAAAACATTCGCCGACTGCATCGTCGCGTGTGGTGCCAATTATTTCGAAATTTTGGTGAGCGGACATCTTAACTATTTGAGTATGACCGCCAGAGATGATTAGTGCTATTAGAGGGAAAACTGGAAGAAGTGAGGCTTGTAGCCAGTTGGCGTAGATGTGAGACTTAAGGTGATGAACCGCATAGAGAGGTTTATGATTGAGAATCGCAAAGGTGCGGGCGGTAAGAGTACCAACAAGTAAGGAGCCTAGCAGACCTGGGGTATGAGTGACAGCGATGGCGTCAATTTTAGACCAATCATCTTGACCAGAATCGGTGACTAGTCCTGCTTTTTGAAAAGCTTGATGGACGGCAGGGAGGATTGCTTCGAGATGAGAGCGAGCGGCGATTTCAGGAATAACGCCACCGTAAGCGGCAAAAATATCAATTTGTGAGACAACAACATTACTAAGAATGGTCTGACCATTTTCGACGATGGCAACAGCAGTTTCATCACATGATGATTCGATTCCCAAAATTCTCATAGAATGATTATAGTATGAGTTTGAAATTTTGTTAACTGCAAGAGGATAATAGATTAGCTTGAGAATTTAAGTGAATCAATGGGTTTTTGCCTTGAGGCCTTGATGGCAGGGAAGAGTCCGAAGAGAATACCGGTGACAAAGGCAAAATAGAATGCGACGAGGCAAATTTCGAGGTTAATAAATGGCTTGAATGGGGTGAAGGTGGAACAAAAAATCGCTACAAGATAGCCGAGGAGGAAACCACCAATACAGCCAAGAAAAACGAGGATAATACTTTCAAAAAGGAATTGCATAAAGATATGGGCGTTGGTGGCGCCGATGGCTTTTCGAATACCAATTTCGTGGGTGCGTTCAGTGACGGAGACCAGCATGAGATTCATGACGCTGATACCACCAATGAAGAGGGAGATTGCAGCAATACTGCCGAGCATAATAGAGATCATAGAGAAGAAGTTACTAGCTGGGTGGGAGATGTGCGTGCCATAGTTAACAGTGAAGTTGCTGGCGGAACCTTTGAGGTCGGTAAGAGTTTTAGTGATCTGCTCAGCGGTGGATTCGGTTTGCTGATTATTTTTTACAGTGATGTCGATTTGCTGAATTTGAGGATTGAGGTTTTTAATTTGGTCAATATCGACGATAACGGATTGGTCAAAATCTACACCATTGAAGTTGAGAGGATTCTCGGTTTTTTGGAGAGTGCCAATAATAATAAATTTGTGACCAGAGAAAGAGAAGGTTTTCCCGATAGGTTCGCTGGAGCCAAAGAGTTGAAGAGCAAGGGAATGACCAATGACTGCAGACTTTAGGTTATTATCTTGAATAAAGTTTCCGGATTTGATTTCTAGGTTTAGGATGTCTTTGAGGTCTGAGTTGCTAGCCAAAATAGTGGCGGAATCGACAGTCTGATCACCAATGGCTGTTTCATGAAGAGCTGCTATGGGAGCGATTTTTTTAATATTATCGCTAGTTTCTTTAATTTTAACTAAGTCCTCCATCGTGAGATTTGAATTATTAAAATGGTTGGAATTTGTTAGTTCATCAATGATATTTGCGAGGTCTTTTTTGTTGTTTGTAGGTCGGACAAGAATTAATTCTTGATTTAAACTCTTTACCTCGGAAGAAATAAGTTGTGAAATACTGCCTGCTAGGCTCAAAATTAGGATAATACTACCAATACCAACAGATATGCCGAGACAGGTAAAAAAACTACGAAACTTATGCTTTTTGAGCGAATTTTTGGCAATCTCAAAATTCGTACGAAGAAGTAATGACATTATTTTCGGCGTCCTTTCGCTTGTTTTTTATTGGTTTTTGCGGCTTTAGCTTTATTTTTAGACTTCTTGGAAGGTTTTTCTGGTTCCTCTATAGATGTAGTTTTCTTTATAATGCGGACTGAACTGTCGCTTGACGAAGACGAGACGACAGGAAAATTAGGTTTTTTGGGTGTTGGTTCTATTTGAGTGTTTAATGGTCGTGAGGCTTCGGAATCGGTGGTAGAGATTTCAGAGGTTGTTGGATATTTATAGGAAAGGTTAGGAGATCTTTGCTCGATTTTATCACTAGGTACTGTTGGTGTCCTTATTAAAGACGGTTCAGGAGGAACGATTGGTAATCGATTGAATTCTTGAGTGGGTGATTGATGAGCTTCGGGATTCTTGGAGCCGACTTGCTGAATAGGTCGAATTTTGACGGTTTGGGCATCGGTGGTTTCTTCTGTCAGAGGGAGATCGTCAATGGTTACTTTGATGGATTCTGATGACTTCTTAAAAAAATTAACTTTAATACGTTCAGGAAGATCTTCGTCTGCAACGGTTTTAACATCGGTGGCAATACGACCATCAAGCATGTGAATGACGCGAGTAGCGTAGGAAGTAAGATTAGGGTTGTGGGTGACCATAATAATCGTGTTGCCTTTGGAATGAATACGGCGAAGCTCTTCCATAACAAGATGAGCATTATGACTATCAAGATTGCCGGTAGGTTCATCGGCAAGAATAATTTCAGGAGCTGAAACAAGAGCGCGAGCAATGGCGACACGTTGTTTTTGTCCGCCAGAAAGTTGATAAGGGTAATAATATTCGCGCTTTTGCATATTTAGATAGGAGAGCATTTCGGAGGATTTAATGAGACGTTTTGTTTTGGGTACGCCAGCGTAGACAAGGGGAAGGGAAACATTTTCAAGAATGGTCATTTTAGGGATGAGGTTGAAGTCTTGGAAAATAAAACCAATTTTTTGAGCACGAATATGTGCCTGACGTGATTTAGAAAAAACAGTGGTACGTTCAGAATCAAGATAATAACTCCCGGAAGTGGGGAAATCTAGCAGGCCAATGATGTTCAACAGGGTGGTTTTACCACAACCAGAGGGCCCCATAATCATAATAAATTCGCCTGGTTTGACTTCAAGGTTAAAATCATTAAGCGCGAATGACTCTGCTTCACCGTATCCGAAGCTACGAGTGATGTTTTTTAATTCAATTAAAAGTGAATTATCTTTTCTAATATTACCCTTGTGACTCATTGGTTTAATTATAGCATGCAAGAGAAAAACTAGTGGTTTATGTGGTAAAATTATTAAAGAAAAAGTGGAGGAATGGTCGATGCCAAAAAGAAAAACTAAGCATTCGAAAAAGACGGTTAGGAAACAGGCGGGGAAGAAGATTGTGGTGTCGGAAAAAGGTCTGACGGAAGAAATTTTGGTCCGTAAAAAAGCTGAGACCCCAAACGAAACACCGACCGAAACACCTATCGAGGTGACAGTCAAGGAGGCGCCATCTAAGAAGCTAGCCGAGACGACAACTGAGGTGCCAAACGAGGTACTAAAAGAGACATCAAACGAGGTATCAACTAAGTTGCTAACCGAGGCGCCAGCTTCAGACGCTAAAGGTCTTGTAACTCAGCAAGAGAAGGTTAAGGAACAGCGTAAAAAAAATGATGCGACTTTGAAACTTGAAAAAGAATTGGTGAAGGATCGCAGAAAATTAAAGCGAAAGAGTAAGAAAGAAAAGACGCATATTCCTTTGTGGACGAAAATTGTTATCGTGGCCCTAAGTTCGATTATTGTACTGATGATTGGTGTTGCTATTTTTGGGTACATGCTGTTATCACATACTGCAAATGTATTTAAAGGTAATCCGATGGATATATTAATCGGGACGGAGCTTGCGAAAGATGAAAATAATTTAACAAATGTCTTGATTTTTGGGACGAGTGAAGATGCGGATGGGCACGGAGGGGGATTGTTAACGGATTCGATTTTGGTTGCATCGGTTGATCAGGAAAAGAAAACTTCGAAAATTTTTAGTATACCGAGAGATCTTTGGGTGAATTATACGGTGCCTGGTGGGGAGACAATGAACTGTGTGGTCGGTACACAGGGGAAAATTAATGCAACCTATATGTGTGCGCTTGATCAATATAAAAATAACAAAGACCAGGCTTCGAGGTATTTTGCAAAGAAGGTTTCAGAAATCACGGGGCTTAATTTGCAATATTATGTCTCACTTGATTGGAGTGCACTGAGAACACTGGTGGATGAGTTAGGAGGGATTGATGTAGACGTATATGCAGATGATGAGGCAGGTATACATGATTCTTGTCAGCATCTTGATCTTCCTAGGGGAATGAACTATGGACTGAATGGAAGCATGGCTTTAAAGCTTGCCAGGGCAAGGAACGCAGGTTGTGATGGGGGCGGTGATTTTGGACTGTCGCGCAGTAACTTTGATCGTGAGATTAATCAACAAAGAATTTTTAATGCAATTAAAAATAAGGCCTTTTCTCTAGGAGTTCTGGCAAAGCCAACAAAAGTAATCCGATTAATTGATTCACTTGGCAATAATGTGAAAACGAATATTACGATGGCGGAGGTGAGAACTTTGATCGAGATTGCGACGAATCTAAATGGGGAAGTGGAGTCAATCCCGACGGTTGAACAGTTTGGGGTTGGACGAATTGGAATACAGAGTGTTGTACTGCCAAATGGAGCTTCGACATATAGCGAAAGCTCAATGTTTAGCTATGGTGATTTTCAAAGGTATTTGAGAAAGAAATTAATTAATACTGAATAAAAAAGTTATACGAGTGATGTAAGAGATAATATCGCGAGAGGATGAGGAGATGTAGTTCCATGCGAATCTTGGGCTCGAATCCTCCTTCCTTCTTCGAAGAAATAAAAAATACCCTATCGGGTCATTTTTACTTCCTGGCGGAAGCGAGAGGATTCGAACCTCCGATACATTGCTGTATACACGCGTTCCAGGCGTGCTCCTTCAACCACTCGGACACGCTTCCGTCTAGATAGATTATAACAGATATTACTCAAAGTAGTTTATTTTTACTGGAAATTGGGCTTACTTCAAACTAGAGTTTTTTATGAAGTTTTGATATTTTGTCAGAGTTTTTAACAATTGGTTTGGCGTTGTTTTTTGGAAATTAAATAATTGAGAACAATAAAGAGTAGTGAGAAGAAGAGTAACATTAGAAAATTTGGTAAGACTGCTGAAATTGAATCAAGATTTAGGTTTTTTACTGATTCGATTTTTGAATTGGCATTAATATACCAATATGAGGGAAGAATGTGAGCAATATTTAAAACTAGGGTTGGGAGGAATGATGCAGAAATGAAGGCGCCAGAAAGGAAGGCTGAGCCGAGTGAAATTAGATTAACAATACCTGAAACCGCGTCTCTTGAAATTACGATAGTGGAGATGAGTTCGGCTAGTGTGAGACAGCAAATGGCGAAGAGTAGAGTGTTTGACAAGTATAAAACGAGGAGAGGGGTGAAAATAATGCTGCCGAGAACAAAGTAACTAATAGATGAGATGAAAATAAAGAAGAGAAAAGAAAAGAAAAGATTGAATTAGCAAAGAGTAGATATAGATTATATTTTTTTAGATGAAGACTTGAAACTAAAGTGCGTTTTTTGATCTCAGTTTTATTGAAAGTAGCGTTAATAAGACAGGTGATATAGAGAATAATTGCCATGATTGTGTAGCTGGCGGCGTTAAAATAACCAGAAATTTTTCTTAAATTGGTTACATTATTAGTTGTTAGATGAACTTCTGGTGAAATGGCTAGTTTTTGATTAATAGAATTAATTAGGGAATTAATTTGCTGATGACTAGGATTTTGAGTATGCAAGAGATTGATTTCTGATTTTTGAAGTTCAAAATAGCGTGAAATAAGATTTTTAGCTAATTCGGCTGAATAGTTTCCCGAGGTACGGTAATCGAGAGTGATTTTTTGACCAGAAAGAATCTGTGTTTCGAGATTTTCAGGCAGAAAAACAACAAGGCTAGTTCTTTGATAGAAAAGCGCATCAGTGATTTGTGATTCATCGAGTTTAACTAACTCTGCTGTTTGACTTAGATAATTAAGAAAATTATTGGTAAGCGGTTGATGTGTGGTTTTGTCTACGATGGTGATTTCTGGTTTTTCATCAGTGAATGTTGTTTGATTAGAATTTGATCTTAAATTGAGGATTGAAATAGAGGTGAGTATGACTACATAGAGAGCGACAATCCACCAGTATCTTTTCATAATTCGCCAAAAAGTTTTGAAAATAATCATAGAACTCCTTTATAGCTGTGCATATTTTTGTTTCCTGATGACAATAACGGAAATAATAAGACAGAAAGCTGAAAAAAGGATGAGACTGATAATATTGAAGTTATAGCGGTTGAGATTATCATAAATTTGTAATGAATAAAGACCGTCTACAATCATATTGGCTGGATTTAAATGATTGATGAGGGGAAAATTGGTATCAACAAGATATTTAATCGATGGTCCCATCATGCCAGACAGGAAACAGCAGAAAAGTTGGAAAAAGGTAGTAAGATTAATTTTGATTTCATAACTAGTTTTAATGAGAGAACCAATGAGAAGACCAAAAGAGATTCCTGCGATAGAACCAAGAATCGAGATGAAAATAATTTCGGGAAGATTTTGTCCATAGTCAACTTTGAGAATGAAGATATTAAAACTGAAAATCAAACAGAGAAGAATGAGGTGTGTAATAAATGCGCTAAGCATACTACTAAGAACCAAAGTGCGTTTCTTGACTGGAGAAACTGAAATGCGCTTGCCGTGTTCACTCATATTGGCGAGGATGGAGCTAATGAGAAAGATGGAGAAATAAGCACTGGAAAAACAGGACATGGCAATAAGAGTAAAGTATTCGATGATTGTATAATCTAGTTTTTTTGAGGATACAGAGTTGAAAGAAAGGGGATTTTGATTTAGCTCTTTGATTTTAGAATTGATACTTTGGTTAATTTGTGACTCGATTTGTTTAAAATCTACTTTATTTGGATTTTTAATGCTTTGCTTTATTTGTTGTGTAATTTGTGGTTGAATCTCAGAGAGGAGATTATTGTAGAGAGTGCGTTTATCAAGAAGCTCTTCAATGATTTTTTTGAGAATTGTTTCTCTAATACCGGTTGATTTAAATTTAAGAATTGGTTGTAGATTTTTGATCTCTATAGTACCGATGACTTGTTTATTCTCTAAAAGAGCGTCGGCTTCTTTTGTCGTATTGACATATGAGATCTGTAGAAGTTTTTGTGGGTTTGTAGTATCTTTCTCGGAATCAATAGTGCTACCACTGAGGTTGGTTTTTTCTAGATTTGAGATTGCGTGCGAAAAATATTGGTCTTTTTGATATTCGTCGTTTTTAACAACAGCAATATTTAGCGTGGAGAAAGTTTCAGTATTATAGACATTAGAAAAAGTTAGTCGGAAAAAAATACTCATAGCGATAATGAAAATAAAATTCCAAAAAAGAAGAGGTTTGTTAT
>CAJPPG010000015.1 GCA_905372495.1 Candidatus Saccharimonadota bacterium | reverse complement strand
GAATTTACTCCTTTATTCCAGGTACTTTGAATTTTATGGATAAGGCGATAACTGCTTGGTGAATCTTTTCTAGATCTTGTTTAATCTCAGGATTGCTTAGGTTTTCTTCAGAGCCAGCTTTGAGGCAGAGGTCCATTACTTGCTTCATCCAATCTGCAATTTGTTGCATTTCGGTTTCCTTCATGCCGCGCGTGGTGATGGCTGGGGTGCCAAGTCGGACTCCGGATGGACGGAAGGCACCACCTTTATCGCCGGGTACGGCATTGGCATTTAGAGTAAGTCCAACAAGATCGAGTGCGCGTTCATAGAATTTTCCATCAATGCCGAAGCTTTTTTGGACATTAATTAAAATGAGATGATTATCGGTACCGCCACCCTGCAATTCGAAGCCGTGATTAATAAGATTTTTGGCGAGTGCTTTGGCGTTTAAGACGATTTGCTTGGCGTAATCCTGAAAATCGGGTTGCAGAGCTTCGAGGAAGGAGATGGCTTTGGCGGCAATAATGTGCTCGAGTGGTCCTCCTTGTGTGCCAGGAAAGACGGCGCGATCAATTAAAATTGGAATATTTTCAAGCGTATGTTCAGGTTTTTTAAGAGGAGAGGCGATGTTGCCATTGGAAAGAATTAATCCACCGCGTGGTCCACGCAGGGTTTTATGTGTAGTGGTGGTCATGACGTGGAAGCCATAGTCAAGAGGGTTGGGGTGGACACCGCCGGCGATGAGTCCTGCGACGTGTGCCATATCTGCCATGAGCAAGGCGCCGATTTTTTGACCGATTTTTGCGATGCGTGCAAAGTCGGGTATTTTCATAAAAGCTGAGTAGCCGACGAGAATGATTTTTGGCTGTTCCGCTAGGGCAAGCTTTTCGATTTCATCGTAATCAAGGTCGCCGGATTCGGTGGTGCCATAAGAAATGAAATTGTAAATTTTAGCGGAGCGAGTGACTGGTGAGCCGTGAGTTAAGTGTCCACCGTGGCCTAAGTTCATCGCTAAGATTTTATCGCCAGGCTGACACCAGGCAAAATAGACGGCTTCGTTGGCATTGGCGCCAGAATGTGGTTGGACATTAGCATGATCGGCATGAAATAGCTTCATAGCACGGGAGATGGCGAGGCGTTCGATGCGGTCAATATTAGTTTGTCCACCATAGTAGCGGTAATTTGGTAGGATTTGTGTTGAAACTTGATCTTCATTCCAGTTGAAATTGGTTTCATGATTACGCTGATTGGTTTCTGCTTCACTCCAATTTAGCCCCTCAAAAGAAGGATAACCTTCGGAATACTTATTGGTAAGAATGGAGCCCATGGCTTTTAAGACATTAGCGGAAACATAATTCTCGCTTGGAATTAATTCGAGACCTTCGGCTTGGCGTTTTTCTTCTTGCTTAATTAAATCAAAGATTGGGTCTTCTGATGTATTTAGAGAAAAATTTGACATAACTATATCCTATTTAAAATTTATGAACGTTTTTGGTATAAGTTATGGATATAATTTAGATCATGAACACCTTCCTTATCTTCAATTATATCACTGTTCTGGCCGAGCCTAGTGACTTTATATTTTGATTTATCAAAGTTCGGAAAATAGACGTCGGCTTCAGTGTCTTCGCCATCTACTTCTGTCAGATAAATCTTGTCGCAAAAGGGGAGGAATTGTTGGTAAATTGAACCACCGCCAATAATAAAATATTCTTGAGGATCGTTTTGATGGTCCTTGATGAATTGATTAAGGTCATGTAGTACTGTAACTTCTTCGGGAAAAGTCGGCTCATCATCTGGTGAAAGTACATAGTGTTTGCGACCGGGAAGTAATTTCGGTAGGCTTAGAAAAGTGGTGCGCCCCATGACGACTGGGAAACCCATAGTGGTTTGTTTGAAGAATTTTAAATCACCAGGTATATGAAAAACAAGTCCGCCACGCTTACCTAGTTCGCGATTTTTACCAATGGCTGCGATGATACTAAAGCTCATGTTTGCTCCTTTATTAATATTAATTGTCTTGAAGATTATTCTGTAACTGGCATTGTAATACGGCCTTGGTGATTGTAGTCGATTAGTTGAATATCTTTTAAATCTTTAGAGTTATCAAACTTAAAAAAGTCATTTACTTCAGGATTGACATATAGTTTTGGCGCCTTGTAAAGTTCACCATCTTTTTGAATTTTTTCATCACGTCGACGTAATTGCTCCTCAATGCCTGGGATTTGATTTTCGTAAATGTGAGCGTCATTAATGACATAGGTCATCAGGCCTGGTGTAAGATTGCAGACCTGGGCGATTAGATGACAGAGTACGGCGTATTGAGTGACGTTAAAAGGCATGCCGAGAGGGACATCATTTGATCGAACGGTAACGATAAGATTGAGTTTTTGATTATGATCGGAGACACTCCACTGAGTATTCCAAACACAAGATGGGAGGGCAGCAGTTTTAATCCATTCATTTTGCCACAAAGACATAATCATACGACGGTTGGTGGGATCGTGTTTAATTGTTTCTATGAGGCCTTGTGTTAATTGATAACGATTAACGATCCAGCCATAAGCGGTGCCAATGGTGTGAGCAAATTCTTTGCCAAAATGTTTGCCTTGATAATTCCCTTCGGCGTCAATTTCCCATTCGTTCCAGATTTTAACTCCGCGTTCTTGTAGCCAACGCACATCGTTGCTTTGGGCTTGGTAAAACCATAGCATTTCAAGGACTGCGGTTTTGAAAGCGACAAATTTGGTGGTAAGTATAGGGAATTCTTCGGATAAGTCAAACTGTAGGATTTGATGAGGCAAGCGAATAGTGGTTGTGGGTTTGATGGTCTGAGCTAAATGATTCGGAAAATTAGATTGGATATCTTGATTGGTTTTTTGATCAAGAACTTTTGGATTTGTAGTGACGCGTTCACCTGTGGTGAGAATTTTTTGACATAGCTCTAGATATTGTTCGTCGAACTTGCTCATATGACCTCCATTTTTAGCTAGTATAACATTCAGTATAGAAATAAAAAAGCCCCAGCAAAGCTGAGGCTCAAGGAAAATATGTACTACTTAAAGGGCAAGTAATTTGGATTTTTTATTTTTCCAATCACTAAACCATTCGCCACGTATATCAATGACCGCTGCTTTTAATATTTTGTAGAATATGTCGTAGTAGTAGCAGTCGTGTTGATGCATGACAAAGCTGGCAGCAAAAATATCCACTAAGGTTTCACTGCCCATGATTTCAGCGATTTTCTCTTCCCCTTCAGACACATGGTGATTGCACTTGCTGTGTAAAACTCCAAAATTACCTGATGACTCGTAGATGAGACCACGCAGGATTGCGTCAAGCTTATCAGCTAACTTACAGAGATCGCGGAAAATTCTGTCTTCAACTGAAAGCGTATTTGGGTCTTTGTTGTAGATTTTAAAATCTCTCAGAATCTGCTTGCGAAGCTTGCGCTTTGCGTATTTTAATCTCTTCTTCAAGCAGGCGTATTCCTTATTGTCAGCATCAGGATTTCTAAGTTGATTGTCAGGTATATCGCCGTTTTCTGTTTCGCCAAGATCGTGGTACTGCATAAAAAGTATGGCACGATCAAGGGTTTTCTTGTCGATTCTTTTGTCATACCAGTCGCGAATCTGTTGGAGCAAAACCACTGCTCCAAACGAATGCTGCGATAATGTCTCTGGATATAAATCTGTGGTTGGATACATATCTTTGGCAGCTCCATAATTTATGAAACCGGTACGCGTGTATAGATCCATTTTTCTGAAGTTTTGACAGTGCTTCCAGATGAGATATGGACGTTTTTTGGATTTTTCCCTTCTCTTCATCTCACGATAAATTTCAGGTGGAAGCCCACAGAAATCCTGGTCTGGAACCAAATTAATCTTGCTTGGATCGTAATTCTCTTTTTGTTTCTCGTTACCTGTCATATCAGATACCCCCTTTTCTAAAATCTCGGCCGTAGATACATCCTGATTTGATGCACCCTTGTAACTTATGAACAATGCATCGCCAGAACTTGTGGCGACGACTTCAGCGCCTTGTTCAGGCGTTAGTAAATAGATGTTAACTTTATTGTCGTTGAAATCTATAAAATAATACATAAGATTCCTCCTTTTTAATGTGCTTAAGACTCAACAGAAATATTCAAGCTTTAGCTTGCTTTCTTGTGCATTATCTCTGATATTATATAACCTATAACCCCTATTCGCAAACATAACCAGGACAACTTTAGTGCTTAGATCAAAAGTCTTTAAGCTTGATTTCTTAATAAAATGATATTAAAATATCTTTTAACTTATTGTTCTTTAAAAAGGAGGTTTGTTTATGGAGAAGAAGGTTTTATTCGAAAATGAAACTGTAAAGACGATTAGTACTTTTTTAAGAGGCTTTGCGAGTACTGGAAGCCATGTTCAGACGTTGACAGCGCTTGGCTATGCAAGGTCAAAACACGCTGGTCAGATGAGAAAGTCGGGAGACCCATATATCTTGCACCCTCTGAAAGCGGCAACTTTTGCCATTTCAAATGGTATTACGGACGATGTTTTAATTGCTGCGATTATATTACATGACGTACCAGAGGACACAATGACACCGATTACGGAACTTCCGTGTAATAGTGAAGTTAAACATGCTGTAGAACTGATGACATATCGTCGTTGTGATGGTGAGTCTAAATTGTCGGCAAAACGTCGTTATTATAACGGCTTGATGGAGAGTAAGTATGCACTTTTATGTAAGGCATATGACAGAGTTAATAACCTCTGGACTTTATGTGATCTTTCACGCGAGTCGGTTGTGAAGAATATTTATGAGACAGAGTTTTTCTTAATGCCACTGCTTAAAGATGGCAAGGAGCTATGGCCGGAATTTGCAAACCAGATAAGTGGACTTCGTGATATTTTCCGGGGGGCTATTCATTTTTACTCAAAGACCTATGGCTTTGAAATGCCCAATGAGGAGCCTACTGACGATGAGTGGTCGGTGATACTCGGTGAATGACGGGAGGATTCAATCCTCCCCTTTTTAAATTTAATATTTTGTGGTTTATATTTTTATGGTATAATAGGGTTATTGGGGTATTAGCTCAGCTGATTAGAGCGCTTCGCTGGCAGCGAAGAGGTCAGGAGTTTGAATCTCCTATACTCCACCAGATTGTACTTAAAACTCACCGAATGCGGTGAGTTTTTTATATAGCTTAGCGCTGTCTTTTTACTTTTTTGATAAGTGTGAGTTTTTAAATACAAATAATCTTGAAAATAGATAGTTTAAAACTACGGTAATAACATTACAGAGTAGTTTCCAAATTAATTTATCATGATGGAGTTGATCGACCATTAACCACATAAGAAAAACTTCGACAAAGAGAGTAGCTACTCTGGCAATTAGAAAGTTTATTATTTCTTTCGTGGTTTCTTTTTTGGTCTTATTCTTGCTCTTAAAGACCCAAATCTTATTTGTAATAAAAGCAAAAGCGACAGCAATGATCCATGAGGTAACAGTTGCTGGAATGGTTGCGATTTTAGTGAAGCTAGAAAGGAGCCAAAAGGAGACTAGATTTATTAAAGTTGTGAGGAAGCCGAAAAATAAATAGGCAATAAGGTGCTCGTATTTTTTGAAGAAGCTTTTAAGGTTTTTAAATGAGATAAAAGCATTTAGTAGGTCTTTTAACATAAGTTTATTATATCACTAGACAAAAAATACCCCAAATAGGGGTATTCCTTGTCCAATTTGCGTAAATAATTAACGCTTGGAGAACTGTTCGCGTTTCCTTGCAGAACGAAGACCGTATTTTTTACGTTCTTTCTCACGAGGATCGCGTTTGATGAGACCAGCTTTCTTAAGGACTGGACGTAGGTCAGGAAACTCTAGAGTAAGAGCTTTGGAAATTGCCAACTTAATAGCATCAACCTGACCAGCAAGACCACCGCCTGATACGAGGATGGTGATATCAAACTCTTTTTGTTTACCAGCAAGAGCTAATGGATCAGTAACCTCGGCAAGAAGTGATTTGTTGCCTGAAAGGTAATCAAGAGCAACTTTATTATTGATGGTGATTTCACCTTTACCTTTGAATAGACGAGCGCGTGCAGTTGCTGCTTTGCGACGACCAAGACCGTAGGAATATTTAGAAGTAGTCATTATTTGATCTCCTTTGGATTTTGAGCAGCGTGTGCGTGTTCTGCGCCATTGAAGACGCGTAGACGTGCTAGGCGGTCTGCTGCAAGCTTATTTTTTGGCATCATGCCTTTGACAGCTTCTTTAAGAGCGTAAGAAGGATCTTTTTCGATAACTTCTTCAAGTCTCAATTCCCTCAATCCACCTGGAAATCCACTGTGACGGTAATATTTTTTGTCGACCATCTTGTTGCCAGTAACTTGAATGTTTTTGGCATTGACGACAACAACGTAGTCACCATTGTCAACGTGCGGTGTATAGGTAACTTTTGATTTACCCATAAGTTTGTCAGCGATGACGACAGCTAATTTACCTAGAGGTAGGGTGCTGGCATCAATAACAAACCATTCGCGTTTGATTTCTGCGGTTTTTTGGCTAAAAGTTTTCATTACTTAGCCTCCTTTTTGATATCGAGGTTGATGGGATCAACAAAAGAGATGGTTGCCATTTCGGCGTGGTCGCCTTTTCTGAAGCCAGCGCGTTCGATTCTTAGATAACCAGAATTACGCTTGATTTGTGGAGCAATTACATCCATTAAGAGATCTGCTGCTTCGAGATTATCTAGGCGAGAGATAAGGAGACGACGATTGGCGAGGCCACCTTTCTTAGCGATTGTAACTAGCTTTTCAGTGCCGCGGCGCATTTCTTTGGCGCGGGCAAGCGTAACGGTGATTGCTTGATATTTGATCAGAGAACACATCAGCCCACGTAGTAGAGCCCTTCTCTGGTCGGTTTCACGGCCGAATTTACGACCTTTGTATCCGTGGCGGTGCATTTAAATATTTAACTCCGTTAACTTTTGTTTAACTTCGTCAAGCGCCTTTTGTCCGAAACCTTTAAGTTCTTTAAGATCAGTGTCAGATAGAACAACTAAATCGCGAATAGTGCGGATTTCGTTATTAACAAGGGCGTTGGCGGTGCGAGCAGAAAGACCGAGCTCTTCAATTGGGAGCATAAGGCCTGCATCTTCTGCCTCTTCTTTTGAACCTGGAGCAGGTGCTGATTCAACAACGGTGCTACCAGCAAAAGCTTTGTATTGATTAAGTAGGATAGCAGCAGCTTCCTCGAAAGCTTCTCTTGGAGTAATGGTGCCGTCTGTCTCAATAGTAAGAGTCAATTGGTCCAAATTGGTATCTTGGCCAACACGAGTCTTATCTACGTCAAAGCGAACACGCAAAACTGGGGTGAACACTGCATCAAGGGCGATCATATCGCTGTGGATGCGTTCTTCACTAGCAGCTTCGATTGGGAGGTAACCACGTCCTGACTCGACGATGAAATGCATTTTTAGAGTGTAATTTGGATCGTCGATATGGCAAATAACCTGATTTGGGTTTGCGATTTCGACATCACCGGTGAGTTTGATATCACCAGCAACAACACGTGCATCACCATCTTTTTCAGTTTGATCGCTGCCTTTAATCTCAAGAGTTAACTCGACAGGAGCGTCAGTATGACACTTAAAACGGATATTCTTAAGATTTAGCATGATGTCAATGACATCTTCACGTATACCCTCAATAGCGGTGAATTCGTGGGTGGTGCCTTCAATACTGAAAGAAGTGATGGCAGCACCTTTGATGCTTGAGAGTAGAACACGGCGTAGCGAGTTTCCTAAAGTGTGACCGTAGCCATGATAAAGTGGCTTGATGACAAATGAGGCGCTACTGGCAGACAATTCGTTAACTTCTGCAAGATTTGCTTCGTGAATTACTTTTGTTGTCATTGTTCTCCTTAGCGTGAGTAATACTCAACGATTAATTGTTCATTAATGCCGGCTTCTGCTTCTTCGCGTTTTGGTGTACCGGTGATTTCAATCCTCATTTTTTTTGCATCGGCTTTTAACCAGCTGAGTGGTTGTACGCCAGATGCAGCAACAGTATTCTCAAGATTTTTGAAGTATTCTGACTTGGCTGATTTTGCACGAACTTCTAGGACGTCTCCAGCTTTGAGGCGGATTGATGGAATATCAATACGACGACCGTTTAGTAGGAAGTGACCGTGAGAAACGAGCTGACGTGCTTGACGACGAGTAGTCGCAAAGCCTGCGCGAAAAACAACGTTATCTGCGCGACGCTCGAGGAACTCAAGAAGATTTTGACCGGAAAGGCCTTCGGTCTTCTGAGCTTCTTTCATGAGCTTAGCGAACTGTTTTTCTAGTAAGCCATAGAGGCGGCGAACTTTTTGCTTTTCACGTAATTGAGTGAGGTAAAGACTACCACCACGTACACGCATATCGCCGTGTTGACCTGGAATACCAGATTTTTTTGCCATAATTTTATGGGCTTTTGGTGCGAGCGCGAAACCTTCGCGACGACTTTGTTTAACGATTGGAGATTTATCTCGTGCCATTACGGTTTCCTCTCTCCCTTTGGACGAACACCACCATGAGCGATTGGTGTTTGGTCGGTTATGCTATCGATTTTAATACCAAGGCCGGAGAAGGCGCGAATTGCGCTATCGCGACCAAGACCAATGCCTTTGACATAGACGTCAACGGAGCTAAGTCCATGATCTTTCTTTGCGATTTCACCAGCTTTTTCGGCAGCGATTTGTGCTGCATAGGCAGTACCTTTCTTAGAGCCACGGAAGCCATTTGCTCCTGCGGATGACTGAGAGAGGACCTGACCTTTTTTGTCAGAAACACTAATAATAGTGTTGTTGAAGGTAGCTTTGATGTGTACCTGACCGGAGATCACGACACGTTTACCTTTTTTACCTTTAACTTTAGTAGCTTTGACTTCTGCTACTTCAGCTTGTTTTACTTCTTCTGTCATTTCTTAATTACCTCTAAGTCTTACTTGCTGCTTTTGGTTGTGTTCCACCGACCGCGATCGCCTTACCCTTACGTGTACGTGCATTCGTACGAGTACGCTGGCCGTTGACTGGAAGACCAGCCTTGTGGCGGACACCCTTGTAAGAATTGATGTCCTTAATACGTTTGATATTGTTTGTAACGAGGCGACGCAGATCACCTTCGACTTGATATTTGCTAGAAATAATGTCGTTGATTTTCTGTTCTTCAGCCTCGGTGAGATCTTTCACCCGAGTGGTAGGCTCAATTTTAGCCTCCGCAAGGATGGCTTTTGAGGTTGTGCGTCCGATTCCGTAAACATAGGTTAGAGCAATCCAAACCTGTTTTTCGGAAGGGATGACAACGCTAGCAATTCTTGCCATTCTTAACCCTGCCTTTGCTTATTCTTAGGTTTTTTCTTATTGATAACACGAAGAACACCTTTGCGGCGTACATAAATGTCATCAGGGGAGATTTTCTTTACACTTGCACGTACTTTCATTGTGTGTAAAAATCCTTTCCTTATTAAACTATTCTTAGGTACTCCTCTAGTCTCACTAGCGGAAAGTGACTATGAGTTTCGCCAAGATAGCGGTTGATATTATTTGAGGCGGAAGCTGATGCGCCCCTTAGTAAGATCGTAAGGGGTAAGTTCGACTTCAACCTTGTCACCTGGCACAAGACGGATAAAGTTTTTGCGCATTTTTCCGCTCATGTGCGCAATAATAATATGGCCATTCTCAAGTTCCACTCGAAATTGAGTGTTTGGTAATGCGTCGACGATGGTACCGCCGAGTTTAATTACTTCCTTTTGACTAACCATAAATTACTCGCTAATTATAACAAAAGATAGTTAAAATGTAAATGTTGGTTTTTGCATTGACCAGTAGACTTTGATTAATCGTTTGAAGCTTGTGATTAAATAGTGATTTTTTCCATTTCGTTTATAACTTTGTCTCGGTAAATAAGATCTTCTCGTTTTTTGAATCCAAGTTTTTCCCAAAAAAGGTTACCGAGATTATTATTGGAGAAGACAACCAAGGCGACTTTATTAATGCCTTCGTTTTTTAAGGCAGCCAGTGACGATGTTACGAGTTTTTGCCCGACTCCTTTCTTTCTAAATTTTTCGGAAACTGCAGTGTGATAAATATAGCCTCGTCTTCCATCATGTCCCGAAATAATCGTTCCAATAATTTCATTATGCGAAATAGCTACAAAACATGTATTTGGGTTGCGTTGCAAGAAGATATTAATCCCAGTTTTTGTATCATCTAAATTATTTAAACCCATTCCTTTGGTTAAAGTCCAGAGATTATAGATATCATCATAATCTTCGATGAACATTGGCCTTATGTAAATATCATTCATATTCTACTTTGCTCTATTATATTCGAACTGCTCTTAAAAATTGGCGTGAGAGATAGGTTCTTTGTAGATTGGACCACTCTCCTGTACAGGTAATAATACTGATCGATTCTACGCCGTTAACTGGAGAAACTTGCATACTGTGCATTTTCTGATTGGCCTCTTTAAGAGTATATGTGTTATTATCATAGACTTGATAGGTATATTTTGTGCCATCACCCATCTCAATTTCTATATGATCGCCTTTTTCAAGAAGGACAAGGTTTTTAAAGACACCTTGCATGGTTGGGCCGCCGTTATGTCCATCAAGGATGGTGGTGCCAGTTTTGCCAGGTATGCTTGATTTCGTATACCATCCAACGTCAAAAATGCTAATAGGTACAGCAATGGCACCAGAACTGGTTTCTTTAACGGGGAGAATCCTGGCATTATGTATGCCTATTTTTTCAATATTCAAAAAGCGTGGTTGATCTGCAGCAACAATATAACTTTGTTTTTGATCATTAGTGATGATTGTTTCATCTACGTTGGTACTATCGGCTGAAATGTCACCAGTGGTGCGCGGTTCGATGCGCTCTTTACCCTCTTGGCTTTTATAGTAATGGCTTTCCCAAATAGCAAGTCTCGCAATAATACCTGCTAGGCAGATCAAAAAGATTATCTTAATGATTGTACTTATACGAGGTTTTGTATTCGGAGTTGATAATGCCATATTTCCACCCTTTGTGTTTTACTTAAAATCGTCATAAGTGACCATGAGCGCGCGAGAATCGACTTGCCTAAGATTTTCTAATGCTACGGTAACTACGATAAGGAGTCCAGTTCCTGAGAGTGAAAGACCCATAGGCGATCCAGTAATAATAATAAAGATATAGTCGGTAATAAATGGAAGCATGGCAATAAGACCAAGTGAAATTGATCCAAAAAGATTTAACCTATTCACGACATTATCAAGATACTTTGCGGTGGTCTTTCCTGGCCTGACTCCCTCGATAAAACCACCTTGTTTTTGTAGATTGTCAGCGATTTCATTAGTGTTAAAAATGATGGTGGTGTAGAAGTAGGTGAAGAGTACAACGAGGATGAAGTAGAGTGCGGGGTAGATGAACCACTGTGGGGTGATGCCATTTGGATATAGCCTAGAGAAGTTCTGGGCGTTCGGTGCAGTAAAGAGTGAGGTGAGAGTTGCGCCAATATTATTATCTGGTTTGATGGTGGTAAGTAGTTGGCCAATTAGTGAGGGTAGAGAGAGGAAGGCCGTCGCGAAGATAACAGGCACGACGCCAGCAGCAATTAATTTAATTGGTAGAATTGACTTAATGCCACCATAGGTACTGTTCCCATGGACGCGTTTGGCGTAATTAACTGTAATGATTCTTTGAGCTTCATTGAGTTTAACAAGCCAGTAAAGGATGAAAATAATTGCAAGACCCATAATTAGGAGCGTCCAGAAGATCGTAGGGTTGACTGGTAAATTGAGCCATCCAAAGAGACTTAAGGTGCCGTATTTAGTTTCAAATAGACTATTAGTTAGACTTGCTGTTGTGGTCGGGAATTGAGAAATGATACTAGCAAAAATAACCATAGAAATACCATTGCCTACTCCTTGCTCTGTAATCAGCTCACCTAACCACATTAAAATGATCGAACCTGCAGTCATGGTGGTAATTGAAAGGATCCAATCACGGGTGGTTGGAACAAATGATACGGTGTTAGTCGCGGCAATCGACTGATAAAGGATATAGATATAGGCAATAGATTGAACAATGGCTAGAGGAACGGTGATCATACGGGTCCATTGGTTAATTTTGCGACGACCAGTTTCACCATCTTCAGAAAGTTCTTCAAGACTTGGGATAGCTTTTGTGAGTAGTTGAAAAATAATAGAAGCAGTAATATATGGAGAGAGGCCAACGAGGATAATAGAAAATGAGGCGAGACCACCACCTGATATTAAGTTTAAGAAACCAGAGAAATCGGATTTTGAGATCAGGTTAGAAACGGCATCTTTAAAGGTTTTTGCATCTCCCATTGGTACTGGAATATGTGCAAGTAAACGATATGCAACAATGATACCAAAAACAATGGCAATACGTTTTAACATGTCTTTATTTTTTAGGGATTTGAAAATTGTCTTGAAATGCATTAGGACCTCTCTTGTATTTACTTATATATAGTATCATAAAGTAAACAAAAAATAACCCCAGGAAGGGGTTATTTTTAATATGATCTATTCTGATACTTTATTTTCAGCTTTTGGACGAGCTGGTACCTTTGATTTAACAAAGTTACCGCCGGCTTTTTTGATCATCTCAATAGCAGATTTACTGGCAAATTGAGTTTTGAGTTCAAGTTTAGCTTCCAATTCACCACGAGTAATTACCTTTACTTTGACGTATGGGTTGGTGATGAGGTTCGCTTCAGCTAGAATGAAGTTGTCGACAATACCGGATAGACCATTGAGGTTGTCGGTGTAGACAAGCTCTGCTTTCTTGTGAAGAGATTTGAAGCCTTTAAGTTTTGGAACTGCTTGCATAAGAGCACGCTGACCACCCATGAAGGTTGCTGGCATCTTGCGGTGACCTGTACGAGCCTTCTGACCTTTAGTACCACGACCTGCGGTTTTACCACGACCAGCTGCGATACCACGACCGGCGCGGGTTGGGCGAGTATTGCGCTCAACGATTAACTCATTATACTTCATTATTTATTCTCCTTTTTGGAGGTTTTACCTTTTTCGATAGTAGTATTCCATTTTGCACGTGGAACTTGCTGTCTAAGACCTTCGATAACGGCGTAAGCAATGTTGACTTTATTGGTTGAGCCAAGTGATTTTGAAATTAAGTTCTTAACTCCAGTGAGGCCGATTATAGAACGGACGATACCGCCAGCGATAATACCAGTACCAGGAGCGGCAGGCTTCATTAAGACGCGTGCGCCAGTGGTTTTGGTTTCAACTTCATGGCAGATAGTTTCTTCGTTCATATTGAAGGTAATCATGTTCTTTTTAGCAACACGAACAGCTTTTTGTACGGCGGTAGTAACGTCACCACCTTTTGCTACACCAACACCAACTTTGTTTTTCTTATTGCCTACGGCAACAAGTGCTTTAAAACGCATACGGCGACCGCCTTTGACGGTACGAGAAACGCGATCGATATTGATGGTGATTTCTTCAAATTCTTTTGGTGCGTTGTCGGCTTTTACGCGGTCACGACGTGTGTTTTTACGCATTGGTCGACCTGACATATCGCGGGTCTGCTTGGTAGCAGCAACTTCGTCAGTCATCTTTAAAGTACCGGACTTATTGACAACTTTTGGTTGCTTTGGAGCAGTTGTATTTGCGTCGGCCATATTAGAACTCCAATCCTTCCTTACGAGCTGCTTCGGCGAGTGAAGACATGCGTCCAGCGTATAGTCTTGAACCTCGGTCGAAAACAACCTTGCTGATATTTGCTTTCTTTGCTAACTTGGCAATTTCGGTGCCAATTTGAGCTGCTTTTTCTGACATAGTTCCAGTCATCTTTTTGCCAACGGTTGTTGCGTAGGCAAGTGTTGTCATGGTGTCATCATTGATGATTTGTGCAGTAACGTTTAAGTTGCTGATATGTACAGTGAGACGAGGACGCTCCTTCGTACCGTGAATTTTAGCACGGGTTCGATTTGCACGAAAAACCTTATTCATTATTTCTTTCCTGCCTTTCCTGCCTTACGGAGAATAACTTCGTCAGCATATTTAATACCTTTACCCTTGTATGGTTCTGGTTTCTTGAAGGCGCGAATTTCTGCTGCAGTTTGACCAACTTTTTGTTTGTCAATGCCAGAAACGATGATTTCCATCTTGTTAGTTTTTAATTCTATTCCTTCAGGAGCAGAATATTTAACAGGATGGGAGAAACCGAGAGACATCTCAATTTCTTTTGGTCCGCCTGAAAGACGATAACCAACACCATTAATCTCAAGCTTCTTTTCAAAGCCTTGAGTGACACCAATGACGGCGTTATTCAAAAGTGCGCGTTGTAGACCATGCCAAGAACGGGACTTAGGCTCGTCATCTTTACGAGTAACGATAGCTTTTCCGTCTTCGATATTAACTACGACGTTTTCCTGAACAGGAACCTCGAGTGAACCTTTAGGTCCAGCGACAGTGATAATCTGTTCGCCGACCGTGATTGTCACTCCTGCAGGAATCTGTACAGGTTGTTTTCCGATACGACTCATATCTTCCTTTCAATTAATATTATCCTCGTGATGATAGCATATTTTACTATTTTAGGCAAGACTACCTATGTTCTTTTGGATAGGGATTTTAGCGGTTGTTTATAGTAAAATAGTTATTATGAATAAAGATAAGGATTTTGAGAGAGGTTCGGTTTTTAGTAGGAATAGTGATTTCGAAAATGACTCTGATCTTGAGAATAAGCCAGTTAATTCTTATCTTGAAAATGAATTACGGATGGTTGAAATTCTGAAAGAATTTATTGGCCAAGCTGAGGCACCCGATTCTGTTAACCGTAAATCTGACAAGCAGTCTATTCATGAAGTGCTTGAGGCTGAGTTCCAAGCAAAGCTTACTACGCTTTCAGAGCTAGATTTGGCCGTTTCTAGGCGTGAGCCTGGTATTTCTTTGGGTTTTTTAAATACTAACGAATCTTCGCTTGACGATGAGTCTGATGGTAAGATGTTTTTTGATGAGATAGATAATAAGGGCAGTATAGATCAGTTGAATGAAATTTTAGTATATAAATTATCTGGTTTTCCAATTAGGTTTTTGCAACATACAGTAGATTATCGATTGTCACCTGAAACTGACGTTAATTCAACTGGGTTTATTAGATCACAGAACTTACTTTTAAATCCAGATTATTGGGTAAATCAGGAGAATGATAGTAGGGGTGAGAAAAGTAATACTTTGAGTTGTTCTTATGTCGATAGTGAGATTAATATCATGCATGGGGCAGCCACAAGCTTTTTTGGAGTGGCTTATGGTTTTTGTAAAATCAAGAAAAATACCCTGATTGGTGTATATAAAAGTGATGGTGAGACGGCAAATAATGTTGGTGAAATGGCGGTATCTGATGGTCAGTACGAAGTAGAGTCACTCGATGAGTTGGCTTACAAAAGCACTAGTTCCTATAATGAAGTATTTCTTAGGCGTTTTGATGTAAATAATCAGAGCTTAATGCCAGATTTTCTAATCACATATGATGGTTTTTACTCTGAGCAGATGGTCAAGCACGCCAAATTCTTCAATATCCCAATTATTGATATAGACCGAAATAGTTATGTATTGAAGCAACTTGAAACCGCTAGAGAAAAATTAAAAACGATTAACAGTGAGAGTCAATACGAGGAGTTTTTGAGTATTTTGAATTTTCTAAAATTTTCTTCACTAGATATCGATGCTTATAAGTATTTAACAGATGGTGAGGAGGGCGAATCTAAGGTTGAGATTCTAGACAATTTTTTCATAAAGCGTTTTTCCGAGGATGAG
>CAJPPG010000014.1 GCA_905372495.1 Candidatus Saccharimonadota bacterium | reverse complement strand
GCCTGAAGGCGCCTAGAAGTGGAAATTGAAAAACTGACCGAACGTGAACGGGAATTTCGGCGAATAATAACTTCACCAAACTCTGGGTCATTAAGCATAAATGGTTCCGTAAAAAGAAAATAACTGGTCTCTAGTCTTAGGAAAGCTGAGAGAGAACGTGTGAAAGTTGCGTATCAAAAGTGTGTTTACCAGAAAGAATAATGGGCTTTTCGATTTCGGCAGGAGCCTCCATGGCGCGAATGCGTGAATCGTATTCTTCTTTAGCACGAGCAATGGAACGAAACTTAAGTTTAAGACGAGCTTTAATAGTATTAATGTCAGTTTGGATCCAAACAAGAGTGGGATTATATCCACAGATTTTTAGAAGTTTACGGACTGCATTACGCTCATTTTCTGTGTCGAGACCACCTTCGATAACGATGTTCTGACCAGTTTTTGAAATTGCTTCTAGTACAACATGAATTTGTTTTTCGGTAAAGTCGGCTTCTTCACGTAAAGACTGTAGATTATAATAAGGAGCTTTGAATCTCTGAGAAAATTTCTCACAAAAGGTAGTCTTTCCACTACATGGAGCACCGAAAACCAGAATTGCACGCGGTTTAGTCTTCTTTTTACTTTCCATATTGAGTGTATTATAGCATGAAGTAAGAGATGGTACAATTTATATATTTTTAACCAGTTTTGATTGATCGCCAATAGCTTTGAGTTTTGAATCAAATGGCGCGTAGTATGGAGTAGTCATCATCGATGAGTTAGTTAAGAGGATTTGAGATGGGAAATAAAAAAGCCAACATATAAAATTGGCTGGAGCAAAAAGAAAATCTGGAAGTATGTGGATGCGGGCAAAATACGAAATTAAAACTGTCAAATCACAGCAGATAAAGAGGGCGAAGCCAAAGAAATTACATAGGGCTGCACGACGGTGGTTATATGATTCCCTTTTAATCCAACGGTGGGCGAGAATAAGGTTGAGAAGAAGAGTGTTTGCGTAGATGAAGGCGACTCCATAGATGGGTTCAACTAGAGTAGCTCTAGCAAAAGAGAGAATAAAGAGATTAATGACTGACCAAAGAATAAATAGCTTTGGATTGAGACTCGCATAGCGTGAGATGTGTAGATATTGGGCGAGGCAGAAAATGATAACTCCAATAGGTGAAATATTGTTATAGAGTAAGACGATGTCTGCAAGAAAGGTAAAAAGGAGTGCGAAACGGAGGAGGTAATCTTTTGGCGCAAAAAAGGAGGCATAAAGAAAACAAGTGAAAATCGTGGAAACTTTGACGAGACTGGCAGTATCTAATAGTAGACGTGGGATAAGTCGCTCACCGAAGATGAGTGCGAGCAGATCAATGGTGAAAAAATAAAGAAACATAAGAGACCAGAGAGTGATCCAGAAAGCTAGGCTAGAAAAAAGCCGTAGATAGAGATGTGAGTACGCGCGGGACTTTCGGGAATGTGCGGCGAATGGTATTTTTGATTTATGTTTTGACATAAGGATTATTTTAAGTATAGCGGATTTATAGAGAAAAACATAGTATGAAGAGATGAATATGTTATAATAAAGCCACTAGGGGCGTAGTACAACGGTTAGTATAGCGGTCTCCAAAACCGTAGATCATGGTTCGATTCCGTGCGCCCCTGCCAAAATAAAATATCAGCTCGACTTGTTCGAGTATTTTTTTATGGTGACTTTCTCAAGTGTTTAAATTTTTGTTGAGAATAATCTTGTTACGATAGGATTTTGGAGATTTTTTATTGAGGGGTTGAGTTATGAGTTGAATTTGTGGCGAAATTTTCGGAAGTAATAAAAACGTATGCAAAACAGCACCACTTCTGTAACGACGCGAGTGATTGCAACGGAGTAGAGAGTGAGGTGATTAAAGATTAAAAGTAGAACAAGAATGGCTAAATTAAATACGGTCGAAATAATTGTGGAGGCGGTGACCTGCTTTTGATGATTGATAACACCAAGCGTTGGCCAGCCAAGCAGTGTATTGCAGAAGCTAAAGATAATGGTAGGTGCAAGAATTTGAATGATGAGACTCGCGGCAGTGTATTTGGTACCAGCGAGAATTTGCAGACAGAGGGGTAGGCAGAAAATAACTAAAAGAGTGAATAGTAAAACGAAGGGTAGAGTGGTTTTAAAGATATGTTGAATAAATTTTTGGCTTTTTTGACGCACCATATTAGGGTAAATGCCACTAGCTAGCTGACCCAAGAGCGCCTGAATGGCGCCAATAATTTGGATGGAGACTCCAAACAGGGCGATTACGGTTGATGAAAAAACTAGTCCGATAATGATAGTACTGAGAGCGTTGAGGGCGGTGGCGGAAATGTCGGAAAGAAAATACACAAAACTAGATTTGAGACTCTGCAAACTGGATTTTAACCGGGGTTTTATAATATGAAGATTTGATTTCTGTAATTCAATGAAAACTAGAATGATAGCAATGAGAGATGACAAAATATCAAAGAGTGGAATAAGCATGATATTTTCATCGTTCCTTACGAAGAAGACGGTGAGAATGAAAGAGATAGTTTTCATAACAACAAAGCGAATAGTCATAATATGGATAATTTCGAGTCCACGGAAGAGAAAGTCAAAAAGAAAGATTGAGAGAAAGATAGTGAGGTATGAGAGGAGCGAGAATATAAAATGTTGGCTGAGAATAGGTAGAAAAATACTGGCTATTAAAATTACGATGAGGCCCATACCGCCAAGTAAGATGCGAGCGAGGAGGGTGTCGGCGAGGATTTGTTGAATCTGAGCCGGATTATTTTTAATTTTGGCAATTTCTTTGGTAGCGGAGAGCATAAAACCGAAATCAATAAAGATTTGGAGAAAATTCATAATGGTTTTAATAAAAGTAATGTCACCGTAGGTGGTAATTAGGAGACGGCGGGTGAGGATGGGTAGAATAAGAAACGGAAAGACCATTTTGGCTAGCTGAAAAATAGCGAGCCAGATAGTGTTCATTTTGACTTGCTTAAAATCAGACACGGGTTTTTGGACTCCTGGTAAATAACATAACTGCAATGTAGAGCCAAAGAGCATAGAAACTGAGTGATTCAAATTGAAGATAGAGATATAGTGTAATCAATAAATAGTGATAACGGTAGCTTAGGCTAGATTGTTTGGCGAGGTAATATAAATAATAGAGACCAAGGAGAAGAGCGAAAATGCCAAATTCGCTAATAAAACGAGTATATAGACAGTAGGAGACGCTGTCGTCGTGATAGTTTGGATTTTCTAAATCGTTTACTTCCTTCATGTAACTGCTCTTATATTCTTTTTTTGCCTTAGCGTGACCAAGGCGGGCAGGATAAATAGAATTGCCGAGGCCGTAGCCAGTTAAAAAACCTAGAGGAGATTTTGTGTAACCGTAGACACTGGATTTAATACGAAAAACCCGACTAGCAAAGGAGCCGTCAGAATTAATGCCAGATTGTCTTACGTAAGCTAGACAATCTTCAGTATCTTGATTCTCTTCTATAGTGCAGTCAATAGAGGTTTCAGATCTAGACGAGAGAAAGCCAAAGAAGATTTTATGGAAACGACCATTAACGGCGGAGAGAGTTGTGAGGAAAAGTACAAAAGCGACAAGGTTTAGGAGGAGAAAAAGTTTTTCTTTGACTTTCGGAAGATAGAGAGTGGCGAGGATGATTAAAATTAGGATAACATCAAGAATAATACGGATGCCGGCACCAAAGAAGATGGCAGAGTATGCATAAAGTACGATGAGGAAGAGAAGGTCTTTGCGGCGGGTAAGCCAAAACATGGGTAGAAGAACACCGAAGAGGTGCATACCGATGAATGACGGCTCAGTAAAAAAGAATTGCACGCGGTTTTTAGCTAAATAGTTACGCTTAAAGATGAGGTCAAAAAAGTGTGTGAGTGGTTCAATTTTGTATTTAAGAGCAAAATATTCAGCCAAACCAACTAGGAGACTGAGCAAATAAGTGACGATAATAATAGAGACTAGGAACTGAAGTTTTTGTTTTAATTCTGGACCGTGGTGCTTACTATAAAACTCAAGAAAGCTAAATAGACAGGTAAGGCCTAATATAATGGGGACGTAGGCGGAGAGGTAGTCATCTAAACGGCCATGGAAGATAATAGTGGTGAGAGTGCCAAGAATTGAGAAACCAAGAAAGAAGAGGAGGATGGGACGAATTTTCTTGAGGTGGGCCTTGAGATGGTATAGATTTAAGATGGCATAGAAAAAAAGGATAATAGGGGTAATAGTGGCCCAACCTTTGGAGGGGGCAAAGATGAGATTTTCAAAGGGCAGAGAGGCGGCGGCTAGATAAAAAAGAAAGTCAGAGGGCAGACTGGCGAGTGCCTTTAAAAAACGTTCAACTATTTGAAAAAATGATTTCACAGCTATATTTTACTTGAATTTGCGATTTTTGACTATTGAGATGTAACCTTGTGTGTTTTGTTTATTACGTAAAAAACCGATAATTTTGAGGATAGGAATGAGACGGAGCTTGAAACAAAATATGATGAAAGCTTTTTGCGGCGAGAAAAAACGTAGAGGGGCGAGGTGGATTGCACGGTAAAAAAGTGGAACTTTGTAAAGTGAGGAGATGGATTTATATGGTCGTGGATTCTGTTGATGGCAACAGAAGTTTACAAGAATGAAAAAAAGATGGGTGGCAATAAAGGCCTGCAAGGGTTTTTCAAGGTTGGGAAAAAGATTTGGATATTGAAAATGGATAAAGTTACTGATTTTTTGTAGTGCGAGCTGATAATTTTTAATATATTGAGTAGTGAAAGTGCGAACAGTGGAGCTTTGATGTACTTGATAAAGGTAGAGAGGTTTTTGAATAATACCAATGTGATCAAGTTGTGCGACTAGAGTAAAGTTATATAAAGCGTCTTCGGCGACAACGAGGTCGGGGTCAAAAAGAGTGGATTTTAAGCTATGATGAAGGAGTTTCATATGACAGAAATTGTAGCCGGCATCAAGGTCAAGTAGTTTACGCAGGTAATCGGCGGCAGGAAGGATAGTCTGCAGTGCATCCTTGTTGGAGTGTTGCGAAGTGGGCGAGCTGTCTTGGGGAGAGTCTACGTTTTTCGGTAACGTGAGAAGATTTTGGAGATTGGAATTTTTTTGAGAGTAAAGGACGCGTTTAAAAGTGGAAGTAACGTATTTAAGTTGATGATTATGAGCAAAAGTGTGAAGCTCGGAGATAAAGGTGGGTGTGAGCAAGTCATCGGCATCGAGAAAACAAAAATATTCGCCGGAAATTTTCGTTAAGCCAAAATTTCTGGTAGCGCTAACTCCTTGATGTGGTAGGTTAAAAAAGTGGAGTTGACGTAGGGGGGAGGAAATGAAATTTTGTGGTGTGTCTGATGTTTTTAGACTTTTCGATGTTTGATCTTGATATCTAGCAATAATAGTATGACAGACCTCGGCGGAGTGATCAGTTGATCCGTCATTGATGAGGAGAACTTCAAGGTTTGGATAATCTTGTTTTAGCACAGAATCAATGGTTTGAACAAGAAAAGTTGAGGCGTTATATATTGGGACAATTACGGAGATGAGGGGAGTGTTCTGTTTTTGTGATGATTTCATTTATTCTACTTTTTAATAACTTTTGTGATATTTTTTACCAAAGAATTTGGCGAGGAGGAAGCTTCTAATCTTTAATGGCCAATTAACAGGTTCAAGTTCTAAAATGTCGAGCTCTAAAACATCGGAGCGATGTTCGAGGTCAGGGTATTTTGTGTAAAGAAATACGTCGAGGAGAAGTTCTGAAATTCGACCAAAGAAGCGGGCATGAAATTCATCATATTGATTGATTTCGGCAACAGAAAGTGATTTCTCTAAAGTAAAAAGAATATCGAAAAGAAATTCACAATACTCATTGAAGAACGGCTTCTTCATGATGAAGATATTAAACATATGAGCGGAGCGACGAGTCTTGAGACGATCGAATTCTGCAAGATATGCTGGATGAGACTGCTCAATGATTTGTCGTGTTTTGTCGAGTGGTTCGATATGTAGTGTATGAGCGTAATGGTTATAGAGATTCTCAATATAATAGTGACGTTTTTTGGGGAGAATTATACCATATTTGATATTTTTATGAGAATTAGAGAGTAAGTCTTGTAACTCCTTTTGGGTTAAAATTTGTTTGTCGGTTTTTGAGGTAAGAAAACGACGATAGTGAACGAGACCGTAAAATGAGTCTTCGTTAGAGTCTTTTTTGGCTCGGTTTTGCCAAAGCCAGTAGAGACCAGTGAGTTCAGAGTAGTTATGATTTTTGTCGGAAATATGTTTACCAGTGTTATCATAAGCAAAATTTTTCGGTAATTTGCGATCGTTTTTCTGGGTCTTATAAAAATGAGAACCAACAAGAAGTGGCTGATATAGGGAGTCAGTTGGCATCGTATATGGTTTATGAGTTGCAACAATGACCTTTAGGGTTGGGGTGCTTCCCTTTTTCATCTTCTCTATTATAGCATAGAAAAATCCTCCCAAGATGAGAGGATTTTTTGAAATTATTCTAACGCTTCTTTTCTTTGACTTCGTTGCGACCGAGATTTTTCTTGGTTTCTACGAAAACAACGTGCTTTCTTAGAATTGGGTCATATTTTCTCAAGCTGAGCTTGTCAGGGGTATTCATGGTATTCTTTTTAGTGTAATAGGCACGGATACCAGACTCTTCAGATACGAGACCAACGAGTTTGCGTTTTGTATTACTCTTCTTTGACATAATTACGATTATTTTATCATGGAACTTAGGTTTTGTAAACTAAGTGAAGAAAAGAACTCTAGAGAAATAATGGAGAAGGGGTATTAGTTAATTGGTTAGATTAAAATTTTCTGTTTGACTGTCTGAATAATCAATGAATGGTTCTAGTCGTTGATTGTTTAAATCATGAAATTGTTGTTCAATTTGAGTTTCGTAGGTACTGAGGGATTTAAATGGCATAAATTGTGCGGCACGCTTGGAACGGCTAAGCGGAGGATGCGCTGGGTCTTTAAAATGAGGAAGATGAAGAATATCCTGATAAGGATTATTGAAAGACTCTGCAAGTGAACGGAGATTTTGTTGATTATCCGGCACGATGACCTCCTATTTGTTGGTTGCGTTCACGCATGGTTGCCTCAGGTCGAAAATTTGTACCCAACATGAGGGCATTTTTGCCATAACGAGTCTGGATGGACAAAGTGGCCTGTTGAAGACGAAGAGCTTGTTCGGTTTGTTGTTCGGTTTTAGTGGGTGAGTCGAAAAGATTGAGTTGTGTGGTCTCGGTGGTATGGTTTTGAGCAGATAAAATATGATTGGCGGTAATACCGACACGACGGATCGTGGCATGATCCGGCATGATTTTTTGATAAATCTTTAATGCAGCTTGGGTAATTAATTTGGTGCTACTAGTATATTGAGGAAGATTTTTGGAAGCGTGAACGAATGAGGGGTGTTTGGGACTTGAAAAGCCAAGATCGAGGATGATTTGATCTGTGAATAGATTTTTTTGAGTTAAATCGAGGGCGAGGCTGTGGGTCATTTCTTTAATAATGGTGATGGTTTCAGCGCGATTATAGGGGCGATGTAAAACTTGTCCAGAACAGAGGCAATGGTTGACGGCCTGATAGTTTTTAATATCGGAAATAGTGGTTGGTTCATAGCCCCAAGCGTGGTCTATGAGTAATTCGGCGTTCACGCCAAAGATTTTAAAGAGTTTGGAGGAGGCAGTAAGAGAATATCTGGCGAGATCGCCCATGGTGTAGATGCCAAGATTATGAAGCCGTCTGGAATAGCCTGGACCAATACGCCAAAAGTCGGTTAGTGGAGCGTGGGTCCAAAGCTTTTCGCGGTAAGAAGATTCCGTAAGTTCGGCGATACGAACACCGTCAGGATCGGGTGGTAAATGCTTGGCGACGATATCCATGGCGATCTTAGCTAGATATAGATTCTCGCCAATACCAACAGTGGCGGTGATACCGGTGTGCCCAAGAACATCTTTTACAATGGTACGAGCAAGTTGATGGGCGGTCATCTGATAGGCTTGAAGATAATTAGTAACATCAAGGAATGCCTCATCGATAGAGTATATGTGGATATCAGTGGGAGCAAGATATTGAGCATAGATACCAAAAATAGAGGTACTCACATCAATGTATTTTTGCATTCTGGGAGGAGCAATAATAAAAGAGCCTTTGGGCGCCTTTTTATAGACTTGAAAAAGACGATCACGGCCACCAACGCCAAGAGCTTTGAGGGCGGGAGAAACTGCGAGGCAGACTGTTTTATCGGTGCGAGTAACATCGGCAACTACTAATTTGGTGGTTAAAGGATTAAGTCCACGATCTACGCACTCAACTGAGGCATAAAAAGATTTAAGGTCAATCGCAATGTAAGTGCGAGCATCGGCTGAACTTTGTTTTGGTAGAATTTGATGAGGCATTGAGTAAATAATTCCCTGTGGATATTTAAACATAAAATGTTTGGTTGTGGTATAGGGTGCTCATTGTTTTGACAATCTTTGAATATATATTATAATATATCGGTATCTAGAAGTTATAGCTTCGAAAATTGTTCTTTAAAAGGAGAAGAAAGATGGGAAAAATACACAATCGTGTCACTATCGTGACAGAACTTGAAAATGCAAATGTGATCACCAATTCAGGACCACATTATGCTGGGGACGTTTTTGCGACGGCGATGTTGTCGATGTTGAAGAGGGTGCGAGTGTTGCGCACGAAGGATCAAAGTTTGGTTCAGTATGCTAAGAAAAATGGACCAAGGGGGTTGATAATGTTTGGTATTGGGGGAGAATTCAGAATAGACAAAAGACGTTTTGACTGTCACCAAGAGGGGTTCGAAGAACATTATAGTGATTTCATGAAACTCTCAACCGCAGGGCTGGCTTGGCGTCATTATAGTATGGAGATCTTGTCTAATTTTGATTGTCCTCTGCAATTAATTGTAGAGGCGACAATGGAAGTGAGTCATGATTTAATCCATGGAGTTGATGCGAGCGATCAGGGTTATTCGGCTAGTGGGATTGAAATGTCAGTGTCAGAAGCAATCAATTTGTTTAATCCGAATTGGAATGATCAAAATCAGGATTCTGATGTGGCTTTTTTGCAAGCTGTGAGTTTTGCGCAAAAAATTCTGGAAAAAGAAATCAAACACGTAGTGCCTGTTGTTAAGGCAAAGAGTGAGATTGAGAATATGATTGCGCATAACGAGGGTGAGTTCCTTTATCTTCCAATGTATATTGACGGTTGGGAGGAATATATACTGAGATCTTTTAACCCTAAAGCTAAAAAACTACTGTACTGCGTTTTTCCTAATCTTGAGGGCGAATGGAATGTGCAGGCGATTTTGGGCTCAAGAGATAATTCGGGTTGTAAGAGAAAGAAGCTACCTACAGCTTGGTGCGGATTATCGAATGTATGTTTAGCATCATTAACTGGGGTACAGGATGTTATTAGTTGTGAAGCTGATGGTACATTAGTTAGGTCCAGATCATTAGCTGGCGCACTTGCATTAGCGCAAATTGCAATTTCTTCTTAAATATTTGGCTGGAGTAATCCAGCCTTTTTTAAAGGAGAATAATACCTATTTCCCTTAACCTTGACACTATGTAATATATATTATATAGTTTTGAGGCTGAACACGAGAGTGGGAGGAGCATTTTAAGAATTTACCAACGAATTCTTTCTTCTTGTTTTTAAGCAATGTTAAGCATTTTTTTCTTCTTGTCTTTTAGGCAGTGTTAAGCTGGTGATTTTTGATAATTATCGGTTTGGCGCTGCTTAAAAGAAGCGGTACTACCAATGTGAGGAAAACCTCTTAATCTTATATGGGCATTGGGTCCGAAAGGAGAAAGGACGAAAAATGAAGAAGTTGATGAGTTTAGCTGGAGTAAAAGCGTTTTTTGATAATGAAAAATGTTTTGAGACAGAAACCGGGTTTTTAGTTAATGAATTTGGGAAATATCACCCAAACATTTGTTTTGTGGTGGATAAGGAATTTAACCTCAATGAGTACAATACTCCAATTAATCCGTTAGAATTTATTGAGGATTACGAGGTGACGGCAAATATGAATGTCGATTTTAATGGTGAGCCCAAATTTCTTTTTGGTGATTTTTGGATTTCAAAGAAGGGTGAGGCGTGTTTTCGTCCTAAGGATGCGATGGAAGCAAAGCATATGTTGATCAGGTCCAGCTGGGGTGGTAGCTATAATCAAACCAGGGGGAGAAAGCCATCAGAAGTGGAACAAATAAAGGATGTGTTATATTTTAGACACGCTACATCCAACGGCGGTGGCGAAGGTTATGACTACTGGGTGGTGCCAGTTGGTTTTCGCTATATAATTCATGATGATGAGTTTGATGGCCAGACTTGTAAGGCTATGGAATCAGAGGTTCAAAGTGTAAAAACAACGGAATACTGTGAGAAAATCTCGCATAGAAAACATGAAGAATTAGACCGTGCTGCCAGAATTATAGAAGAAAGAAAAAAGGCGGTTGAGAAATCAAAACGTGATAAATTCCTATACGAGGAAGAGCTGATGGAGATTCAGAAAAAGCTGAAGAAACTTTCTAAGCCACGTAAGTGGAGTACATATTCTGTGGACCAGTTGGATATCGGAGAGATGTTTTTTACTTTGGGATATACACAGTATCTCTATAACAGTGCAAATATTTCTTTCGTGAAGGATTATTTGTCTAAGAAACAGGCCGATATCATAAACGCTGAAAAAGAAAGACAAGCTGCCTATGACGCTAGAATGAAATTTACGCCTAAATTTGAAGAATTGACTGGCGATCTTGAGGAGATAGGTTGGACAATTCTGTGCGATGACAAGGTCTATGTGACGAATCCAAACAAGGAGGTGGATGGATACCTTGGGTATGAAAATGAAGTTTTATCATACGAGTATTCAAGTAAAGGCCTGAGAGCTTTGCGTCACGATATAATCGTCGAAGAGGACAGGCAGGCGGCTGAAAAAACGAGAGAAGTAAATAGTAAGCGTATTAAGAGACTCTTATCTAGTACAGAACTGCCGGAGAAGCTCTGGTTTTTATTTGAGGGGACAGAGGCTCTTGATTCGGAGATTCTTGAGGAAGTGCAGGCAATTTTAAAAGCATCTTATGATCCAAAAAATGAGGTGGACCTGCATGAGCTGATAAATTGTAGCTTTAAGAGCAAAGTTGAGGCTAGTAGACGTTTAATCGAGCGTGCAGGCGGCAAGATGCAGCTGAAACTTGAGGGGGTAGCGAATTGTCGCAAACTGGCAAATTTTCTTGTCGGTAAATAAATTTTAGTTGGTAAATATTTTAGACCCCTGGAGTAATCCGGGGGTATTTTCATTGACAAACTATTTGATAATGGGGTTTTTGACTTTTTATGTATTTTATGTTATAAAATCTAGGTAATTATTGCTTTTTGGCATAACTTAAGTATTTTAAAGTAATATTCTATGATTTTTTTGCGACTAGTTATGTTGACTAGCTTAATCGATATAACCAGTCGCAGAAAATTCCTTCTGCGATTTAGTGTATGTATGCGGTAAGAGCCGCAGAAGGAGGTAGTAAATGAAAGAGTTAAGAATTAAAACTCTTGTGGGAATGGCTATAGAGAAGTGGGCGCAGTCCCCTGTTGTTTCTGACGGAGTCAGACCATACCCGGTCGAAAAAGAGGAGGTCGCGTTGATCTTCCTCGACGGTAGCAATATTCCCATCAAGGAGGCGGAAGACGGCTCTGGACGAGTTGTCTGGGAGTGGTCTGATAATAAGAGGCCTTTCTCTTGTCGTCCAAAAAACGGACCAATAAAAGTAAAGATCTCTGAGGACTTGGACTCTGGTTATCTTGAGATTTTGGTGAGTGGTACAGGCGAAACAGTACTACTTGTTTCAAAAGAAGAGATGAATTTATGTGAGGAGATGTTTGAAAAAACGCCTCGCATGATGGAGAAACGTCCAGTCTGGATTTTTGCTGGTGGGTCTGGACTTGGCAAATCTACCATTGGTAGGTTTCTAGAGCTTCAAGGGAAGATTATCTACGAAACCGACTCTGATCAGAGGCTGCCAAATATGATTATGGCAGACGTGATTGTAGCTGGAAACAGAAACAAAAGTCTTACTATTGATGATATTTGTGCAAGACTTCCGGATGAAGTCGAGCCAATCTTTGTCGAGTTTTCTTTGGCGGAGGAATATCTGACAAAGAAATAAGACGAAAGGAATCTTCCTGGGGTGGCCCGCCCCGCCAAATCACAAAATTGCCCTTAGAATATATTAAGGCCCTCACTGAGGGTCTTTTTTCTTGGTTCACTTGACATATCATGCTTGATATGTTTTAATATTGAAGTTAGTCCAACTATGGACAAAAATTGGAACCCAGGCCGTGTATACGCTGGGTAGTTCTTTGAGAAAGGAGGTACTTGTATGAGTACCATGAGAGAAAGTAACCAGGCTATCTTAGATAGTCAAACCGTGCGCTTTAATATCAACGGAGGCCCTAGCAGAGATAGGATTTTCGATGCATGTAAATACTTACATGACAAAATCAAAATTGACCTGGATTTTAAGGTGATCCTGGGGTATTCGACCCCAAAAGATGATCCTTGCTCGGCGGCGTTAGAGATACCAGTAAGGGACTTCAGAGTCCATAAGATCATGCATGAGGATGGATCTGGGGAAAGCTTTATGCTTTCCGGACGCTGTAAAGCGGATCTTGATCCGTGCATGCCGATAATGAAACAGTACAGAGAGTATAGCTTTTCGGCTTGGTATAATAGCAAGCGAAGAGTTGGCTGGATTTCACTATCAGAAAAGGAGGGGTGATATGAAATTTTCAGTACAGTCCTTAAGAAGGATTAGCTTCTTAGCTTATGATTATGAAGTTGAAGATGAATTCTTGGGCGATGTAGGCTCTGCGAAAGTGGAGTTTGTAAACGGACTGGTGCTTTTTATCTCTAAGAGCGAAAGCATCTGTCCAAGCGGCCACGGCGCCTGTACCTATGGGTCATGGGTCTGGAAGGATAAGCCGTTGGAGGGGTCTGCGATAGAAACTGAGTTCTCTTACTTGTCTGTAAGGATAGAAGAGGATGAGCGTTATCTTTCTGTAAAGGACTTAAATAATTGTGAGATTATTGCGGTCTCCAAAGACGGAGGTGACGGCTACTATCCGGACGGATATATCGATATTGACTTTGAGCATTTAAATAAGCACAAAAGTTAAAATCGATGAAGTGTTTCTCCCCCCCCCAACTTTGGGGGGATTTTTGCTTAAAATAAGAAAATCCCCGACCGAGTGGCCGGGGAAAATAGATTCTACCTTTGTCGTTCTGGACTATCTGGAAGCTTCCGGGATGTTGTCCCAAATTTGCCTGAGATAGGCATCAGTGATTTTTTCTGAGCCACTAAGTGGCACCAGAAAATTATCTCTTCTATAGCCAGCCTTCTCCAGGGTATCCATAATGGATGGATTCTTAGAGAGATAGGTGTGGCCGTCTCGGTAGATAAAAGCTACCCTACCCGCATTGTAGCTATAGCTGCCAAGTCGGTCTATGGCAACTATATCTATACAGGCTTCGTTGAGAAGTGGGTAATATGTCGAATATATCCCGCCGCTTTCAACAGGGATACCACCACGTGGTACTCTAAGGCAGGAATCCAATAGATTTTCATCTATGGATCCAATACGGCGTTCGTCACACCATGCCTTGGCATCCTCCTCAAAGTCTTTGAGCGTTGCAACATCTGCGCTCACGTGAAGAGACTGCCATTTTGTTGCCTGATGGTACGGGTGCTCTCCATTAGAGAAAGGAACGTAAAACGATTCATTCCTGAACTCGGCTTGGCTGAGCAGCTGTATCAGTTTCCTGGTACATGGCGCGGCGTAGATCTCGCCGTTCATTACCCAGCAAACCATGCCATTATTGACAGCATATTCACCCTCACGATGTTCCGCGAGGTGAGTAAGATTTAATTGGTAGGGCTGCTCTTTTCCTGGAGCGCTCACAAGAGGATATCTTGTTACTAAAAATCCCATGGTTTTTAATGTCTCCATTTTTTCTGCCATATCTTTTGTCATATTAACCTCCTTGCGGCTATTGCCGCTTCTAAAAAAAAATTTCCGCGGCCTATTCCGCGGTTTAGTCTGCCAATTAAATTTTAATAGACAGATTAAACCGCAGAATACACAAGGAGGATAGGTAGAATCTTTTAATGTACTGCTCTTTATTAGGGCTTATATATTATAACATGCTAATGTTATAATGTCAATGTAATAACAGGGGTGGCGATAGCTATTTTAAATTGAATGATTTTTATCGAAAGTTACCCAAGATGCTGAACTTTAGAATAAAATCGTACTTCAGTCAAAAGGTCAACCTAGGAGAGCATTTGATATTTGCTTAAAATTAGATTATAATGACCTTGTTTCAAATGAAATGCACATTAGGAAAGGGGGTTCTGTTATGGCAGAAAATAAAGGTCTTAATGATTTTGTAATCGACTGGAATGAGGCTCACAGAAGTTTTTTCTTCACAGTTCAATGGGCGCCAGTGATTGGAAGGCCGGTAAATATCGAGATGAGATATTCTGCGGTATGCTACAAGGATTTATATACTACCAACGATTGGAATCATCTCAGGGCGATGGTTGGATTGAAATCGCATAATCTGATGATGGTAGTTTCTAGCGAGGAAGCTTTCAGCCAAGGTGTAGTACAGATTGTGATATCTTCGGCAAACCATGATTATAGTGAAAGTCTTATTGTGGACACTCTGAAGTGGATCAGCAGAGATTTCTTTGGAGTAAAATAAAATTAAATTAAATTTAAACCCCGGTTTCCCGGGGTTATTTTTATGGATGAAGGTTGATGCTAAAAGTTGGATAACCGAAACTCTGCATCTTGCTCTCCACTTCTCTGATTGAGAAGAGACCAAGGTTTTTAATCCTAAACCAGTCCATGCAGGGATAATTGATAATATCCGAGATGCTGTGAATTTCAGCCCTTTTGAGAGCACGATAGGTGCGTGTCGTCAGGTTTAGACATTCGATTTCTGTCTGGTCTTCTGCCTCACTGTTCAAAAATTCCTTTGCTTTTTCCGCGCATTCGTACGGAGTAAAGGCAATTTTTCTGAGCTCTTGTCTTAAGGTAAATTCCTCTTGGAAGAGAGGGTTTTGCCTTAAAGCTTTTAGTCTGCTGATGATTTCATCAGTAGTTCTTTCCTGAGCTTCAGAAGACTTGAGGATAGAAGGTAATGCTCTTGCGCTACGAATCTTACGAATAGCAAGTGCCTCAGTCTGTCTGATCCTGTTTGAGGTGACAGATTGATGTATGGCTACTTCGTAAACATCCATTACCTTACCTTCCAGGCCATATCTTTTTGAGATAACCTGGAATTCCTTCTCAGTCAGGCAACTTCTGATCTCTGCTTGAATCTTTCGACACTGATCTGTGGTCGGGTTCTGGTATGTCTCGTAGCTTAGATTGCCGAACGCATAATCAATGGACGAGGTTTGATCTTCCTTGAAGATCTTGCAAAAATCCTCAAACTCTACTACTTCTGGTCTTTCTCTCATGAGGTCGTAATGAACGACCATATATAAGAGATTAATAGTGAAAGAGTTGGGTGTAAAATCGTGGCGTAAATATCCTTTCCTGTCTAGCGCGGTAGCAAGTTCCAGTAAATATTTCGGGACTTTGCGGACATGACTTTCGTCACGATCGACTAGATAGGCGATGTGTCTACCATGCCAGATAATCTCTTGAAGTGTTTTGTAATACTTTCTGAGATATCTTTCTGTCTGCTTGGAGAGCTTGAGTTGATCAAGACTCTGTAATCCAGTTGCTTCCCTGACTGGAGTAATATAATATTTACTTCCAGTATATAAACT
>CAJPPG010000013.1 GCA_905372495.1 Candidatus Saccharimonadota bacterium | reverse complement strand
ATATAGTCTATATATTATATATGATATTGATATTGAAGATAATGAGGATAATGAGGATAATAAGATCCATTTAAGTGATAAATATTCATCATATAAATTTTTAGGTTTTAACGATGATATTTTTTCTAATTTAAGTTTTGAAGAAGCTTCGGCTGCAGTGCTAGGAATTGAACTTGAAAAGACGGGTAATAGACAAAATGGGGAAGTTACAGTGGGTCTTCGGGGTGCTGTCAACGGGCCAATTATCTATACGGACGGTGCTTCAAGGGGTAATCCTGGTCCATCAGGAATTGGATATGTGATATATAATGAGGATGGTCAGGAGATTAAAAGGGGTGGAGAGTTTATCGGTTTCGCAACTTCTAGAGTGGCAGAATATTATGCTCTAAAAGAAGGATGTGAACAGGCGATGGAGTTGGGTTTTAAGACAGTGCGCTTTGTGTCGGATAATCTAATGATGGTAAATCAAATGAATGGAATATATCAGGTTAAAAATAATGATATTTTGCCTATCTATAGTGATATTAATAAACTTATTCAAAATTTTGATGCGGTGGCGTTTACGCATGTGAAGCGAGAGCGAAATATAGTTGCAGACAGCGAGGCAAATAAGGCGATTGATCGGCATTTTGGAATCTAGCTTTTAGACTCAATTTATGATAGGATATTCAAGAGTCCGCAAGGCAGTCGCTTGGTGTAACCAAGAGGAAAGTCCGGGCAGCATAGAACGCAGTAGTCGTTAACGGCGACCGTTTGATCGTTTAGAAATGTAGAGATACATCAAAAAACCTAAAAATAGGGAAAGTGCCACAGAGACAATACCGCCTTAGGGTAAGGGTGAAAAGTGTGAGGTAAGAGCTCACGGCGTACTATGGTGACATAGACGATGGTAAACCCTACTGGCTGCAAGGAGTGCTAGAGAACCTTTGTTCGAGGATGCACGCTCACCGCTTGAATATTTTGGCAACAAAATGTCTAGATAGATGACTGTCGGCTTATTTAATATCTCCCCTGTTATGGTTATCTTGTGATAGGGAATCGATAGAACGTAAGTTACAGAACCCGGCTTAATAAAGACTTAAAAAAATAGACCCTTTGCGGGTCTATTTTTTTGTTTCTAATTATTTAAGAAAACCTTTTTTCTTGAGGGTACGGATAGCAGCAGCGCTAACATTTAGACGAATCTTTTTGCCATCAATGATAAGAGTTTTCTTTTGAATGTTTGGCTTAAAAACTTTACGGGTTTTGTGCTGTGAGAACGAGACATTATGTCCGTACATCTTGCCTTTACCGGTGATTTCACAAATAGCCATTACTTATTCTCCTGTTTAGCTTTTTCGACAATAGCTTTGAACGCAGAAGGCTGGTTAACAGCAAGTTCAGCAAGGATTTTGCGGTCAACGGTAATATTCTGTTTCTTCATAAGATTGATAAGCTGAGAATAGCTTAGACCAAGCTCACGGGATGCGTTGTTAATACGGGTGATCCAGAGAGCACGTAGGTCGCGTTTGCGATTACGGCGGTCACGGTAAGCGTATCGAAGAGCCTTGATGACGCCTTGCTTAGCAAGACGGAAACTTCGTGTACGATAATGTTGCATACCTTTAGCGGCAGCTAGGATTTTTTTGTGTTTTGCGCGTGCAGCGACACCTCTTTTAATTCTCATAATTAAACTCCTAATGCACTCTTAATGTTTTTTGCAATTTTACCTTCGACTGCACCAGCAGTTTTCATATTGCGTTTTCTTGCTTTAGATTTCTTAGCAAGAATGTGGTTACCAAAGGCGCGTTCGCGGATTAATTTTCCAGTACCGGAAATCTTGATGCGCTTAGCAGTGCCTTTGTGAGTTTTTAACTTAGGCATAGGTTTTCCTTTTAGTTATAGTTAATATTTGTACTCAGGATAACTGAGTTAAGGAGCGATCAGGGAACCGTGGAAGTAGGAAATTACTTCTTCCGAACTCCGACTGATAAATTACGTCCGGCAAATTGTGGTTTACCTTCAACGATGGCTACTTCAGCTAATTCAGCTAAAATACGATCGAGTAGGGTGCTGCCAAGCTCTTTGTGAGCAAGCTCACGACCTCGGAAGGTAATCATGATTTTACAATGATCGCCATCATCGAGGAAGCTTTTAATTTTGCGGATTTTAATATTGAGGTCATTGTCACTGATTTTGAGGCCAATCTTCATCTGTTTTAGCTCAGATTGTTTCTCACGAGCTTTCTTACGATTTTTAGCTTCTTCTTTCATCTTCTGGTATTGAAATTTACCCCAGTCGATAATTCTGACAACAGGAGGATTTGCGTTTCCAGCAATTTCAACTAGATCAACGCCATTTTCTCTTGCGAGGAGCTGAGCTTCACGGCTTGACATAATACCAAGCTGCTCTCCATTAGTTCCAATAACTCGCACAGATTCGTAACGGATTTCTCCATTGATTTTTGTACGTGAATTTTTGATACTAATGATAGTCCTTTCTTTTAACCTTAATAGATAGAATTATACCAAGAATAGCTGGGATTATCAAGGGGTTACACCTAAGTTATGAGCGTCTTAGGGTTGATTAAAACTGATAGCTTCTGAGAGATGTTGAATTTTGATATTATTTGAGTGGTCGAGGTCAGCAATAGTGCGTGAGAGACGAATGATTTTCAGGAGGGAACGGGCAGACAATTGAAGCTTATTGGAAGCCTGTTCAAGGTGTCTTTTTTCTGAGTCGTTAAGATGAATAAATTTTGTAATCTGGGAAGAGGAAAGTATTCCATTATAGAGTTGATCTGTCTGGTAGCGTGTTTTTTGATAATCCAATGCTTCTTGTATACAATTTTTAATAAAATGGTGAGTTAGGGGTTGTTCTTGAATCGAACTGAGGTTGCCCAGATTGAATTGATTGAGGATTTTTTGATTTCCTAAATACGGAACGTTAACTTTAATATCAATGCGATCTAGGATTGGTCCACTGATTTTCTTTTGATAACGTTGAATTTCATTTGGGGTACAGGTGCAAGGCTTGATTTTGCTGCCATAAAAACCGCAGGGGCAGGGATTCATAGTGGCAACAAGGATGAAATTTGCGGGATAGGTGACTTTTTCTTTGGTTCTGGCAATTGTGATTTGATGATCCTCAAGTGGCTGACGTAATGCTTCTATAATTTGACGAGAAAATTCTGGTAATTCATCAAGAAAGAGCACACCATGATGCGCAAGAGATATTTCTCCTGGCGTGATAGGATTTCCGCCACCAATAACGGCGCAAGCGGAACTGCTGTGATGGGGCGAACGAAATGGCCGGGAATATATAGTATTGAGGGCCTTAGAGAGTTCTGTGAGTTTGGTAATTTCGAGTAGTTCATGAGTGTTGGGTTGGGGGAGAAGAGCCGGAATAGTTTTAGCGAGTAAGGTCTTGCCACTACCTGGAGGCCCACAAAAAAGTATATTATGATGGCCGGCTAGAGCGAGTGTGAGGGCACGTTTAGCAAAATTAAGTCCATAAACTTGGTCAAGTGTTGTGTCGAAATTTGTGATTGATGATGGACGGGGCGGTTGATAGTGCTGTGAAGAGATCGGAGCTATTGGTGTTTGGCCTTTGAGATGAAGAAATAGCTGACGCAGGTTTTTAATTGGAAAAAGCTTAATACCATCCACGATGGCGGCGGAGTTTAAATTTCCGCTTGGAAGATATATTTCGGTGAAGCCAGCATCTCTAGCAGCCTCAACGATGTTAATAATGCCATAAACAGGTCGAAGGTCGCCGCTTAATGAAAGTTCACCGACAAAAAATTTATGCATTATATCAAGAGAGGTTAATTGCTTACTACCAGCAAGAATGGCAATTGCGATTGGTAGGTCAAGAGTGGATCCAGTTTTGATCAGATTGGCGGGAGCGAGATTAACGGTGACTTTTTGGAGTGGAAACGTAAGATCAGAATTTTGTATGGCATTACGGACGCGATCTCTTGACTCAAAAATGGTTTTATCAGCCATACCAACGAGATTGAATACAGGTAGACCTTTAACAAGGCTAGCTTCGACCTCGATGATTTTGCCATTATAGCCACAGGGAATGGCTGAATATACTTTTGTTATCATATTTTTAATATAACTAGGGGCTTAAAGAAAAGTCGAGAAATATGCATTTTTTGGATAAAAAAAGACAGTTTAAAATAAAATAACTGGGGTGAAAAGATATCTTGCTTATGATTGATATCTTGCTTATGATATAAAATTGAAAAAATGTGGGAAACATGTTAAGATTGAAGTCAGTTGGGGCTGACAAAGCTTAGACGGATTATTAACAGATATCAGGCATGACGATTGATACCGTAAGTATTGAATAAGTGAAGAAACAACTTCAAAGCATGTGCTTTACGCACCTGTTTACGCCTAATTTTTTATAGGCCGGTTTAGATATAGTTTCCCGGAAGATCTAAATTGTCATAAAATAGGGAATAGGGACAACTAAGTGATGCAAGTTGTCTAGAAAAATAAATCATGGGTTCTAGAAGTTTTGTTCTATTGCAGCTTCTAGAAATAACCGAGATGAAACAAAGAACTATGCATGTAGAATGATATCATGGAGATTTTTCGGACCCGGAGGCAGTATCCGGCAGCTCCACCATAAAAGTTTGTTTTAAAAGGCACCTCTGGTGCTCTTTTTTATTTACAGGGGAAGTGAAAATGTGGTGTGGAAAAGAAGCTAAAAATCATAATTATTTTATTCAAAAAGTTGTTGACATAAGCGAAATAGAGCGGTAATATAGAGGTAGCTTTTGAATAAAAAAATTATTCAAAGCCAAAAACAAACAATATAGCCAAAAAACTCCACACTCTATAAGAAAATGTCGGCATTCCTCGCAGTTTGGCCGACTTTTCTTTTTATGAATATAGTAGTCTCAAGTTAAATGAGGCTTTTTTGTTGAAAATAGAAGGAATACTTAGGCTAATAAGTCAGGTCTTATATTGTGTTGATGAATATTTGAATGATGAAAAATCATCGTGACTTTTATTGTTAATATTGTGAAGCGTTTTGATGTCGAAAATGTGAATATATGCGTGGTAATTTTTTGGTTTGTGGCTTTTTGATTTTTTAAAGGAAGATTGAAAAAAGAGATTGATGGGGGCATATGGCGAAGTGTATGAAAAGCTTTATTTTTGGGATAGCTACTTTTAAAAAAAATGAGTGCCACGGACTCTTTGTTCGTTAATACTTTATGGACAAGGTGGATTTTTGTTAATGGAAAAAATATTTTTAAATATTGAAAATAGGCATTATGATAACGGAATAGGCATAGTGATGACGACTATTTTTTTTGTCTTATTTTTTGTCTATGTTGTAGAAATAATATACATAAATTATATGACATTGTTGTAATTAATTAATGTAAAGTTCACAATAACTAGTAAAATATATGTAATTTGTTGTGATTATTACATTCTTAAAAACTACATTACTTATTCTTTTTATAGGGAAGATTATGGTACTTTTAAGTAATATTGTAATAAATACATAAATAAATAGGATAATTGATATTGATTTAATTTTATGCTTGTGTTAGTATAAGAGTGTCGAAAGACAAACATAAAAATCAACAAATAAAAAGATTGTGAGAATCTAAATGTAATTTAAAAGGTTGGTTTTAAAGATATCTAAACATGCTTAATGTAAGGATATTTTAAGGGCTTTGGAGGGGGGAGCTAAAGACGGATGCCCCACTATACGTGGAGCGGTCAAATTGTCTAGGTGGAGATGGTTGCGGTATATATTTATGTTTTTAGCGCCGGATAACCACCCACCTAGATACTAAGGTGGGAGTACATTATGTGATCTAGTTTGACTAGATGAGGTGTTTTAGAAAGTAAATAAAATAATCCCTATTAATAAATAAAATTCCTTAAATTTGTTCAACTTAATAAGAAGTGGGGAATAACGGCAGATGATTCTTATAAAGGATTATGTTCTTTAAGTTTTAAAATGACGTATAATATGTTTATGGTTAATCGATTAATTTTGATTTTATCATTAGTTGTATTGTCGATTATTTTAGCAATATTATTTTTGACGTCGCCGGCAAACATAGGGCCATTAGGAATATTGTTTTTCTTTGTTTTGGTTTATTTTCTTTCTTTTGGAGTCGTTACTTTTTTTATGAAATTTTTTGTAAAGATTTTTTTTGCAAGAAGAGTAATGATTAAAAAAGACTACATCAATGCAGGCATTATCGCAATTTTACCGATTACGGTATTGGTTTTAATTGCTTCAGGTGTGAGAAATCTAATTTTGTTAGTGTTAGGTCCGATTTTATTAGTAGCTGTTAATGTTTTTTTATTTACTAAGATTAGTGAGAATTAGACCCGCAAGGGTTATTTTTTATACCGCGATGATTTCTTTTATGCTTTGTTTCTTAACGATTTATAGAGGTGAAATTAGTGGAGTGTAGAGAGATTGAGTAAAATAATTATTTTAGAAAATGTTGAATAAAAATAATACTTTAAATTAAAGTGTATATGGTAAAATAGTGGTATGGATAATGGTAATGTTGGGCCAGGGCAGAATATGGAGCAGTGGAAAAATCTTGAGAAGCTCCAGTATAATCCCAATCTGCACAATCTCGATCCAAATATGCACCAAGAGTCAATGGAGGAGGGAATTGAACAAAGTGTCGAGCAGTTACCAAATAATATGAATCTTGTAAATCAAGGTCCACCAAATGCCTATGGAAATGCCAATATCTTGGGAAATGCTGGCTTAGCTGCTACTGGTTTTTTGTCGTCAGAGGAGACTCCGCAGGCGCCACTGGGGGAAGTGGTGACAGTTGGGAACATGACCTTTAACGATGAAGGAAAAGTTGTTGGAACAGATTTACCAAAAGCAAGAGATATGGATGGATTGGAACCGGAATTTATGAGAGCAGTTAGCGAAGCAATAAAGATTAAGGATCCGAACGAGAAATATCGAAAAAAACGTGAATTAGCAGCTAAACTTTTGCTTGATCGCTATGGAAGAGTGCTTGGCCAGGGAAATGAATAGGTAAACGATGAACGGTGGTAGTAGATTAGAGAATTTGATCCGGGGCGGCAATCAACAATCTGTAGATCAAGAGCAGAATGGTCAGGCGGCTGAGTCGCCAAGTACTACGAGTCTTCAAAGTCAAAGTCAACAGACTGGACAAGGGACTGCCTTGGGGGTAAAAAACAGTAATATGAGTACTGGAATTAATAGTACTGTTTTTGTTGGAATTTTAGTCTTTAGCTTAATAATTGCGGCGGTGATTTTTGTAGTTGTTAGAATATTAAAACAGAAAAGGAAGGCAAAAGAGTTTGAGCGTGCTCTAAAAATGATTCCAATGCTGATTCACTTACCACCATCGACTGATGATATTCAGGGTGGGGGGAGAGATGAGCGTGATGTAAATGACGAAGCGATCTCTCAGGCTACAATAATGTATACTATTATTTCATCTACCTTAAAAAAGTCTGGCATGAAGACTCATGTGTATGGACAGAAGTATTTTTCTTTTGAAATTGTGGCGGTGGATGGATTTGTAAAATATTACGCTGTTGTGCCAGCTGTTTTAACCGAGACAGTGAAACAGGCAATCTTAACTTCTTACCCAACGGCCAGGCTAGAAGAGACAGAGGTTGAGAATATTTTTAGCCGGGACGGTATGGATGATAGTGGAGGTACTGGAGATCAATATAATGCTGAAAACTTTGTGGCTGGTGGCGAGTTAGTTATGAAGAAGGAGGTCGAATACCCGATTCTAACATTTCAGGAGATGAAGTGGGATGCACAATTGGCTTTACTAAATGCTTTTTCTAAAGTGCGAATTGGCGAGGGGCTTGGTTTGCAAGTGATGTTTAGGCCGTTAGATTCTGGTTGGTCCAAAAATGCAGAAACAAAAATAAAAAATATTAAATCTGGTAAAAAAGGTTTCGGTAGTAAGGGATCGAATTTACCGACGCGAGTACTTTATTTATTGACGGATTTAATTAGAGCACCTTTTGAAGTGCCTGATGAACACAAAAAAGATAAGGATGAACAAAATCCTGAATTATCACAAAGGAAGCAAGAAGAGATTCAAGCAATTGATGCTAAGGCAAAGTTTCCTGCGTTTGAATGCTTAATTAGAATTGTGGCACACTCAAAATCAAAAGCTCGAAGTGAGGGGTTGGTCGGGGGTGTGGTAGCTGCATTTTCGCAATTTGATTCACCAAATTCAAATGGTTTTAAGTATGATTTGAGTAAAAAAGTTGATCAATTGGTGACCGATTACATTTTTAGGTTTTTCCCGGTATCGAACAAAAAAATTGTATTAAATACGCAAGAACTGGCGACGATTTTTCACTTACCTTCACAGGCATCGATCCCGTCAAGTGGTGTTGAAAGACAGATGACAAAACAGGTTGATGGGCCAGCCTCTTTGATTACCGACGGCGTGTTGATAGGTCGAAATGAATATCGTGGTGCAGTTAAAGAAATTAGATTAAGCGTAAATGACCGTAGGCGCCATATGTATGTAATCGGTGCTTCAGGTATGGGTAAGTCTGTATTTTTGAAGAACATTGCATACCAAGATATGGTTGAAGGTAAAGGTTTTTGTTTTATCGATCCACACGGTGATGTGACGGAAGAACTACTATCTATGGTGCCAGAGGACCGAATTGACGACGTAATTTATTTTGATCCTTCAGATATGGAATTTCCAATCGGTATGAATATGTTGGAAGCTAAAACACCGGAGGAGAAAGACTTTATTGTACAGGAGGGGATTAATATGCTTTATTCTCTATATGACCCTGGACATACGGGTATCTTTGGTCCTCGAGGTGAGCAGATGTTTAGAAATGCGGCACTGCTTTTGATGAGTGATCCTAAGGGTGCTACGTTCTTGGATATTCCAAGTCCATTCATCAATAAAGATTTAGTGGTTGATAAATTAAAATATGTAACGGATCGTGATTTATTTGACTATTGGACAAAAGAATTTCCAGCTTCACAAAAATCAAATGATGCGGGTGAAGTGATTACATGGTTTGCTTCTAAATGGAGTCCATTTAAGCAGAATACTATGATGAAACGGGTATTAGGACAGATTAAATCAGGATTTAATATTCGCGAGATTATGGACCAGCAGAAGATTCTACTAGTGAATCTTTCTAAAGGTAAACTTGGTGAATTAAACTCGAAACTACTAGGTATGATCTTTGTGATGAAGTTCCAGACAGCAGCAATGTCACGTGTGGATACGCCTGAGCATGATCGTAAAGATTTTTGTCTATTTGTCGATGAGTTCCAGAACTTCTCAACAGAGTCTTTTGAGTCGATTTTATCTGAGGCGAGAAAATTCCGACTTAATTTGATTGTGGCGAACCAGTTCATGACACAGCTGACCGATAAGATTCGTGAAGGTGTGCTTGGTAACGTTGGTACAATTGTGGCTGGTCGTGTTGGTGTGACGGACGCGGAAATGCTCGAAAAAGTATTTACGCCAGTATTTAAGGCGGAAGATCTTCATAAACAGCCAAACCATCATGCAATTACAACGGTATTGATGAATGGCATGCCGTCAGCGCCGTTTACAATGAATTTGCCGGCACCAATGGGGAAGGAGGACCGCAAGGTATTTGAATCACTACGTGAGTATTCGGCAAAGAAATATGGTCGTCCTGGTGCGGAGGTAGATAAAGAAATTGATGAACGATTAAATATTAAGAATGAAGCAGACAAACCCGCAAAAGAGGCGTCTAGTGGCGAAGGGGGTGGTTTTATGTCGATGATTGGTGGAAAAAATGGTGGACAGGGGATAGATTTAGGAATGGCGAAGGTGCCAGCAAGTCAGGCAATACCAGGTTCGCCAGAGACGGCTAAGATAATTCAGCAGGCGAATGAGGCTCCGGCCAAGGAATTATCGCTCGAAGAGATCGATGCAGAGTTGGCAAAGTTGAGCCAAGAATCTAAGAGCAATGACCTAGACTGGCTGTCAACAGGTGAATCAGAAAAACAATCTGAAAAACAAGAAAAAATTGCGAAAAATACGATGATCGAACCAAAAAAACGAGATTCTGGTCAAATGAGCTCAGGGGATGTAATAAATTTGAGATAAGCCTTAAAATGCGTCTTAAATATTATTAGATTTTTTGGAATAGTTTTTAATAAAAAATGTGTTCAGGCTATTTAGAAGAGCTGGAGACAATAAAACTTCAATGTACATAATTGATATTAGGATGAGAAGCAAAATGCCCTTAGAGGCCTTTAGAATGCGTTAAACGGGGTGTTTATCTTGACAGCTTGGTGAGGAAAGGGTAAACTGGAAACAGATATCGAGTGAGGTGAACGATTTAGTTTAATCTTGAGTTTGACTTTTAATCAAGAGAGGATCGAATTTTACAGCGAGTCTTTGGTATCAGCATAAAAAACTTAATGAGGTATTTGTTTGATGGCTGAAAAACAAAAAATTGAGGAATACGATAGTTCCGAAATCCAAGTTCTAGAAGGACTAGAGCCAGTTCGTGTTCGCCCTGGTATGTATATTGGGTCGACCGGATACGATGGCTTACACCACTTAGTAAAAGAAATTGCAGACAACTCAATTGATGAAGCGATTGCAGGCTTTGCGACTAAGGTATTAATCACATTACAGAGTGACGGTGGTGTAAAAGTTGAGGATAACGGACGTGGAATTCCAGTAGATATTCACCCAAAGACGCATAAGTCAACACTAGAGACAGTGCTGACCGTTTTGCATGCCGGCGGTAAATTTGGTGGCGGCGGATATAAGGTCTCATCAGGTCTACATGGTGTTGGCTCTTCAGTAGTGAACGCTCTTTCAACCAAGATGATTGCAGAGGTTTATCGAGATAAAAAAGTTCATCATATTGAATTTGAAACAGGTAAGCCAGTGATGCAACTTGATGCCTCAAAGAAGACTGATAAACAAGGTACTTGCATTACTTTTTACCCTGATCCAACAATCTTTAAAGAGACTACTACTTTTGATTATGATTGGGTGGCGCATTATGCAAGACATCAAGCATATTTAACTAAGGGAATCTTAATCTCCGTATTTGATGAGAGAACTGGCGAAAGGGAAACATTCTATTTTGAAGGTGGCATTAAGAGCTACGTAAAGCGTTTGAATGAGAGTAAAGAAGTTCTAGCTGATGACATTTTTTATGTTGATAAACAGATTGAAGAGGCAGAGGTGGAGATTGCAGTGCAATATAACGATACCTATGCGGAAACGATGAAGCCATTCGCAAATAACGTGTTAACCCCTGAAGGTGGAACTCATGTGGTTGGTTTTAGAACGGCTCTAAATCGTACAATTAACGACTATGCAAGGCGTAATAATCTACTAAAAGAAAAAGAAGATAACTTAACGGGCGATGATATTAAGGAAGGTTTGACGGCAGTAATATCTGTTAAAATTCCAAATCCAGAGTTTGAAGGCCAGACTAAAAACAAGTTAGGTAACCCAGAAGTGCGTGGTTATGTCGACAAGGTAATGTCAGAATATTTTGGTTATTATCTTGAAGAAAATCCTGCAATTGCAAAGAAAATTGTAGGGAAGGCGACCTTGGCAGCTCGTGCGCGTAAGGCAGCAAGGGCAGCACGTGATAATGTAATTCGTAAAGGTGCATTTGAGGGATTGAATCTGCCTTCAAAACTAGCTGACTGTTCATCAAGAGATCGTACGGAATGTGAATTGTTTATCGTCGAGGGTAATTCAGCGGCAGGTTCAGCAAAAGAAGGACGTAATTCAAAGATTCAAGCGATTTTGCCACTTCGTGGTAAAGTGTTGAATACTGAACGTGCCAGATTGGATAAGATGTATGCGAATGCAGAGTTGGTCTCTTTAATTAAGGCTTTGGGTGTAGGTATTGGAGATCAGTTTGATCTGTCTGGCTTACGTTACTACAAGATCGTATTTATGACCGATGCCGATGTTGATGGTGCACATATTTCGACATTACTTCTAACTTTCTTTTTCCGTTATATGCCAGAAGTAGTTAAAGGTGGACATGTTTATCTTGCGAAACCACCTCTGTTTGGTTTGATTAAAGGTACTGGATCAAATAGGAAAATTGATTATATTTATGATGAAGCGGCTCTGGAGGCAAAAATTGCTGCAAAAATTGAAGAGCGAAAGAAAGAAGGCTTAAAGATTAATCCTGAAGATGAAAGGTTCAAACAAGCAGGATATACTGCACAGCAACGCTTTAAGGGTCTTGGTGAAATGAATGCTCAACAACTTTGGGATACAACAATGAATCCAGAGAATCGTGTATTAGTAAGGGTAAATATTGAAGATGCTGAAAAAGCGGATGCAATCTTTACTAAATTAATGGGGCAGGAAGTAGAACTTCGTAAGAACTTTATCCAGTCACGAGCTTCAACAGTTAAAATTGATGATTTGGACTTCTAGTCTAGAAAGGAATGATGATGAAAGAGAATAAAAACAATCCAGAGAGTCTAGACAATGAGAATGTAAGCAAGGTGGGTGGTGTGCCAGATGCGGTTGATGACAAAGGCGTAGATGAGACTATGGGTGAAGATGTTCACGTTGGTGGATTGACAGCAAGGCGAGCAGAAGACGGCGTAGAGGAGTTGACAGTCGAGAATGTGATGGAAGATTCCTTCTTGCGTTACTCAATGTCCGTAATTATTGATCGTGCACTACCAGATGTAAGAGATGGTTTAAAACCAGTACACCGTCGTATCCTTTATGCAATGTATAAAAATGGTTGGAAGGCGCCACATGCAACAGTGAAGTCTGCACGTATCGTTGGTGAAGTAATGGGTAAATATCACCCACACGGTGACTCTTCAATCTATGATGCAATGGTGAATTTGGCGCAACCTTGGAAGATGCGTTATACCCTCGTTGAGGGGCAGGGTAACTTTGGTTCAATGGACGGTGATGATCCGGCGGCTTCTCGTTATACAGAGGCGCGTATGGACAAAGTTGGGGCGGAGCTGCTATCTGATATTGAAAAAGAGACAGTTGATTTTCGTGATAACTTCGACGGTACAGAAAAAGAGCCAGTAGTGCTGCCTTCTGCGGTGCCAAATATTCTGTTAAATGGCCAGATGGGTATTGCTGTTGGTATGGCAACAAATATTCCTCCACATAACCTAGGGGAAGTTGTAGACGCTACCGTGTTATTAATCGATAATCCTGATGCAACACTTGATGACTTATTGAAGCATGTAAAGGGGCCAGATTTTCCAACCGGTGCTGAGGTTTATGGTGGGGCACCGATGAAGCAAGCCTACGCAACAGGTAAAGGTTCGGTGACGATTAGAGCAGTTGCAAATATTGAAGAGCGTAAAAATGGTCGCTTTAATATTGTGATTACGGAAGTGCCATATGGCATGAGTAAGGAATCTTTTATCGAGAAGGTTCGACAATTGGTATTGGATAAAAAATTGACTCATATTGCTGATGCGAGAGATGAGTCGGCACGAGGTAAAATTCGAGTAGTGGTAGAACTGAAGAAGGATGCTTATCCAAAGAAGATTCTAAATCAGTTATATAAGATGACTGATTTACAGACGACTTTCCATTATAATGTTTTGGCATTAGTTAATGGTATTCAGCCTCGCATTATGGGGTTGAAGGAAATCTTGGCGGAGTTTATTAAGCATCGTCAGAAAGTAATTCGTCGCCGTACAGAGTATGATCTCAGGAAGGCAAAAGAACGTGCGCATATCTTGGAAGGTTTGAAGATTGCTTTAGACAACATTGATGAAGTAATCAAGACAATTCGCGAATCTTATGATGATGCAGATAAACGCTTGATGGAACGTTTTGGTCTATCTGAAATTCAGGCTGCAGCAATCTTGGCAATGCAGCTTCGTCGCTTGCAAGGACTTGAACGAGACAAGATTGAGGCTGAACTTCAAGAATTAATGTCAATGATTGCAAAATATGAAGAAATTCTTGCCGATGAAGCCAAAGTGCTTGCTGTAGTAAAAGATGAACTGTTAGCCATGAAGGAAAAGTATGGCGATAAGCGTCGTAGTAAGATGTTTAATCATGAGCTTGGTAAATTCTCAGAAGAAGAATTGATCCCTGAAGAAGAGAGTGTAGTTTTGTTGACAGCTGAGAATTATATTAAACGTGTGTCGCAAACTGATTTTCGTCGTCAAAACAGGGGTGGAAAAGGCAAGCGAGGTATGACTACGAAAGAAGAGGATGTGATTTCGCAGATTATTACGGCTAATTCACATGATTTCTTATACTTCTTTACTTCACAGGGGCGAATCTTTAAGATGAAGGCCTATGAAGTACCACAAGCTTCGTTGACTGCGAAGGGGACTGCAGCAGTAAATCTGCTAAATATGCATCCAGATGAGAAAATTACAGAGATTATTAAGCATAGTGATGGAATTGATCCCGAGACAGGCTATCTATTTATGGCAACCAAAAAGGGTACGATCAAAAAGACCGAAACGAAGAACTACATGAACGTACGCTCAAATGGTTTAATTACGATCAAATTGGATCCGGGAGATGAGCTGAAGTGGGTGAAGGCGACAACGGGGAAGAATGATATTATTATTTCAACTTCAGCCGGTCAAGCAATCCGCTTTAATGAGGAAGACGTGAGGGCGATGGGTCGTTCAGCAATGGGAGTTCGTGGTATTAGACTAAGGCCAAAAGATGAAGTGGTGGGAATGGATGTAGTAACGGATCCAAAACAAACTTTAATTGCAGTGTCGGCTAATGGTTACGGAAAAGCAACATTGGTTTCTAACTTCCCAACACATAAACGTGGCGGTGTCGGAATTAAAGTGGCTTCTGTAACAGAAAAGACTGGTCCAATTGTGGCAGTACATACTTTAGATCCAGAAGCCTCAGAGGTAATTATGATGTCGAGCTTAGGGCAGGCAATTCGTGTAGCGGTTAAAGATATCCCAGTATTAGGCCGTGCAACTCAAGGGGTTAGAATTATGCGACTCGCAGATGATGATACAGTTGCTTCGCTTGGAATTGTCTTGCCTGAGGATAATGAAGAGGAATCTGAGGGGGAAGAATAAAAATATTAATCTCTAAATATCTAGCATAATTAATAGAAGTTATGCTTTTAAAAATACTCCGGAAACGAAGTATTTTTTTAGGCAACTCATTAGAAATATAGGTGTGAAAATGAGTAAATATCTTGCTTATGCAATAAAATATCTTGCTTATGACAAAGTGAAAAATAGAGATTTTTACCTCTGTAAAATCGAAAAATAAAATGGTAATGATTGTGTATTTTGAAGCCTCTGTGCTAAGGTGTGGGCAAAAGAAATTTAAGTGAGGTGAAGAAAATGAATGAACACATCAGAAATACCAAAAAAGGCGCCACGGCGACAGCTGGTGTAATAAGGCGAAACTATATTGGTGCAGGAATATTGACAGCAGCGGTAAGTGCGGCAATGATAATGAACTTTAGTGTACCGACAATGGCGACAAATAAAATGATGTTAATGGGCGCAAATGTGCCATATCCAGAACATCCAAATGCTCCAGAAGGAAATTGGGAGATCGAACCTCTAAAATCATTACCACCAAAATATGACGGACATATTCATTTGCCAATACCTTTTGTTGATGGAAAACTTGCGGTAAGTCTTGATCGAATTGATAGAACAAATAGTCAGATCGAATTTTCGATTAGCAAGAAATGGTTAGGTCAGCACAAGATTAAGAGAATTGGATTTGCGTCGGTCAGATGGTACGGTTTTGCGATTGACAATGCTGGTTTATATGAGGCAAACAAATTTGATGATGAATGGACGACAAAATTATTAGCTAGTAAATTCGATTATGAAGAGATTAAAGATCAACATGATGCGGGTGAGCGTTATTTTTGGATTAAGCCAACCTTTGATTTATTCTACGAATGGTCAAATGACATTGTGTTTATGGTGCAACTAGATGATGGTCAGTATTATAATGGTCGTGTCCTCTTTAAGGATGACTGTATGGGGGAATGGTATCCTGGAAAAGACTGCAGGGTGAAAAGTTTTGATATAACAAAGACTTCGTGGAATGTAAGATATGCAATACATGACGCCCCAAAGAAATATCAGGAAGGGATGAAATTAAGAACGGAAGATGGCTATTTGAATAGCGATGCAATTACCGAAAAGAAAGAGGATGAGGTGCGTCCAGAGGAACCAAAGAAGCCTGATGCTCCAAAACCTTCTGATAAAACGAAGGAATCTGAAGAGCCAAAGAAACCCGACACTACGAAAAATCCTGGCGAGAAAAAGGAGCCTGAGGAATCAAAGAAACCTGGAAAACAAGATGAAACTACAAAAAATGAAAAATCAGGAGATTCAAAAGATGCTGAGAGGCCAGATAAAAAGGCAGAAGGGGAGTCTAATAAAACT
>CAJPPG010000012.1 GCA_905372495.1 Candidatus Saccharimonadota bacterium | reverse complement strand
TAAAATAATAATAAACACGATTCCAATCGCAAAAACATCAAAATTCATATCAAAATTATAGCACATTAATCGGTCATTCAATTTTTTACCCGCATAACTATATTTGAATTATTGAACAATATATTTACTCAATAACTATTTTCGCCAAACCTTCCTCCAATTATTGGATACAAATACATTTTATTTTGAACACATTTTTTAAATAAATTGTTTTTGGGAATGATTACAAAAAAAAGAGCTCCTTTCTTTTAAACTCTTTTTTTAATTACTCCCCCTCTTATCTCTGATTAATCTTAATTTAAAGCGATTACTTCCTGTACTGCTGGAAGGTCCTCAATCTTTTTAATTTTAATTTTCTTCTCCACCCTGCTTGAGAGTTTTAGCTCAGTCACCATACCGTCGATATTACCTGTAGCTACAATTAACTTTGGGTTAATATTTTTAATTGCCTTCACAGAACTCGTGCATAGAATGTCAGAAATACCTAGCTCATCCAAATTCTCATCAAAATCGCCGATAATGCCCACATGAACTCCACCTACTTCTACATCATAAATTGTTTTGGTATGTTTAGCCACACTAATACCCCTGATCGTAGCTTCTCCAATTTCAAACTCACCAGGACCAGCGATTTTCCCCACGACAAGATCAGCCATAATCACTCCATTAACAAAATCAATGGTTATCGTCTTTGTACTAGTTTTAATTGTAATTTCATTTGGATTCTTACTTTCAATCTCAAACATCTGTCACTCCTTCCTCTTTTTCCAAATTATTTTTAACGTTTATTCAATATTCCATCTGGATCAATTTTCTCCAGTATCGACATTTCCAAGACTTCTGAAACAAACCTATCCTTCACATTTAAGCGATATTGAAAATCATCACGAGACATAATCACATAGTTCAATGGCTTGCCCTCTTTTTTCTCAACAACCTCAGCCCAGTGCGTCAGTTTCTTTGTCTTATCATCTCCAACTATTAATAAATCAACCCCCTCTTGACCAGGCAATCGATTGGTAACAATCAAACAGTCTAAGTAGTTCTTAACTGATCGCACATATTCTTCCCAAACATTTGGTTTTACCGCCACATCAACAATCACATCAGTACGCGTAGAAAAAAGCATAATTAGTGGCTTCGAAAAGGGGTGCTTCGTATTCGCCGAATAATAAACCTTATTATCATAAGTTTCGTTCTTAATAATACCTATCCCTTCAAGGTTCAACAACTCTCGTCTCACTGAGTTGATTTGTTCATCAATCACCCGTGTCATTTCGCGAACATAAAAAGAACGTTCAGGATTACCAAAAAATAGATTTAATAATTTTGTTCTAGTTTTTGATCCAAATAGTTTTTCTAATGGAGTATTATTTTCTTTACTCATCTTAACTCTATTTTACCACATCATAAACTTTTTATTCTAAAGACTTTACGTCTTTTATTATTTCAGCGATCAAATCTTTTAACCTACACCATCTAATTTGCTTATTTCTCTTGAACCAGGTCATCTGTCTCTTCGCCAAATGATAATCGTCATATACTCCAAGAGCTATAGCTTCATCTTTTGTAATTTCCTTATTCAACATCCGCCATACAAACTGATAAATATTGCTTCGCATTGATTGTAATCCCCAATCAAATCGTTTAGCTAGCGCTACTGTCTCTAAAACTAATTCCTCATTCTCAAACATCTGTTGTTCACGAAGTTTAATTCTTTCTCGAATTTCTTCATTAGCCCACTGCACCCCATAAACCCAAAAACCCTCTCCTACCTCTTTTCTATCAAGTTGCTCACTCTTTCTCCCCTGGTCGAATTGGTAGTCATAGATTAGTGCATCAATATAAAGACCCGTCCCCCCGACAATAATCGGAAATTTCCCCCTTTTTCTTATCTCATAAATTTTTTGTTCAGCATATTTCTTCCAATCATATACCGTGAATCGTTCGTCTGGATCCACTAAATCTAACCCAAAATGAACAATATTTTTCCTCTCTTCCATACTAGGCTTAGCTGTACCCACATCCATACCTCGGTAAATTGTTCTTGAATCTGCACAAATAATTTCCCCACCGATTTCTTCCGCCAAAGCAATAGCCGCCCCCGTTTTACCAGAGGCGGTCGGTCCAACTATTACTATTACTGGCTTAATCATTAAGAATACTCAGTGACTATTAAGCTAAAGTCTTCAAAAAATCTCCAAGATTATTCAAGTCTACGGTTTTTTCCTCGTCTTTCAACCTCACGCTCACAGTTCTTGCTTCCATATCCTTTGGTCCAACAACTAAAATGACTGGAATTTTCATTGAAGTCGCGCGACGAATCTTCTTCCCTAGTGAATCATCTGTCTTATCAGACGTAAATCTTAGCTCATTATATTTTAGTGGCTTATCTAATACAATTTGTTTTAGTACATCCTCAATTTCTGAAACGTAACCCAATACTCCATCGTTCACTGTTACAATCCTAACCTGTTCAGGTGCACACCAGAATGGGAACCAACCTGCAGTATGTTCGATAAACACTGAGAGGAATCTTTCAATTGAACCTAATGTCGCATGGTGTACCATCACTGGTTGCTCTTTTTCGCCCTTTTCATTTATAAAATTAAGATCAAAGCGCTCCGGTTGCACAAAATCAAGCTGTACTGTCGCTACCTGATGTTCACGACCAATCGCATCTTCCGCCATAAAATCAATCTTAGGACCATAAAAGGCTGCCTCACCCTCTGCCTCAAAAAAATCTAATCCGTTATCAATTGCAGCACTCTTAATTTGCGCCTGTGCCATTTCCCAAAGACTCATATCACCAAGGTATTTGTTCTCATTAGAACGATAAGAAAGCCTTGCTCTTAACTTCCCCATCCCCACCGTCGTATATAGTTCACGTACGATTTTAATTAAATTCTTAATTTCATCCTCAATTTGAGATTTACGACAGAAAACGTGTGAGTCATCCTGCGTTAAAGAACGTACTCGAGAAAGTCCACCCAATTCTCCAGATTTCTCATCACGATAATCCGTTGTTGCTTCCATATACCGAACAGGCATTTCTTTATAAGTACGTGGTCTTGAAGCGAAAATCTGTGCATGATGTGGACAGTTCATTGGCTTTAACGCAAAATCCTCTCCGTTCACCTGTGAATGCACAATAAACAACTCGTCACCAAATTTAGCATAATGTCCAGAAGTCTTATAGAGGTCCATTTTCGTAATGTTCGGCGTCCATACCTTCTCAAATCCAGAAGCTCCTCTTAGCGACAACGAATATCCCGACACCATCTCGCGTAGTATTGTTCCTCGTGGTGAAAACAGCGGTAATCCCGCACCTACTAGATCTGAAAAACAGAATAGATCCAATTCCTTACCCAGTTTTCTATGGTCCCTAGCTTTTGCCTCCTCAATTTTTTCTAGGTATGCCTTAAGCTCATCTTCAGTTTCAAAAGCCACGCCATAGATACGTGTCAACATTGGCTTATTCTCATCCCCCCGCCAATACGCACCCGCAACACGTGTTAATTTGAAGGCGCCAACCTCTTTGTCACTCTCAATATGTGGCCCCTTACATAGATCAGTGAAATCACCTAGTTGATAGAAAGAGATCACTTCGCCTTCTGGTAGTTCGTTAATTAACTCAATCTTAAAATCTTGTCCGTTCTGTTTTGCCCAATCAAGCGCTTCAGCACGACTCTTTTCCGAATATTGCATTTTAAATCCCCGCGCAATAATCCCTCTCATCTTTTTCTCAATTTTAGATAAGTCAGCATCAGAAATTTTTACCACTTCACCATTTTTTGTCTTTACCTTAGAAAGGTCAACATCATAATAGAAACCATCCTTAATCGCAGGCCCTACACCAAATCGGATACCTGGATACATCTCTGTCAGAGCAGTAGCCATCACATGACTCAAGGTGTGTCGCATTCGGTCCACACGTTCGGTCTCAAAACTCTCAGTACTACTCATGACATTTTCCTTTCTCATTAACTCTTTTATTTTATCATATTTTATGGTAAGATAAAAAATAATAAGGGTCGCTAACTCAGCTGGCTAGAGTGTCTCCTTTACACGGAGGAAGTCGGGGGTTCGAATCCCTCGCGACCCACCATCTAAAACCGCCAATCATGGCGTTTTTTTATTCATATTTCTCGATACATTTCAGTCTTCGCATTTATAAGACTTAAAAACCTCGGTTCTTCACCAAGGTTTTTATTTAGTATTTTTCTTTGTTTTGACTACCTTTTTTGTTACATCAAATTTTTCCATATAATTCCCCGTCAGCAACCTTGTTTGCGAATAAAATGCCGCAAATGACTGGTACACAATTGCCACAACTGGCATTAATAGCCACTGTAATATCATTAAAATTCGCGGCGTCTTCACTTCTTTTGGTCTTGGTGGCAACATTTTTAGTGAAAGTAAGATCGTCGTCATTAAACCAACCGAAGCAAAAATCTGAATTAGACTAATCGTATTTGGTAAGTTAAATGTTAGGAGATCCTTTGATCTTGAGTTAATAATTTTTGGCACCCATCCACCAAACGCCACCATTGGCGAGATAGCCGCCAAAGTCACGTGTCCTTCTAGTAAGCGTATAAATTTAGCAAAAAGTGGTAAAAATGACATTTGTCCAATTTGTTTTCTATCTTTTGAAAACAGCCTCACTCCAACATAAGCTACATCCGACGCTCCATAATCCCAACGACGAAGCTGTATAAACTGTGCCTTCAATGTCTTTATTAAAGTCTCCTCCATTACCGCGTCCTGATAAATAGCCACATGGATAGGCAAAACTTCATAATTACCCTTAAAGAAGAATAGTGAACGCCAATACTGATGTCCATCTTCTACGATCGTTTTTTTACTCCAAAAACCCATTTCCGATAAAGCTAGTAAGGGCTGAGAGTGTGAAGCAAAATTCTTAAGAGTATGTGAACGCATTGACGAAATAATGTTAAAAAATGAGTTCGAAATTGCAATAATCCTCATTGGCGCCGGTGCATCCCAAATATTATTAGTAAACAACGACACTGGCTGGTAGCTCAAATGCTGCCTATTTGGATGAACAATAAATTGATACGCCACATAATCAAGATACCACTTACTCATCTTATTATCAGAATCAAGCGACGTCACAATGACATTCTCTAGGGGGATTTTCTTTTTCTTAACGAATTCCAAGAGTTCTCCTGCCGCAAAATCCAAATTTGGCCCCTTCCCTTGAATCTCATCTTTTAAATCCTTAGGATGCATTACAGCTATAAATTCAAAGAAATCATCCTTAAATTTTTCTTTTAGCACCTTTGCGTTCTCGACCATCGCTTCACCACCACGTTCCTCATATCCGAACACAAAAATTATTCGTTTGTTATCAAAACTACCATTCTTCACAGCCTCTACTGTAGGAATCAGGGTTTCCAGGCCTTCATTATATGCCACCATAATCACCGCATGGTAGATCTCTTTTGGCTTAGGAAAGGATACTAATTCCTCTTTTATGGCTTCTTCTCTTTCAGATAATACTAAATCTTTTCCAACCGATAATAATTTTAAGTTTTCTACATGCTCACTAAAGGCAAATTCTTTACACTTATGCCTCAAAAGTTCCTCGTAACGCTCATGTGGTGTCTCGAGGTCAAGTAACCTTTTATGCCAATTCACCTTCTCTGCTCTTTTTGCAGCATTATAACCTTGAATCGTACGATAAACTATTCCAACCGCCTTCACTAATGTCACCGCGATTATTAAAAGTAAATAATAAGAGCCTAGCGCCGGGCTAATAATCGATAGCGCGAACAATAAAATTATCATTGTATATGACAAGGCTCCCGGTAGAATTTCCAACAGACGATATTTCTTCGTTCTTTTTCCTAGTGGAATCTCAAGGTCAGCCCAATCCGACCGTTCAACCGGTTTTATTTTTTCGCTCCTCTCATGTTGTTTAGCCCTCACCAAGCAATCTCCAGAGAGTTAACGTCGTGAATAAAATCATAGCAATCGTTACAGTTAGGAATACACTAGCCACCTTATCGCCTTTTTTGCGATATATTCTCAAAGCAATCATGTTATGTAATACACCAAAAATCAATGCAAATAACGGATATACTAGCATCGCCTGCCATGCGCCATCATGATATCCACCAGAATTCGACATTGAAGACCATTCTCCCCCCTGATATCTCCCGATATCACCATAACTTACCTTAACCACTGAAGCATTTGGGTGAAGATTTGCCATCGAATAAATAAAAAGTATTATCGAAAAAACAGCCATCACCACCATTAATGTAAACATTGAGCGGTGTTTGACATAAACTTCTTTGAGATCTTTAACTAGATCTTTCATCTTTAATATTATAACATTAATTATCTAATAACTTACAGATTAAATTAATTAATAGCTCTTTTTCTGTACCCACGCTTTCGGAGATCAGCAACACTAAAGCCGTTAACGCTTGATCAGAAATTTTCGTCTCCCCCATGCTACTTAATTGAATTTGATTAAAGGCTAGATACACTACAAACAGTAGTCCGCCAATCTGCTGATTACCACGTTCAAACGGCTCATTCTTTACAATAAAATATAATAACTTTGCCGCCTTTCTCGAGACCGAGTCATCATCAGAATAATCCCGCTTAACTTCCTCCGCTAAGCTATTAAAATCATCGTATTCCGTTCGTAACTCCCCGAATCCTCTTCCCTCCCCCATTTTCTCCTTCAGATCCACCACTAAATTCTCCATCTCTACCCCAGATAATTCATGTCTAGCACGACGATTATTTGATAGAATAAATTTTCCCTTTAGGTACTCATCAATTACCTGAAAACTTCTTGTATATTTAGAAATGATTTCAATCACCCCCTTCGCCTCACCACTTGATAACTCATTTCCTCGAACTACTCGCTCAACAATCATCATTGCTGTCTTAATTTCATCCAGCTTCTTCTCTGCCTCCATTTCAGGAGTTTTCTCAAGTTGTCTCTGATTGACTACTACACCCTTTGTAATATAGTCTTTCAAAATGCGGTTTGACCAAACACGAAATTTTGTCGCCTTCATCGAATTTACACGATAACCAACAGAAATAATTGCGTCCAAATTATATCTCTTAACTTCGCGCTTTACCTGTCTCTCCCCCTCTTTACGTATTTCATTTTGTTTCTGACAAGTTTTTGCTTCATCTAATTCTTCATCCTTATAGATATTTTTCAAGTGTCTTGAGATAACAGTCTTATCGACACCAAATAACTGCGCAATCTGCACCTGCGTCGCCCACATCGTTTCTGCTTCAACATCCACATCAAAAACTATTCCCCCTTCTGGTGCCTGATAGATTCCTAGTTTATAGTTCACCCCAGTTCACTCCTATCGACACGTCAGCTTTAAGTCTTACCGGTAATTCTGGTGCCACATTTTCCATAATTTGAACTAGATCCGCCGATACCTCTTCTTCCAAACCCTTGGTACATTCGATAATCAACGAGTCATGTACCTGTAAGATCAATTTTGCCCCCTCTTGATATTTTTCTTTCAATAAATTATTGACACGAATCATTGCCCTTTTCATCAAATCCGCTTCTGTACCCTGAATTGGCATATTTTGAGCAGCTCTTTCCGCAGCAGATCTTATAATAAAATTAGATGATTTCACATCTGGTGTCGGTCGCCTACGTCCAAAAAAAGTTTCTACAAAGCCTTCCTCACGTGCCTGCTGTAAAGTTTTTTCCAAATAGTCTTTAATTGGCTTTCTTACTCTAAAATAATCGTCGATAAATTGTTTTGCTTCATAAAAATTCATCTCGGCAGAGTCTGCTAGGCCTTTTGGACTCATTCCATACAGTACACCAAAATTTATCACCTTGGCTGCTCGACGCTGTGTTTTTGAGACATCTTCCATTCTAATTCCAAATACCTCTGCAGCTGTTTTAGTATGAATATCCACATTCTGCGCAAATGACTCAATTAGCTTCTGATCTCCTGCCAGTGCAGCTGCTAATCGTAATTCAAACTGCGCGTAATCCGCAGATACCAAAATCTTCCCATTTTCCGCCACAAATCCTGTTCGAATTCGCTTTCCGTCTTCAGACCTCACCGGAATATTTTGCAGGTTCGGATTCACGCTTGATAATCTTCCCGTTGCAGTTACATTTTGAGTAAAGGTTGTATGAATTCGCCCATCTTCTCCAGCCAATTCCGGTAGCGGCAAGATATAAGTCGAGAGTAGTTTTGAAACTTCTCTATACTCTTTAATCATCTCAATCACTGGGTGTTGTCCCTCTAATTTTTCAAGTTCACTTACACCAGTCGAAAACCCCCGCGTTGTTTTTTTTATGCCCTTAGTTGGTAATGCCAAGTCCTCAAATAGCACCTTTGATAATTGTATCGGTGAATTAACATTAAAGTTCACTCCACATACTGAATAAATTTTTTGTTCAAGCTCTGCAACTTTTTCCGTGAACTCAGATTTAAGTTCTTTAAAATAGGCGCGATCGATTAAAACTCCTGTCTTCTCCATTTCATAGAGTACTGGAATTAATGGTAAGTCATAATCAGTTAGTATCTGATATAGCTTTGGCATCTTCGATAGACTTTTCATTTGTTCCGCATATTCAATCCGCTCTGTTTCCGTATATTCACCCATCAATATTCTCTGGCACGGATCCTCTAACGCCAACATAGCTTGGTTGCTATCTATATTTTCTACTCTTTTTAGTGGATTAATTAAGAAATCTGCCTGTTTTAGATCCCAAATTTTCCTATCCCCCTTCAAGATTACTTCCGCAAGCTCATCAGAAAGATGCATTTTCTCTTTTAAATCACTAGCAACAATCATACCTTCCGGTATCTCATATGTTACTTCCGCCTGCCCCACCTCTTCCACTACCGAGCTTGATGCTTCATTATTTGACCTTAATCCGACTTCAGCTCTTTCCTGATTTTTCAGCTTATTCTGATCTCCGCCTAGTTTCAACTCGTTTTGAAACTTTCTAATCAATGAGTTAAATTCTAGTTTTTTTAACGCCGCAACAATCCTCTCTGGCTCTATTGTTAAGTCCTTAGTCTCATCAAGATGTACTGGCGCATCTGTTAAAATCTTTGCAAGCTCATATGACATTTCAGCCGACCCCCTCCCCTCTTCCAGCCTCTTTTTTACTGCACCAGAAATCTCATCAATATGTTCATATACACCTTTTAAGCTGCCATATTCATTTAGTAGCTTCACAGCCGTCTTCTCACCAATGCCAGGCACACCTGGAATATTATCCGAATTATCCCCCTTAAGGGCTTTCAAATCTAAAAACTGATTTTTTAAAATACCATATTTTTTTTCAATTGCAGAAATATCTATCTCCTCAATATTAGAAAAACCCTTAATCAATCTATACATTCTGGTATTTTCATCAACAATCTGCAGCATATCAAGGTCCGACGATACAATATAAGTCATATAATCTCCCTTTTCATCCGCCTGCTTAGCTAGTGTCCCAATAATATCATCCGCCTCATATTCATCTACTTCTAAAAACTCCCAACCTAAAGCAAAGATCAATTCCTTCAATAGTGGGATTTGTGCAAAAAAATCTTCCGGTGGTCTTGTCCTTCCAGCCTTATATTCTGGATAAATCGCTAGCCTTTTTGCTGTCGAAGTCTTCGCTTTATCCCACGCAACCACCACTTTCGTTGGTTGTAGCTTTTTTACAATCTCCGTTGCAATTGTTGCAAAACCATATACCCCAGAAGTTGGCGTTCCATCCGACGTTGACAAGGCCCCCATCGCAAAATACCCCCTATAAAATACGCTCTTACCGTCAATAATTACCAATGTCTTCATCGTTTTACCTTACTAAATTTCGCTTAGAATTCAATTCGATCGAGAATTGCATCCACATCATTGTGTAATTTAGCTACGCTATCATCATTCAGTACATAGTAATCTGCCATCGCAATTGGACCACCCTTCTCCAAATTCTCCACCTCAGATCGATCACGTTCTTGGATTTCTTTAGTATTAAATGGTCGCTCTGGTCTTTTTCCAACCCTAAAATGCCTCAACGCCTTTGGTACTACAACCGCCAGTACTGTTAACTGTCCAGGGAATTCCTTTTTTAAAATCTTATATTCGGTCCATGAGTAAAGTCCATCTAGCACAATCCTCTTTTGACCAGCATTAATTAGGTTTATTGTCTCCTCGATTACCTGCTTAACTACCCAATCTTTACCTTCAGTCTCCCGAATCATCTCCCTAAACTGTTTCTCACTCTCACCATCCGACGTAATCTCGATTCCACGTCGCTTCATTTCTTTATAAATCATCCCCCCAAAATACACCTTCGGAAAACCTTTTTCGGTTAAATAATCCACCACTACCGATTTTCCTGATCCGCTCATTCCCACAACTGCTATGATTTTTATACTACCATCATTCATCATCATCTCCTCTTACTTTCTCTATATTACTCTATTTCTTCTCTTTTGACTATTTCGCAAATTTCCGGAAAAAGTTCACAAAGTCCGCCCTCTCTTGTGGTTGTCTCATGTAAATCAAAATTAATCCCCCTTTTTCGTCTCTTAAACTTTCATCCATCTCCGCATCCACCATAAAAGTTGTGCGATTTTTAAAACTCAAAAAAGTTAGTAAATTTTTTATAAAACTCTCGCTCCTATCATAAATCTGAAACATATCTGAAAACCACCCATGTTTAGCCTTGAATACATTCTTTTTAGAAAATACATATGTATCCGAATAACTATTTAGTTCAGCATCCACCTTCACAATTACAATCACTTCAGTTTGCCAGTTGTATCCTATCACCAAATTTGAATAAATCGTTGTGATTAAATTTTGTATATATACTCCATAATTAGATTCAACCTCTCTTTCTTCATTAATCGAGTCAATATGGTACCCAGCCACTAACTTAAAACCCTCTGGTGAAATTAATTGTTCAGCGATATGTACCCCATTTTTATCCACAACCTCTTTTTGCGACACCTCAATATTATATTGTTCAATTGCCGCCAAAAAGATTCTCGCCATCTTTTCTCTGTTGAGTTTTACTAGTTCATCATTCCAGCTCTTTTTTCTCTGTCCAGAAAATCCCTTCATCCATTCAGAAAATCCACCCCTGCCAGTTCTAATTCCAAGCTGTACCATTACCTATAATCATATCATGTCTAATTTAAAATAGAACTTGCTATAATATTAATATGATTTATGATATTGCAATTATTGGTGCTGGCACCGCCGGCATGACTGCCACCCTCTACGCTCTTCGTGCAAATAAAACTGTTCTTTTGCTCGAGTCCACCATTTACGGCGGACAAATTATCCAGTCCCCCCTTGTAGAAAACTATCCAGCTCTCCCCAATGTATCTGGTCAAGATTTTGCCTCTCATTTATATCAACAACTTCAAGCTTTAAATCAAAAAATCACCTACCAAACCGTTCTCGACTTAAATTATGCCGATTCTCTTTATCAAATTCATACCAAAAACCAGCAATATCAGGCCAAAACAGTTATTTTGGCTACTGGAACCACGCGTCGCAAGCTTAATCTTCCTGAAGAGGATCAACTCCTAGGACACGGTATAGCCATTTGTGCCACCTGTGACGGTCCGCTTTACAAAAATCAAACCGTTGCCGTTGTTGGTGGTGGTAGCTCCGCTGTTCTTTCCGCCCTCTACCTAGCAGATCTTTGTCAAAAAGTTTATCTCATACATCGTTCCGATGTCTTTCGTACCGAAGAGCTCCTCCTTGATAAATTAAAACTTCGCGAAAATGTCACTATTCTCACCAACAATGAAATTAGTTCACTTAAATCTTCCGACCGCCTCCTCACAGCAATCGACCTCAAACATGATCTACCAAAAGATCTTCAACAAGACCCCTCACTCCCCCGCACTCTTAAAATCAAGGGTCTCTTTATTGAGATTGGTCGCATTTTCCCAAGCACTACTCTCCTAAAAAACCTAAGTCAAAATCACAATTTAATTACTGATTCTTCTGGCTTCCCAATTACCGATGATAATTGCGCGACAACCTTACCAGGCTTCTACGTTGCTGGAGACTGTCGTTCCAAAGTTACTCGCCAACTAGTTACCGCTACCGCCGACGGGGCACTTAGTGCCACTTCCGCAATTAATTTTTTAAACTAAAAAAATGGAGCCATTGACAGGGATCGAACCTGCGACCTGCTCGTTACGAATGAGCTGCTCTACCAACTGAGCTACAATGGCACCTGGCTAAATTATATCATGAAACAATCTTCAACCCAACGAAAAGACCACTCAAACCCATCACTCCTCTCTGGACCTCGACTAAAGCAGTCTCAGCTAACCGTACTTACTAGTCGCCCATTTGCACATCGTGGTCTACACGGCTTCTTCAACCCATCAACTTATCAAAAATACCCTGATACTCCTCCTCTTCATAAGCCATTTTTCTTCATTCCAGAAAACACCTTAGCCTCCTTTCAACTTGCCATCCAAAATCAACTTGCCATCGAACTTGATCTCCATTACACAAAAGATCATCGCCTGGTTATTTTCCACGACAATAATACTTTTCGTCTCACTCAAATTTCTCAAAAAATTAAACACAGTACTTTAGCTGACATTCAAAAGCTCCAGCTTCTTTCTCCTTCTCAGAAGTCAAAAAATCCTTTCTCCAAAAAATATACATCTCAAATTCCCACCCTAGAATCCGCACTACAGCTTATCGCCGGCAAAACTCCACTTCTTATTGAACTTAAACCTGAGTTCAACGTCAACTATCGCCGCTTCTGCCAACAAACCGCAGATTTACTTCAAAAATATCAAGAACAATATCAAAATGCTCCCGTCGCCATCAAAAGTTTTGATCCACGTATCGTAAACTGGTTTCTTCGTTATTCACCCAAAGTCCCTTCTGGCCTACTTATCTCCAGCCATCCAAAACCCCTCTATTATCTAGGATTATCTCTTCTAAAATTCCCTTTTAATCTATGGTTTAAACCGGATTTTCTTTCTGTTGATAAAAAAATTATTCAGCACATTAGTATCCAAAACTACCGTCGTTCTCACCCTATACTTTGTTGGGTTCTCTCTTCAGGTACCGAAGACCATTACCAAAAATATACAGATAATTATATTATCGAATAAAAATTTTGAACAAGAAAAAACAGCCCTAAAGCTGTAATGGCGGATCCGACGAGACTCGAACTCGCGACCTCTGCCGTGACAGGGCAGCGCTCTAACCAACTGAGCTACGAATCCAATACCAGTAGTATACTTTATTGTCCCCGATTACGCAAGACTTTTTCTCTATCTTCTTTAAATTATGCTAAAATAACTACATAAGCGAGTATCGTATAACGGCTATTATGCTTCCTTCCCAAGGAAGAGACGAGGGTTCGACTCCCTCTACTCGCACCATTTTTTATCATAAAAAAATCCCTCTTCCAGGGATCTTTTTTCGGTGTTTCTATTCATCCTTCAAGTTGATCATTTCTCGTACTCGTCCCTCCTCACGAATCTGTTTCATTTGTTTATTGAATTCTAAAAACGGAACCTTAATAGAGTTATAATTCACCTGTGATTCAGTTTTGTTAATCAATGCCACAAAATAATATCCATCACCTGACGAAGACATTACGCGATCCGAAGTCTGTCCCGCCTCAAGGCCCATCGCTACTCCAGCCCTCCCCCCATCGACATTCATTTTATCAACCAGCCCCCCCGTCTCCTCGTATAAAACTTTCTCACCTAATTCATCAGCAATAACTTTCAGGCTTTTTCCTGCTTTCACTCCAGCTTGTACGGTCTCTGAAATCCTAATCGCCTCCTTGTCGATTTGTTGCGACACTTTTTCTTTTATTAAAGAGAGGTATAGCATCCTACGATATTCCTTAACTGATAAACCAAAGTTATCTTCTAGGATCTTCTTAAAACTTTCCTCGCTCCTCTCCACTCCACCAATCTTACGGTGCTTATCAAGCGCACGGTCAATTTCATCCTTATCTACGGTTAAATGATACTCTGCCGCCAACTTTAAGGCATAAGCATAGTTCTCCGCCTCAGTTAAAGCCATTCTTTTGTAGTGGTTTATCATCGACGAAGCATCTTTATCATTTCCTAACTTCCCCTGTTGCTGTTCAATTGGCGTAATCGTACTCTTATAAATCATTAGATAATCAGAATAACGCACACGTTCATTATCAACTGAGGCTACTGATAACGGCACCAACTGAGTAAGCCGATAAAGTACTGGATCTGTACTCTGCCATTTATATAGAGATAGATACAAGAACCCCCCAAATAACATTACGGCCACCAATGAGATCACAATAGTCAACGTTACGATACGATATTTAGCATATTGTAAAGGATATTTAAATTTACGCCCCTTCGACAAAACCTCTTCGCGTCTCTCTTCGACTCGCTCAAGCTCCGTCTTATTCTTAAATTCCTCAATCTCCTTCTGTTCTTTTCGTTGTTTTAAACGCTTAATGATTGATGGTTTTTTCTCATCGTTTTGGTCTTGCTTTTTCACTCTTATTCTCCTCTTCTCTATTTCGTATTCTTTGCTACTACATTCTGTAGCTTTTCATAAGTCTCCGCCGGCTTTCCCACCACTGAAATCACCAAATCGCCTACGCCAGTTTGAATTAAAATCGTTCCGTAACCCAAAATCCCCCCAACTACCGAAGTAATACCATAAGAAATACTCTGTATTTTATCTAATCCCAGGTCTACTACAGTTTTCTTAAATAACCCCTTTTGTGAAACCTGCCTAATTCTTTGATCTGTCACAATATAAACCGAAAAGTACCACATCATATACGCATAGAAAAAACCGCACACCCCCACAAATACGAACCCCAGAAAAATCCACAACATCCTTAGATCATTCTGCCACAAAAAAAGCGGAATTATCCCTAGCATTATCATAACTACCAAAAAAATAATTCCTGCTTTTGCTGTTGAAAAATGGCGACGAAAAATAAACTTAACTTCTTCCCCTTCACGCTGCCCATCAAATACTAATTTTGTCATATAATTTCAATTTATGGTGACCCGGGCGGGGGTCGAACTCGCAACCTTCTCCTTAGGACGGAGCTGCTCTATCCATTGAGCTACCAGGCCAACACAAATTAATTATACCATATATACTTCACTATCTTAGCGAGTATATTTTTCATTCAAATCTTCGTAATCATAGAGTTCAGCATCAGTAAACCATAGTCTCACTTCCTCTGCTGCTTCTTCCGGATTTCCTGAAGCATGCACAAGGTTAGGTACACCAATTTTCTTCGCATTAGAATAACCAAAGCTCATGTGGGAAAAATCACCACGAATTGTGCCCATATCTGCAGACTTTGGTTCAGTAGGGCCGACAATTTTACGTACTAAAGCCACTGCCTCCACCCCTTCAAGACACATTGCAATAATTGGACCTGACATCATATAGTTCAAGTTATACATAAAAGTTTCCTCACCCCGTCGTGAAATCAGCTTTCCGATATCTTCATAATGTTTTTTAAATAGTACCTGATCTGGACTTACCATCTTCATACCAACAATTTTTAAGCCCACGCGCTCAAAGCGTTGCAAGATTTCCCCCACAATACCACGTTGCACAGAATCAGGTTTAAAAATTACAAGTGTTCTTTGCACGAAGTCGGCAAGATCGACCTCCTTTTGTTTATTAGTAGGTTTATCTTCTGACATACGTACTCCCTGAGCTTTTGCTCTTACATTTTTCTGATTATAACACAACCAGTCAAGCTATTCCACGCTACGATTACTCTAGGTAAATCCAGATACTAATCACAGATTACCGCATTAATCAATTCTTTACATCCCCCAACTTTTTTATTGTAATTTTTCTGGTACGTTTCCCGAATAAAATTATACATCTCGTCGAATTTCACCGAAATATTTGCAAGATCGACTAGCTGCAACGGGAATTCTTTCAATACATCTGGTCGTTTCTCCTTTTGGAACTGCATAAACGCATTCTTTTTCGCTTCCAAGTCGTTCTTTGCTTCCACGTAGTCCACCACCTCAGTTTCTTCAGAAGAATGATAGAATTTGTACGCCGCCTTCGCCACCTCTGTTTTTAAGCCAATCCAAGCGTTGCCATACGCCACCAGTTTTTCATTACCAGACTCCATCAAAATCTTTGCCGCTTCCTTAATTTCTGATTCACTCCATTCAAAACCGTTGTGAGTTTTATCTCCAGACGACTCCACAATTAGCCAATTATGCCACAATGAATAAAGATCCAGAGTCTTTTCTACTTCAGCACTACTTGCCTTAGACTCATTCAACGCCACCTTAAACGCCTCAAATCGACGATTTACCTCGATATCCTTCAGGACCCCGGCCGTGTTCCCCATTTCTTCAATCAACTGCGCATTTACTCCCTGACTATTTTTCTTGCATCCCTCAATGTATCCCTGATATATCTCCATCGAGGTGAAGGTATTGTCATTATATTCTGTTACCTTATCACAATTCACATTGCTTCTTAGTTTTTGTAGATCGCTCTTAATCGCCTTCGCCACGCTGTAAGTTTTTGAGTAATCGGTTGAAAATATCCCCGTAATACTCGCAACTATCGAAAAAACCACAATTAACCCTACCACTGCTGACGGGATAATAATTAGTAGTCTCTTCTGTATCTTCGTCAGCTCACCAAAAGAACGCTTAATTCTTTCCCCCAACTTCGGTTTCTTCGGTTTTTCAATTCTCTTGAAGTCTGCATTCGGCCCATACCCTGCCGGGAACCCATTTTCAGGCACCCTATTTTCCTGCACTGTATCTACCACCACGCTGCTTCCAGTCAGAGGTTCAAAAATCCTCTTCTCCGTTGGATTCATATTAATTTGTTGATCAACTAGTTCCTGGTTATAATCAATTTTTTTCACTTCACCAAAAACCTTAAACACCGAATTCGTCTCTGTCTCACTATTCGGCTTGTTCTCATCACTCGGACTCACACCGCCATCTGCATTCGTCGTAAAATTCACACCCGGAGTATTCAGATTATCCATAACCGTATTATATCACGGTCTGTTATAATATCCCTTATGGATATCTCTGATCTTATTAATGATTTTCTTGAATCTCTTGAAATTGAAAAAGGCCGTTCTACAAAAACCACTGAGAACTACGGGCTTTATCTTGCCCGTTTTCTTGATTTAATTACTCAAGACTTCCCCGAGGGTGCCACCATTAAACCCTCTGATCTCACTCCAGAAATTTTACGTAAATTCCGCCTCCGACTCAATCGTTTTGACGACAATCAAAATCACGAACGTCTTTCCGCTCTTACTCAGAGCTATCATCTAATTGCTCTACGTGGTTTTCTCAAATATCTAGCCAAACGCGGTATTCACTCTCTTGACCCAAGCTTAGTTGATCTACCTCGTGCCGCCAAGAAACAAGTCACCTTTCTCCATTTCGACGAGGTAGAACGTTTG
>CAJPPG010000011.1 GCA_905372495.1 Candidatus Saccharimonadota bacterium | reverse complement strand
GAAACAGAATTAAGCTATGTTTTGGGGAGGATTACTGAGGAAGCTAATAGTGGTCGGACCCGAGTGGTTTTAGTGGTAAATTCACGATCAAGTCAAGCAAAAAGAGTAGAAACTGAAGCGATAAAACCAATTAAAAAGGCGATTTTTGGTAAATCTGGTCTTTTAAACGTGACTTTTTTCCAGTATGAGGTGGCGCCAACGAATGTGGATGATAATGCGGAAAAGTTGGCAGCATGTTTGATGGATGGAGATATTTTAGTAACTTTGGGTGGGGACGGGACGGCAACAATTGGGGTGAATGCTGCTTTTTTGTCTGGCAAGAAAGTGCGATACTACACTTTACCATTTGGTAATTTTAACGATATTGCACGAACAGTGAGAAGGGTAAAGGGGGGGGAGGTTTATGGACTTGAATCAAGGGTAGATGGTGAGCATTTTCGTTTTGCACTGTGTTATTTTACGATGGGGATGTTGGCGGAATCAACAGAGATTTTTGACGAGAGTAAGATTCGAGAGAAATTAAGGAAGAAACGTGGTAAATTGTGTTTTTCTTTGATAGTACTGTTTAAGTGGTTTATGAAAAATCACAGAAAAAGATTTATACCAAGATTTCGATTTGAATTAGATGGAAATAGAGGCGGAGCTGAGATGGCAGGGGTCTCAGATGTGGTGATCCTAAATGGTGAAAGCATGGCAAAATTGGTACGAGGTGATGGATATTATTTGGGAGATAAATTTTTAGTGAGGACGGCATCGCTCCAGAATATTTTCACAATGTGTTGGTTTATGGTGCGAGGCTTTTTTGTGGGAGTAAAAGGAGAGAAAGCTTCGAAATTCAAATTAACTTTTGAAGAGGGGGATAGGGCTAGTGAGGTGGAAATTCAGGCAGAGGGTGAATATAAAAAGCTCAAGAATGTAAAGAATATTGAGATTAGAAAAACAAAAGAAGCTTTACAGATTTTATAGTGCTTGTGTTATAATTACATTAATATGAGTCTATTGCATGGAGTGGGCGATTTCTTCGCATTGGATATTGGGACAAATTCGATCAGAATGATTCAGCTTTCTGGTAATGTCGAAAAGGGGTGGGTGCTAGAGAAATTTGCTTATGTACCAATCGATCCAAAATTAACCAAGGACGATTCAGATGCTGGGAGGAGAAGGCTTGGTGAGATTATTTTGGGTGCTAGACAGCAAGCGGGAATTAAGACTAAGAACATTGCAGTTGGGGTGCCGGCAAGAAAAACTTACACCGCGATTATTGAGGTGCCAAATGCACCAGAAAAAGAGCTGGTAAATACAGTTAAATATGAAGCTGATCAATATGTACCGATGTCGGTGGATGATGCGACAATCGATTTTGCGGTACTTGGGATTAGTCCAATCGATGCTAAGAAAGCGGAGATCTTATTGTCTTCTGTAGATAATGCTTATGCAGAGTCATTACTCGAAAGAATTGAAGGGTTGGGACTAAATGTGATTGCGCAGGAGCCAGAACCGATTTCAATGGTGAGGGCATTAGCTCCGGTTGGGGTGCAGGATGCAAGAATGATTATTGATCTTGGAGAAACGTCGACGGATCTTGTAGTGATGTATCAGGATTCACCAAGATTAGTACGTTCGATTCCAGGTGGCCTTGCAAGCTTCGTGAAAGTGGTGGAAGATTCATTAAAAGTGCGTGAAGATCAAGCTAGACAATTCATCTTGAAATTTGGTCTTGCGCAGGATAAGCTTGAAGGGAAAGTTTACAACGCTTTAAGTTCGACCTTGGAGAACTTTGCTTTAGAATTGACAAAGTCGGTGAGATTCTTTCAGAACCGTTATACAGGAGCACAGGTGGGAGGTATTGTACTCTCTGGTTTTTCAGGAATTATTCCATTCATTGCTGAGTATATCGAAATGAAGACCGGTGTGGCAACTATTCAAGGAAACCCTTGGCAGTATGTAAAGGTAACACCTCAACAGCAGCAAATGCTACTCCCTGTGGCTTCGGAGTTTGCGGTGGCGATTGGTCTGGCGGAAAGGAGTAATGACTAATGAAAAAATATACGTTTAAAAATATGACTTTTTCTGATATTCCTAAGTTCTTTAAAGACTTAATTTCTGGTAAGACTAATGAGCCAACAATGATCACAGGGCAGACTGGTAAATATGAAGTGAACTTGGTGCCCGATGTGAAGCTGCAAATGATTCGATTACAGAAGATTCGTAACCTAGTATTCTTTATCTGTATTGTGGTGTCAATTGCCTCAATTTCTACCGTGGCAGTTCTCGGTGGTATTAAGGGTACTCAAGATTTATTAATTTCTGGCCAGGAAAATCATATAAAAAATCTGAGTGACAAAGTTACAACTTATAAAGAGTTGCCTGATTTTTTGACAATTCAAGATCAGCTAAAGAAAATATCTGAAATTAATAAGAATCGCCCAGTATTGTCGCGAGTATTTCCAATTTTGAGAAATTTGTTCCCATCGGGTGCGGACACAATTACAATGTCTGAGCTCAATGTGAATTTAGATACGGCAACATTGAACTTTGATGCGCAGGCAAATGCGGGTGAAGAGCCAAAGATTGATTATCGTGTACTAGAGTCGTTTAAGAAATCCGTGAATATGATGAAATATGACTTTGGTCGTTTTGTTACAGCAACGGGAGATCAGATTCCAACTCGATGTATTAAAGAAACTGATGAGAAAGGTAACTTATTATCTGAACATGGTAATGTGTATGTAATTTGGACAAGAGGGAAGGTCGATTGTGACCCGGGGCGTAATGACCATGCTAATACGAGTGAGGATGATAAGACAATAAACGATAAAAGAGCGGATTCTTCTGTTAAAAATACTGATTTAACTAATGGCTCGCTTGGCCAGGTGGAAAATTCAGAAAAGAAGACGGTAACTAAGATTGAAACTATAATTCCAGACGAGAAGATCTGGCGCACACCACAATTTGATGTCTGGAGTAAGGGAGCCGAGGTAAAAACATCTGAAGATGGAATTGCGGATGATTTGGCTTCTTCTAGAGAAAGTAATACGCAGACGGAAAATGGAACAGAGACTGAAACTGTGACAATTAAAAACGTAAAGAACTCTATTTATAAGCCATCAATGGATCTTAAGGGCAAGATTAATGGTGTGCCACATTTTGAAAGTGAATGTATTAAATATACGGGTAATCAGGTGTCTGAGGGGGATAAGAACGTGACGAAGTGGAGTGCAGAGAATAACTGTAAAATGGTACCAGAGGGGATTCAGATTACGGATTCTTCAAATGGTCGCGATGCGAATAATAACTTAGTCTTAAGGTTTTCAGCAGTACTTGCAATTGACCCGGTGCTTTTTGCCTATAACAATAAGCATATTATGACAATTGGGCCAACTGGACAGAATGTGACGGATTCGTATCAGCAAATCAAAGGGATGTTTGCGGCGCCCGCCAGGGACTGTAGGGCTGACGATGCAGAATGTAGTTCACAATCGACAAAACAAACAGAAAATAAAAATAGCGGGAACGAAAGTAGGTAGATATGGCAGAAAGAAGTTTTGGAAAACGATTTCAAATCAATAAGCTACAGCAGCAGATGATGTTGGCGACACTGGGCGCGTCACTACTGCTTGGAGTAAGTATTGTGGTATCTATTTACTTAATTAAGTATATGAATTTTAATGCTAAGGTGATTAAGAAGCGCGATGAAGCAATTGCTAACTATGATCTTGCTATAAAGAATGTTGGAATTTGTAAGGATAGTAATAAGGATGGTAAATTTTCCGATAAGGAACTAAAGGATTGTAATCCAGAATCGCTTGACGTATCGAGTTTACCTGGTACTTTACGTTACAATGTAATGGTGGGGATGGCAGCTAATACAAATTTGGAGTCTGTGGCGCGAGAAAGTCAGAAAAATTGTTTTGACGAAAGTGGCAAGCGAATTGATTTTACGGCTGCTTATTCAAAGGCAAAGAGTGATGATGAGCGATCATATGATCTTAAGATGATTAAAATGTGCTCAGCATTAAGAGTAGTACCAGATGCTTTGCCTGCTCAGAAAAATGATGAGGCGTTGCTTGCTTCATTAAACCAGATTTTCCTATTGTCTGGATTTGAACCAGAACAACTTTCGCCGGGAACGAATTATAAGCAAAGCCGAGTGACTGGTGTGTCAACAATTCCTGTATCCTTGACGGTAAAGCGAAATGAGGCTGAGACGATGTCGATTATTTCAAATATTGAAAAATCGATTCGCGCATTCAGTTTATCTTCTGCGCAAATTAAATGGGGAAGTAATCTTGGTAACGGTAATACGAGATTAGAATTGTTGGCACAAGGGGTAGCATTCTATAGCGCCGAAACATCAGTTCAGGAGAAGACAGAAATTGTAAGAGCCAAAGATAATAAAGATAATATTAAAATGAAATAAATAGGAAAAAAGATGAAGCAATCAGACATTTTTACAATCATCATTATCGCCTCGATTGGTATGGTGGGAGCGTTTTTTGCTTCAAATGCAATTTTGGGAAATCCTGACGAATTAATGTTGAAGCATAAAAATATTTCACCGATTTCAACCGAAGTAGTGGAGCCGGATCCAGAGACTTTTAATCGAGATGCAATTAATCCCACAGTGGAAGTTTATGTGGGGCAGTGTGAAGATGTGGACCAGAATGGTATTTTGGACCGTGCAGAACTAGTGGCATGTGGTAAGGCAGCTCCTGAACCGACAGAGGAAGAAAAGAAGGCTGAGGAAGAGAGGAAGAAAGCTGAAGATGAAAAAAAGAAGACCGAAGAAACGACCGGAGGAAGCGTAACAGAGTAATCATGACACTACTAACTCAAGAAGCACAAGAAAAAGTTGTATCTCTTTTAATTTCGGAAGGGCTGGTTTCTAGTGCAAAAGTACAGGAAGTGGTGGAGGAAATTAAGAGAACTAAGCAACCATTGCTGGCGACTTTGATTGCGAAAAAAGTGACAGATGCTGAAACTGTAACACATGCGACAGCTGTGGTGATTAATGTGCCGTATGTAAGTCTCAGAAATGTGATGTTTGATCCGGAAATTTTGTCACTTTTGCCGTATGATGTCGTATCTAGGTCAATGGTGGTGCCACTTGGGGAAAAGAATGGACAATTATATGTGGCAATGCTTGATGTCTCTAATGTACAGCAGACAGATTACTTATCACAGTTAGTACAGAAACCAGTGCGAATCATGATGGCTTCAGAAAAGGGGCTGAAATCGGCGATCTCACAATACCGGGGAGATTTTACAGCAGTAGAAAAGGCAGTGAAAACTTCGGAGGCGGATGAGACCTCGCATGGGGCAAATGTTAAAATTATTACCCAAGATTCGCCAATTTCAAAAGCCTTGTCAACTATTCTGACCTTTGCGACTAGATCAAAGGCTTCGGATATTCATATTGAGCCACTTGAAAAAACTCTAATCGTAAGATGTCGAATTGATGGCGTGTTGCGTAAGGTGATGGAGTTGCCAAAAACGATTGAGCCTGCACTGGTTTCAAGAGTGAAGATTTTGTCGAATCTAAAAATTGATGAACACCGTATTCCACAAGATGGTCAGTTTACGGTACTAGTAGATGGAAAAGAGGTTGATCTTCGTATTGCGATCTCGCCGGTAATTTGGGGAGAGCAAGTAGTGATACGTATTTTAGATAAGACTGGAACGACGCTGGATATTGAACAGATGGGGATGACTGGTCATGCTTTAAAAATGGTGGAGCGAGGGATTGCGAAGCCAAACGGGATGATTTTGACTTCAGGTCCAACGGGTTCAGGTAAGTCCACTACTTTATATGCTCTGATTCGGAGAATTAAAACTGATGGGATTAATATTGTAACACTAGAAGATCCGGTGGAATATAAGATGGACGGAGTGAATCAGATTCAGGTAAATGTGGATGCGGGTCTGACTTTTGCGGCGGGGCTGCGTAGCATTTTGCGTCAGGACCCAGATGTGGTGATGGTAGGTGAGATTCGTGATGCGGAGACGGCGAATTTGGCGGTGCAGGCGGCTTTGACTGGGCACTTGGTTTTCTCGACATTGCATACTAATTCGGCGGCGGGTATTCTGCCTAGGTTGCTTGATATGGGTATTGAACCGTTTCTACTGGCTTCAACTTTAAATACAGTAATTGGTCAGAGATTGGTGAGAAGAGTGGCTCCAAAAAGAGAGGCGGTACACTCGAATGAAATGGAGACAAAACAGATAAATGACCTGGTGGGGAATATTTTACCTCAAAATCAGCAGCAGGTAGCGATTGTGTCGGATGATCTAGGGTATACGGGCTTACCGGTGGTTAACCCTAATGGATATACTTTGGTGCGGGGAATTGATGATCGAGAAACACCTGGCGGCTATAAGGGGAGAGCTGGTCTTTACGAGACGATCGAAGTAGATGACGATATTCAGAAAATGATTATTTCGCATGCAACTTCGAGCGAGATTATGAAGCTCGCGAGGACGAAGGGAACTTTGACGATGCGTCAAGATGGTATGATGAAGGCTTTGACTGGAGTGACGACGGTGAGTGAAGTGAATAGGGTGGCATCAGATCTTGCTTAGATGTAAATTTTAAAATCCAGTTAGTGAATTATTATAAAAAATGAAGCTTATGCTAAAATAAGAGAAAAGAGGAGAAAAATGCAGCAAAATACACAGCCACAAGTAAATATGACAGGCCCAACTTCAGCGATGGGCGTGGCTGGAGTGCCGCAAACGAATCCTATGCAAACTCCGGTGCAATCAGCGCAAGCGCAACCAATAGTAATGACGGGAACAGCGGTAAAAACGACAGCAGCCAATCAAGCGGCAGCTGCTTCTACGCCAACTAGCTTGCCAACTTCAGTTAAGATTGAGACATTGCTCGAAGAGTGTATTAGGCGCGGAGCATCTGATCTGCATATCCAGGTTGGATTGCCGCCAATCTTAAGAATAGACGGTTCACTGACGCCTATTCCAAACACACCAGCTTTGACGAGTGAGATGGTGGAAAAGTTGGTTTTTTCAACGCTAGATTCAATGCAGCGGGAAGTACTGTCAAAGGATAAAGAATTTGACTATTCATTTTCGTTTGGAGAAATTGCACGTTTTCGTGTGAATGCCTTTAATGAAAAAGGGAATTTAGCGGCGGCTTTTCGTTTGATTCCAACAAAGATGCCGACAATTGAAGAGTTAGGAATGCCACAAATTATTTCTTCGTTCGCTGACTACCCACGTGGATTGGTACTGGTGACAGGGCCAACTGGTTCTGGTAAGTCTACAACTTTGGCAGCAATTATTAATAAGATCAACTCAGAAAAAGCGATGCATATTCTAACGATTGAGGACCCGATTGAGTTTACGCATAAATCGATTCGATCGGTAGTAGCACAGAGAGAAGTGCATTATGATACCTACTCTTTTTCAAGGGCTTTAAAGTCGGCATTACGTGAAGATCCAGATGTAGTGTTGCTCGGTGAGATGCGTGATCTTGAAACTATTTCGTCAGCGATTACAATTGCGGAGACCGGTCACTTGGTATTTGCTACACTTCACACAAACTCGGCAGCGCAATCAATTGATCGTATGATTGATGTGTTTCCAGCTGAGCAGCAACCACAGATTCGTTCACAGCTGGCGGGGATTTTGATGGCAGTTTGTTCGCAACGATTAGTGCCAGCGATTGGTGGGGGTCGAGTGGTGGCAGCGGAAATTATGATTGCGAATTCAGCTGTGCGTTCAATTATCCGTGAGGGGAAGACGCATCAACTTGATAATACAATTCAGACTGGCGCAAACGAGGGAATGCAGACAATGGACCGTACTTTAGCAAAGCTGGTACAACAGGGTACAGTAACCTATGATAGTGCAAGAGATTACGCAGTAGATACGCGTGAGTTCGATAGGCTAGTGAAGGGGATTTAATGAAACGATTTATATATAAAGCCAGAGATAGTAAAACTGGAGAAATGACTAAGGGGGTGATTCAGGCAGAAAATGAGCGCACCGCTGGAAAACTTTTAATTGAGCAGGGGATGACGCCAGACCGGATCGATGAAGATATGTCCGAAGTTGGGCTATTTCAGCGTTTTCAAAACAAGATTACGATGAAAGACAAAATTGTCTTTACGAGACAGTTTGCGACTTTGATTGGTGCTGGTTTGCCTTTGTCTAATTCATTACGTACCGTAATTGAGCAGACTGAAAGTAAGCCAATGCAGAAGGTGGTGGAGTCAATCTTGGTGGATGTCGAGGCTGGTAAGACTTTGACTCAGGCCTGTGAGAAATATCCGGACGTATTCAATAAGGTATATATTGCACTGCTTAGAGCGGGTGAGGCTTCGGGTAGCTTGGATTTGTCGCTAAAACGCTTGGCACAGCAGCAAGAAAAAGATAATGCGATGATTTCAAAAATTCGTGGTGCCTTGGTTTATCCAGCGATTATCTTGATGGTAATCATTGCAGTACTAATCTTTATGGTATTAATGATTGTGCCACAGGTACAATCTCTATATAAAGACATTGGAAAGCCCCTACCGTGGGCGACAGGAGTATTAGTTTCGTTTGCGAACTTTTTGGTAGCATCTTGGTGGCTAGTGACGATTGTGATGGGCGTGGCGATTTACTTTCTATTCCAGTTTAGAAAAACTACAACAGGTATTGAATGGGCGGCGCTCTTGAAGTTGAATGTGCCACTATTTAAGAGAATGTTTTGGCGTTTATATAACGCGCGTTTTGCAAGAACAGCTTCAAACCTAATGTCGGCAGGTGTATCAATTCAGGATACTCTACAGATTTCGTCGGAAGCGATGAATAATGTGGTACTAGAAAAAGAAATTAAGGAAGTCTCAGAAAAAGTTAAACAAGGTAAAACTCTATCGTCGTCTTTGAAAAACCTTTCTTATATTTTGCCATTGGTTCCACAAATGGCTTCGATCGGTGAAGAATCTGGTAAAATAGATGAGATGTTGGCAAAAGCCGCGCAAGTATACGAAGATGAATTGGAAGAGCAGATTCGAACAATTTCAACCTTGATTGAACCAGTGCTAATGGTAGTCATGGCGGTAATGGTTGGCTTTATTATCGTGGCGGTGCTATTCCCAATATACGCAATTGTAAACGATGTACAAGGTAGTATGTAATGAAAATTTTATGGACAGATGGGAGTGCTTCGCCTAATCCTGGGCCAGGTGGTTATGCTGTGATTTGTGACGGTCAGCCGGTAAGATTAGGAAGAGAAGAAGTTTCGACAAATATTCGAATGGAGGGTGCGGCAATGCGTGCAGCAATGCAGTTTTTGGCCGGTGAAGAGGGTGAAATTCATTCAGATTCAGAATTTTGGATTAACGTTTTGACAAAATGGGCGCCTGGTTGGCAAAAAAATGGTTGGAAAAAGAAGACTGGTCCTATAAAAAACTTAAACCTAGTAAAAGAACTATATGAACTTTATTGTAATTCCAGAGTAAAACTGATTTGGGTGAAGGGTCATGATGGAATTGAAATGAATGAACTGACCGATCTATGGGCGAATAAGGCACGAGAGAATGAGGGGGCGGAAAATGTTGAAGTAGAATTAGTGTCAACGGAGTAGAAAATGCGAACAATCATTTACAAGAGTAAACTAGCGGATCGAGATGTGTTTGAAGCAAGGCTATCGTACCTAGATTATGATTTTGGACCAGTTTACTGGCAGCATAACAGGGTTTTTGTGCCAAAGAATTATCAGAATCACAATAATTATCCAAGAATGATTTTGAGGATTGAAATGAAGGCGTTAGATCGTCCAGCGAAGTATGATTTGATTTGTAAGAGGCATATTGAGGATTTTGGGGTGACGATTTCCCATACGACACAAGTGAGGGATTATGCGGAAGCGGCAAATATTTTATTGCAGTTAGGTTTTGTGATGCAAGCAGAAATTCCACGTCGAAGACAAGCTCTTGAGATCAATAAAAATACAAAAGTTTATATTGATCAGATTGGTAATCAGAAAGAAGATTTTGTAAAAATTGAAATTACACTTGATGATAATGAAAAGGTGGGGGAAGGGCAACGAAAATTGGAGGAGCTTTTGGCTGAATTTGGGTTGTCTGAAAATGAGAGACTGAAAGAAACATACGCTGACCTAGCATAGTCAAACTTTTTTGTGTTAAACTAGTTAGAAAAAGAGAGGAAGTATGGAGTCAGAAGATAGACCAGCATTTACAAATTCTGAGATTAAGAAGATTAGCGATTTTGATGTATTCTTGTGGGCAAATGAAATTGATGAAGTAAAGAATAATGTCTCTTGTGAGCTTTTTCTGTTTAATAAAAATTACACGCCATTTAAAATTCGTTACTCAGAGAAACTAACTAACTCTGTTAAACAAATGTTCATGGGGGAGGCAGTGGCTTTTGTGATTAAAGAAGCAGATAAGGGTTTGGAGTGTCGTGAATACGAAAAATCAGATGGTGAAAATAAGGTGATTTATCGTACAGACCTCAACAAGGTAGTGAGGGCTGAGAGCCTGATTCGTTTGGTGGAAAAAGAGTATAAGGATATTGATTATTTTACGGATAATGAACACCAATTTAAAAAGGTGAAGGGAATTTTGGCGAGATTTACTTATCCTGGTGGGGATGGGATGAAAACGTTCTATATTGCAAAGGCGATTTCAGCCGCTTCAGCGCTTAATGCTAAGTCTTCTTGGGAATTAAATGGTGAGAGTTTTGAACCGTTTAGCGCCGAGGTGGCACTGAAGATGCCGGACGATAATCAAGTCGCAATTATTGATGAGAATGTGGTAATTTTCAATCAGAGTAAGTTTGAGAACCTTTTTCAATATGATTTTAAGGCACAGATGCTGGCTGAGGCGAAAGCAAGGGAGATTGAGGAGAAGTATCAGCTATCTTTTGCTGAGGGATTAACCTTGAATGCTTTACTGCAGGATAAAAAGCCTCTCGTAAAGAAGTTACAAGATATGGATATTAAAGAACAGATGTCGCAAGAACAGCTAGTGGATTATTCTGATGAGATGAAGCTGGAGCTAATGACAGATGATGACGGTAAAATCATTATCATGGATGATAAGGATTTGACGATGTTTGTGAATTTATTAAATGAAGATTATTATGTTTCACCGGTAAATGGCAAGCGCTATGAAATTAAGTCGAAGAAGTTATTAAATGAACCGGAAGGTGAACCACCAAGAGGCTAAAATGCCAAAAGTTTATATAAAATGTCTACACTGTGGGGAGATTGAAGCGACTGTTTTAGGCGGGGGTGGTTTTTGTGGGGACATGGAGCTCTGTCTAGAAAAAAGAGAGACTAGAATAGTACCCGGGGTATGCGCTAATTGTCAGTGTAGAAAGCTAAACACGGGGAGAAGTTTGATTCTAAAGGGGGAGCTAACTCAGATTGCGTTAAGAGATCAGATGGATGATTGAGTAAATAATTTATACACATTTAATAGATTATAATTTTGTATAAATTAATTATTCAAGGAGAAATAATGAAGAAAATTTATAAAGTAGCGGTGGCGGCTTTGGTTGTGGCGGGCGTAGCTTTTGCTGGAGTAAAGTTTGCTGGCATGCTGGGTAAGCATGAAACGGGAAAAAGATACTCAATTGTGAGTACGAGTTTTCCTGGTTATGATTTTGCGCGTGCGGTAGCAGGAAATAATACAGAAGTCTCTGTAAAAATGTTATTGAAGCCGGGGACTGAATCACATACCTTTGAGCCTACTCCGCAAGATATTTTAACAATTAAGAACAGTAATTTGTTTCTTTATGTTGGGGGAGACTCGGATGAATGGGTAAAAAAGGTGATCAGTGAAATTGATCCGAAGAAAACTAAGGTGATGAAGCTAGTCGATTTAGTAAAAACCAAAAATGAGGATGTGGTCGAGGGGATGCAGGAAGATGAGGATGATCATAAGGATGATCACGACCATGATCATAAGCATGACCACGATCACGACCACGACCACGATCATGATCACAAGCATGACCATGATCATAAAGAAGAGGAACCAGAGGTCGATGAGCATGTATGGACTAGTTTAAAGAATGCTAAAGAGATTACAGAAAAGATTCTTAAGGCTGCTTTAGAATTTGATAAGGCGGAAGAAAAGAAGTTATCTGAAAATACTAAGAATTATACGGATAAAATTGCTGCAGTCGACCAGAAAATTGGGGAAATGGTTAAGACAGCGAAGCGTAAAGAAATTATTGTTGGTGATCGTTTTCCGTTAAGGTATTTTGTAGATGATTATGGAATTAAATATTATGCTGCCTTTCCAGGATGCTCGGAACAGACAGAAGCTAACGTAAAAACTGTAAGCTTCTTAGTTAAAAAGATAAAAGAAGATAAGATTCCTGCTGTCTTTAAGATTGAGCTTTCAAATGGGTTGATTGCGGAAACTTTAGCAAAGGAGACGGGTGCAAAGATTTTGGAAATTCAATCTGCACATAATGTTTCGGAAAAAGATTTTGAGAGCGGTGTGACATATGTAGATTTAATGGAGCGTAACCTCGAAGCTTTAAAGGAAGCTTTAAATAGCTAGAGGAAAGCTTAGTGAAATAGAAGAAAAACGATGGTGAAGATGAAAGGTGTAACTCGCGAATTTGAAAGGGAGGGGGCGCGTATTAATTCTTCTCGTGAGCCGCTTGTAACGGTGAAAAATTTACAGGTGAATTATGACAAGACGAAGGTTTTTTCGAACTTAAGTTTTGAAGTCTGTGAGGGGGACTTTATTTGTATTGTTGGTCAGAATGGGGCTGGAAAATCGACACTAATTAAGACTTTACTGGGGCAAATTAAGCAAAACAAGGGGGAAATATTGTTTCATAATTTGAAGCGAAATTTTATTGGTTATATGCCGCAGGAAAGTAAGGTGGACAAGAATTTTCCAGCTTCGGTTTCAGAGATTATTTATGCGGGAACACTAAATAGGATTGGGCTTAGACCTTTCTTTGGAAAACACGAAAAAAAGATTGTTGAAGAAAGTTTAAGGGAACTAAAGATTGTCAATCTAGCAAAACGACATTTTGCAGATTTATCGGGTGGGCAAAGGCAGAAGGTATTACTTGCACGAGCGTTGGCGGCGACGACGAAGCTACTAATCTTGGACGAACCATCAAATAACTTGGATTTTAAGTCGAAAATGGAGTTATATGAGAATTTGTCGAAGTTGAATGCAAAAGGAATTACAATCATGATGGTGACACATGATCTTGATCATAAGAATCTAATCGGGAATAAAATTCTTGCTCTTTCAGGGGAGGAGTACTTTTTTGGAGAGACTAAAGAATATGTTGAGAGGATTCATGATGTTTGAAATATTTGAACAGGGTTTTTTGGTAAGGGGATTTTTGGCTGGGCTGTTGATTTCGATTTCGGCGGCATTGATAGGAACAGCATTAGTTTTAAGGCGCAATGCAATGATTGGGGACGGGCTTTCACACGTGGGCTTTTCGGCCTTTGCGGTGGCAACCGTATTGAACTTTGCACCACTTGAATTTGCTTTGCCGGTGGTAATCATAATGTCATTTTTGATATTAAGGTTAAATAATCAGAGCAAAATTCAACCAGATGCGGCGATTGCGATGGTGTCGGCGGGAGCATTAGCGCTGGGGACTTTCGTCATATCAATTACTAGAGGAGTAAATACAGATATTAATAATTATTTATTTGGTAGTATTTTATCGATTTCTGAAAGTGACTTGATACTTTGCGTGATCTTTTCAATATTTGTAATTGGAATTTTTTTGGCCTGTTATAATAAAATTTTTGCCTTAACATTTGATGAAGAATTTGCAAGGTCGATTGGGATAAAAACCAATTTGTATAATGCAGTATTTGCGATTCTTTGTTCGGTTGTGGTGGTACTTGGAATGAGGTTAATGGGGGCGCTTTTGATCTCAAGTTTGATTATTTTTCCGACGATGTCAGCAATGCAGATCGTAAAAAGCTTTAGAAAAGTAATCATTGTTTCGATTCTGGTATCAGTGAGTTGTTTCATAGTAGGGATGGTGATATCTTATGGGCTTTCGACGCCAACTGGATCAACAATTGTCCTAGTGAATGTCTTGGTGTTTATGTTACTAAAAATGATGGCTTGGGCAAGGAAATAGTGTTTGATAAAATACTAAAATTAAGATAAAATGTATATCTATAAGAAATGTTCTTGTTATAGAACGAACTTAGAAAATCCCTGGAGGTGATAGATGTTGAAATTATTTAGATATATGAGGCCATATTTTTGGCAATGTTTGGTATTAGTGCTCGCGGTTGGCTTGCAGGTTTTTGGTACGCTGATGTTACCAACAATGATGGCAGATATCGTGAATGAAGGGATTATTAAGAACGACACGAATTACATCTGGCAGATGGGAGTGAAGATGTTTGGAGTGACCATAGTTTCGGCGCTTGGTACCTTGGTTTCTTCATATTTTTCTGCGAAAGTTAGTGCAGCAATTAGTCGGGATATGAAAAAAGATTTATTTGCTAAAGTACTATCTTTTTCTATTGCAGAAACAGAACAATTTTCTACAGCCTCATTGGTAACGAGAACTACTAATGATGTTTCACAAGTGCAGCAAACGATGGTGATGTGCTTATCGACGTTGATTCGTGCACCATTAATGGCAGTAGGGGCAGTAATGCAGGCATTTGTAGTGGCGCCAGATATGACGTGGATCATTGGATTAGCAATTGCAGTACTCCTTGTTTTTTCAATTGTGATTATTGGACTTGTGATGCCAAAGTTTGCGTTGTTCCAGAAGATGATGGATAAAATAAACTTGTTAACGAGAGAGAATTTGACTGGTGTAAGAGTGATTCGGGCATTAAACAAAGAAGATTACGAGGAGAAGAAATTTAAAAAGGCAAACGATGAGTTGACAAAAACTGATTTGTCGATTGTAAAAGTTATGCAGTTGCAGACTCCGATCATGATGCTAGTATTCAACATGACGTCATTACTGGCGATCTGGGTGGGTATTTCAAGATTAAATGTTGATGTAAGTTATCTTGGTAAAATGATTGCGTTTATGCAGTATGCTACACAGGTAATTATGTCATTTTTGTTTTTGACTATGCTGTTTGTGCTAATTCCACGTGCAAATGTGTCAGTAAAACGTATCAACGAGGTATTAAAGACTCAATCTAAGATCATATTTCCGGAAAAAAGTACGAAGGATACAGACAAGAAGGTGAGCGTCGAATTTAGGAATGTGAGTTTTGGTTATAATTCGAGTGATGGTAAGGTGCTGGAGAACATTAGTTTTGTGGCCGAAGCGGGAAAAACAACGGCTTTTATTGGTTCAACGGGATCTGGTAAGTCGACACTGATTAATTTAGTGCCAAGGTTTTATGATGCAACAGAGGGAGAGATCTTGATAAATGGCAAGAAGATTAAGGAGTATGCTGAATCAGATTTGATTGATCGAATTGGACTAGTGCCACAAAAAGGTTATCTGTTTGGTGGAACAGTGAGATCAAATATTTTATTTGGCGTAGAGAAGGGGATGGATGCGCAAATGAAAAAGGCAGCGAGAATAGCTCAGGCGACGGAATTCATCGAAAAGATGCCAAAAAAATATGAAAGTAAAATTTCAGAAGGGGGAACGAATGTGTCGGGCGGACAACGACAACGGTTGTCGATTGCGAGGGCAGTGGCGAAGGAGCCTGAAATATTTGTATTTGACGATGCTTTTTCAGCGCTGGATATGAAAACAGATAGATTACTGAGAGCGGCATTGAAAGAAGTAACAAAGGAATCGGTGGTATTAGTAGTAGCCCAGAGGATTAATACGATTAGAGACGCAGAACAGATTATTGTACTAGATCAAGGGAAGATTGTGGGGCGGGGAACTCACTATGAGCTACTGAAGAGATGTAAGGTTTATCTTGAGATCGCAAAGTCACAATTTTCAGATGAGGAATTGGCTGCGGAACTGACAGTGAGTTCTAAGGTTGGGGCATTAGAGGTGGTCCAGGATAGGGAAAAACAGAAAGGGGAGAAATAAGATGCGTGACAAGGGAGTAAATGCACAGGGTCTAAAGGACCTAAAGGGTGCTTTGAGGCGTTTCTGGCAGTCGATTAGGGAGTGGAAGATAAGGATTATAATTGCTGCGGTTTTATCTTTGATCTCGACGCTTTTAATGGTTTTTGGACCAATGATTCTTGGTATGATGACAACTTCTGCGACGGAGTCATTAAAAAATCAGGGTGTGATAAATTGGTCTGAAATTAATTTCTTAGCGTTTATTCTGATTGCAACATTTGTATCGTCGGCGGTAATTGGCTATATTCAAGGAGTAGTAACTTCGTCCCTTTCAGTATTGTATGAAAAGAAGCTAAGAGAGAAGATTTTGAGGAAAATGCGACGTTTGCCGATTGGGTACTTTGATAAGACGCCAAATGGAGACGTGATGTCGAGAATGATTAATGATGTCGATACGATTTCGGTATCATTTGCTGAAACTTTAACACAGATTATTACAAGTACTACAACACTTGTGAGCTACTTAGCGATTATGTTGTATCTTTCGGTCACGTTGTCTTTGATTGCAATTGTAGCGGTGCCGATTTCGACAATTTTTATCGCGAGAGTTTTGAAGAAGGCTAAGGTGTATTTTGTAGCAGAGCGAGAGACATTAGGTAAATTAAACGCGATTATCGAGGAGAGCTTTAGTGGTCAGTTGGTTATTAAGGCAAATAATCATGCCGGACGGTCAATAAAGAGTTTCGAGACGATAAATCAAAAGTTATATAAAGAGAGTAGCGAGGCTCATTTTCTTAGTTCGCTAACTTTTCCTTTAACACATATCTTTTTGAATTTGGCATACGCTGGTGTATGTATGTTGGGCGGATACTATGTAATTATTGGATCGATTTCGATTGGTGGTATTCAGGCATTCATTCAATATTTGAACCGTTTTAATAGGCCAATTACAGAGATTGCTCAACTTTCAAGTACAATTCAGCAAATATTGGCAGCGGCTGAGAGGATTTTTGATTTTCTAGAGGAGAAAGAGGAGGAGCCAGAAGTAGAAAAGAGTTTATTCTCTCAGATTATAAATAAAAATCGCAAACTACAGGGTGAGGTGGAATTTAGAAATGTGAATTTTAGCTATGATGTGAAGCCAGTGATTAAAAATTTCTCGGTTAAGATTAAACCAGGAATGCAGGTGGCGATTGTGGGGCCGACTGGGGCGGGAAAGACGACGATAGTAAATTTGTTGATGCGATTCTTTGACCCTAACGATGGTGAAATTTTGATTGATGGTGTTGAGACGAAGAAGATGCGACGTGATGAGGTGCGTGATTTGTTCGGGATGGTTTTACAAGATACATGGTTGTTCTCGGGAACGATTATGGAGAATTTAAAATACGGAGCAAAGAAAATCTCGGACGAGGATGTTTATGAGGCGGCAAAACTAGTGGGAGTGGACCACTTTATTAGGTCACTACCTAACGGATACCAGACGGTGATTTCAGAGGACTCGGATAATATTTCAGCTGGTGAAAAACAATTGATGACAATTACGAGGGCAGTGATTAGTAAGCCTACGATGATGATTTTGGATGAGGCAACTTCTAATGTGGATACGCGTACTGAACAATTAATCCAGGATGCGTTTTCAAAGCTTACAAAGGGGAGAACTTCATTCGTGATTGCGCACCGACTATCGACAATTCGAAAAGCTGATTTGATTTTGGTGATGCGGGAGGGGAACATTATTGAGCAAGGCAATCATAAAGAATTAATTGCAAGAAACGGCTTTTATGCGGAGCTATATAATTCGCAGTTTAGTGAAGATGTGTAGAAACTGAACTCTTGTGTTACTATAGAGATAATAATACTAGGAGGATGCTGTGGCGAAACTATATTTCAGATACGGTGCAATGGGTTGCGGAAAGACAATGCAACTTTTACAGGTGGCTTTTAATTATGAAGAACGTGGTCATCAGGTCTGTGTGATGAAGCCAAAGACGGACACGAAGAATGGCGAGAAGTTGTTAACCAGGATTGGGCCGGAGCGAGTGACGGATTTTTGTTTCGAGAAAGAAGATAACCTCTTTAGTTACTTGAAAAAACACATTAAAGACAAGAAAATCTCTTGTGTATTGGTTGACGAAGCACAGTTCTTGACCTCAAAGCAGGTAGATCAATTAATGAAGGTGACGACGGATCTTGAGGTGCCGGTAATGGCTTATGGTCTAAGATTGAACTTTAGATTGACTGATGGCGGTTTTGAGGGGGCGACAAGATTACTGCAGATGGCACACGATATCGACGAGATTAAAACGATCTGTGAGTGTGGACGTAAGGCAACTCTAAATGCACGATTTTTGAATGGAGAGTTTATGGCGGACGGTCCAGATGTCTTGATTGATGATGGTAGTTCAGAGGTTGAATATAGGGCAATTTGCCCAAAGTGCTACTCGGAATATGCAGCGGGAAAGAAAAAAGGCGGGGCAATTTTGAAGAAGCATGCGGCAGGAGTAAAATAATGTTGATTGTGATTGAGGGACAGGATGCGACGGGAAAAGATACCCAGGCGCGTCTTTTGGCTGAATATTTAAGGGAGAAGGGTGAGATTGTGACCGCTTACTCGGAGTCGGGAACTGGTTCGGAAGATCCATTTGTGTCTGAGATTGCCAAGTTAACATATAAAACTAAGCAAGATATTAATCATAGAACTAGGGTATTGTTATTCCTAGTCAACCGTTATGAGCAATGGAGAAAGATTGCGGAACCAGCACTAAGACGTGGTGAGACGGTAATTTTAACACGTAACTGGTTGTCGACTTTGATTTATGAAGGTTATGCTGGAGGAGTTTCAAAATCATTAATTTCACGTCTACATAAAGAAATTATGCCAGATTATTATTTTAAACCTGACAGAATAGTGGTACTAACATTGTCGGATGCGGAGAGACAACGTAGGCTAAATACACAGGCGGTCGAACAGGGCCGAGCGGGCGAGGTCTTAAAAACGCAACCAACAGAGTTCCAGAAAAAAGTGAATAAAGCATATTTGAAGGTTGCGAAGGAAATGAAGCTGCAGTGTCTAGATGCTGGAGGAACGATTAATGAGGTGCAAGAGGAATTAAGAAAACTGTTTGCATTATAAAATGAAGTGTTTTGATGAGAGTTGGCGGGAATTTTTGAAGGAAGAATTCTCTAAAGATTATTTTAGAAAATTAGCTATTTTTTTACATAACGAATATAAAGAGAAGACAATATTTCCAGATAAAAACTTGGTGTTCAGAGCGTTTTTGACGGATTTAAATAAAGTAAAAGTAGTAATTTTGGGGCAGGACCCATATCATACCCCAGGAGTGGCGGATGGGTTGGCTTTTTCGATTAAAAAAGGTGGAAAATATATAGCGCCTAGTCTACTGAATATTTATAAGGAAATAGATGCGGATGTGGGGGAGCACATGAATCCGGATGGGGATCTTTCGAGTTGGCAGGAGCAGGGGGTGTTGCTACTAAATAATGTATTAACAGTGGAGGCGCATCGAGCGGGGTCTCATAGGGGGAAGGGATGGGAGACTTTTTCGAAAAATTGTGTAGGTTATTTAAACAAAAATCGTGAAAACTTAGTGTTTATTTTGTGGGGGAGAGATGCTAGAGCTAAAAAGATATTAATCGATCAAGAGAGACACCTGGTTTTAGAGTCGGCCCACCCCTCGCCACTGTCAGCTTATAATGGGTTCTTTGGTTCTAAGCCGTTTTCGAAAACAAATGAATATCTGAAATCGAAAGGACTTGAAATAATTAAGTGGTAAAAAGATTGGGATAAAAAAGAACCCCTTGCGGGGTTTCTTTTTTTAAAGTGGTTGACAGATTGAGCCGCCGCCTTCTTTCTTATAAAGGATGGCAACTTTGCGTGAACCGGAAGCATGGATAGCGTCTGGGCCTTCGCAGGTGGCATTGGTGACGATACTGATGGTGTGACCTTTGGTACCACTTTGTTCGTAAGGGTTGCCGGCCGTGACGTCTTCTACACCGTTTGGACGGCCCTCAGATTGATCACGCCAGGTAGAAGCTGAACGTTGACCGTTGTTACAAATTTTGGTCTCTGCATTATAGGAAGTAGCTTCACGGCAGGAGGAAATGGATAGAGAGTATGGGCCACCTTCTGGGTCAACAAATTTATCTTTATCTTCTTTACCAATGATTAGGTAGGAATCGTAGAAATAGGCCCAAGATTGGTGATTAAGAGTACGGGAAATGTTTTGGTCGACTTCAGTGTGTCCAGAGACGTAAGAGCCAAATTTGTCTGAAGGAATAGCGCCACTGTTATTTGACTGATAGTTGGTTAGGGCAGCAGCGAGTCTGGAGATGTCAGAGGTGCGCTGGGTGTCGCGGCGGTTGCGTTGGAGAGCAGGAAGGGCGATGAAGACCATAAGGAAGATAAGACCGGCGATACCAAGTACCAAGACAACCTCGATAATGGTGAAGCCTTTTTTGTTATTTAGATTTTGATTTGCCATTTGATCCTTTCTTTTTAGTCAAGTTTTTGGCGTGTTTCTTATGCAAATAATAATAAAATCTCATAGAAAAATCAAGAGGCTTATGCTAATATACAGATAGTGTTAGTGGTGCTTTATCTAGTATTTTTTGTGGTGGGGGCGGTTTTTGGATCATTTGCATGCTGTCAGGCTTATCGGATTCGATATAAGGAAGAGGGAAAGAGGATTGGTGGACGTTCAGAGTGTCTTTTTTGTCATCAGCGACTGTCTTGGTATGAATTAATCCCGATTGTGTCATGGGTACTACAGAGGGGGCGTTGTCGACAATGTGGAAAGAAGATTGGGGGAATTGAGATTGCTTCAGAAGTGGCGATGGGATTAATTTTTTGTGGAATTTTAAGTTTATTTTTTAAACAAGTGAACGTAATGGGTTTTTGGCAAGGAGAGGGATACGATTTCTGGCGAAATTTTGACATTGAGCTTTTGGTGAGAATTTTTACTAATCCGTTGATTATAGTAAGAGCATTAATTCTTATGGTAAGTGCGGTATTATTTTGGATTTTGGTGGTTTATGATTTGAAGTGGCAAAGGTTACCTAGTTGGATCTTATGTACGTTGATAGGCCTTGGTGTGGGGTACTTTATTTTGAATGAGCTGGTGAGATTTGGGATAATCTCGGAACTAAGATATTGGTCTGGCTCAAAATTACTTAGTGTACAGCCTGGGACGGCTAGGCAGGTGAGCGAAGTTATTAAGAATGATCTATTTACTGTAGTGAGCAGTATTTTAGTATTGCCGGGTCTATATTTTTTAATGTATAAAATTTCAAAAGAACGGTTAGTAGGGGGAGGAGATTATTTGTTGGCTTTAGCGGCAGTGTTATTTTTAGGAAGATTCGAGCTGTCACTGACGTTACTTTTTGTAGCGAATTTGTTGGCATTAGGATTTAATGCGAAGAAAATTATGCAGAAGAAAAAGGTGCGAGTGCCATTTGGTCCGTATCTAATTATGGGGTTTTGGTTGGTCTTGCTGTTTGCTAGAGAAATTCTTTTATATCTCTATGTAGTGGCGGTATAGACCGTGGTTGAATTGGAATCGTGAGGCTAAAAAATTAGTCTTTGGTTTCTGAATGAAATTTTTCGTGAACTTCTTTAAGGTGGGGATCAGTGATATGGGTGTAAATCTGAGTGGTGGCAATATTGGCATGGCCAAGAAGACTTTGGACGGAGCGCAGGTCGGCGCCGTTCATTAAAAGATCGGTGGCGAAGCTATGGCGAAGGGTGTGGGGTGTGACATGTTTGGTGATGCCGGCAAGACGGGCATATTTTTGGATAATGCGCTCGATTGAGCGTGGGCTGAGTCGGCGAAAATCACCAGAGGTGTCGGGGGTGTTTTGATTGGAAGAATTATTGAGGAAGAGGGCGGAAAGAGTGTCGTGTCTGGCGGAAAGGTATTCTTCAAGATGGTCGGCGGTGGTTTGATCAATAAAGATAGGACGGTCTTTTTCACCTTTACCGCGAACCATGAATTCACGGCGGGCAAGATTGATGGAGTCGCGATTTAGGTTGCAGAG
>CAJPPG010000010.1 GCA_905372495.1 Candidatus Saccharimonadota bacterium | reverse complement strand
ATGAGTTGATGGCAGAACTTTTTGATGTCAGCTAGGGTGGCGTCGGCGGTGTTTGCGAGATTAAGCGGTGAGTCGGAGCGTAAGAAATCTAGGGTAGTAATTTGGTGATAAATGGCTTTAATAAGATCCTCAAAGTCTAGATCGTCTTTTGCTATATCCTCCTCGGTTAAAGTGAGTTTATGAAATTTACCATTTGGATGATCGAGGGTTTCACGTCGATTTGGTGTAGTAAAGAGTAGATTCATTGAGCGAACAGTATAATCATGATAGAACTTGGATTGTTTAAGCAAAAGGCGGTAAAAGAGTAGTTGGAAGTGATAGATGTAGAGAGACTCTTTTGAGTGCCACTTGTCGCGATCGGAGATAGTGCTAGTTTTAAAGTCATAAATATCGATAAGTTTATTTTGTTCATCAATATTTAGGTGGTCAATTTTTCCAGTAATTGGGATACCTTCAAAGAATAGATGTTCAGAACTAAAGTCAACCTCAGCCTTGGAACTTGGGCTTTGCAAGATTGACTGGTATTCGTTAATGGCCAGTGGTAGTTCATCTTCACCACGTTCAATCAAGGTCTTGATGTCTTCCTCGAGTAGGTCTTGTTTTTTGGCTTCTGTCATATAAAGTAAAATAGCTTCTTCTTTAGTAAGCTGATTTTTAGTAATTTCCTCGAAGACTTTATGAATTAAATTACCATAGGCAATACTTAATGAGGTCGGTTCACTAGGTGCTTTAATAATGCTGTTAAGATAGAAATTCAGTGGGCCACCATAAGTGAGGCGAATGAATGATGAAATGTGAGAGGCGGAGAGCCGAAAATCTTTTACTCGCTCTTTTAGGAGAGGTTCGATTTTTTCGGAGGGATCGAGTAATTTATTTAACCAAATACGACGCATAGCAGAGGCTTTTTCGTCATCAGAAAGTATTTCATTATGTTCAATGACACGACTGGCTGGAATAAACGGTGAAGAAATGTATGACTCCCCATCAGTTTGAATAAATTTTTCATCAAGGAAGGAGAGAGGTTTATTCTCTTTTTCTGAGTCGTCAGCATATTTTGGATTAGTCATAGTAAGGGTTTTGGCGGCACGAGTGATGGCGACAAAAAGAAGTCGTTTCTTGCCATCTGGAGTGTTGCGAGCATCGCTGACAGCCTCAAGATTCAGTGGAAGAGTAAGGGTATTCGGTCCTCCAGAACCATCCCAGGCTGAAGCCGTAAGGTTGATCAAAAAGACGTGTTTGAATTCTAGCCCCTTTGATTTGTGGGCGGTCATAAGATTAACGGCTTTATCGGAGTCCCGATAAAAAGTTTGTTCAGTGATACTGGTCTCAGTTTTTTTATAATCATCAACTAGCTGGATGAGGTCGGCAAGCCGTAATTTATCCTTTTTGGTACGAGAAAGGAGATGATTACGAAGTAGGCGTAGACGATTATAAAAGTCAAAAGTATTTTTAGAGTATGAATCTTTCGAGTAGAAAGTAAGAAAAGGAGAAGTGAAGGTTTTTATCTGCTGATTAACGGTGATTTCAACTGGAGAGAATCCGGAAATCATATCAAGCAAAAATTCAAGTGGTAGAGTCAGAGATAGTTTAGCTAGTTCAGCGAAGAAAGCAGCAAGATCGGCAAAATATGGATTATCCAGATAAGTTTGTAAGATTTCAAGTGCCTGGCGTTTATGACGATGGATGGATTGGACGGCAAGGATCATATCTTCACTAGGAATGTCCCAAAAATCGAAGGAAAGGATTTCGGGTAGCATGAAGCTAGGGTTTTCCCCTTCAGAAAGTTGATAAATAAAATTACAGAGGGTTAGTAATTCATAAATTTGTTCATTTTCTAAGATGTTTTCGGTACGTTCATAGGCAAGGTTAATTTCAGGATATTTGCGTAAATACGGAATTAATGCAGTTGTGTATTTATGCTTTGGGAAAAGAATACCAATATCGGAAGGATCTGTGCCGGCTTGGATAAGTTGATGCACGCGTTCGGCGATCCAGTTATATTCAGCGTCTTGATTAATAAATTGGTGTCTTTCGATGAAGGTTTTTTGGGTAATAGATTTATTCAGCTGTGATGATTGATTAGAATCTGTGTTTTTATTCCCTGTTGCTGAGTAAGATATTTGTTCAAACAGAAAGTCTTCAGGGGTGTTTTTAAGGATATCAAGGTTGCGTACAGAAGTTAACTCTTTTTTAAGATCCTCAGTAACTTGATTCTCTGCATGAAGACTACGTTGCATAGTTTCATTTTTAATAAAGCTTTCATCTAACTGATCAGCTATTTTGCGTGAAAAATGAAGAATTTCACTCGTAGAACGGTAATTTTCGGTGAGAACGATTACTTTTGCGTTAAAATGATTTTTGAAATAAATAAGACTACTAGCTTTAGCTCCCTGGAATTCGAAGATTGACTGATCGTCGTCGCCAACAGCCATGACCGAGGGTGATTCTTGTTCATCGGCAATTAATTCGAGTAGTCGTGTCTGTGAAGGGTTGGTATCTTGGTACTCATCTACCATGATGTATAAATAATTTTGAGCAATTTTGCGACGAAAATCGATATCATCTTCAAGGTACTTAATAGGCATTTCAATCATGTCATTAAAGTCAAAATAGCCATGTTCTTGAAGGTAGTTTTGATATTTTTCATAGAGTTCAGCTAATTCTAGGAGGCGTTGATTGCTGGCCAATTCGGAAAATTTGTAGATACCATTGTTGTCTTTCGAAAAATACTTCTTGATGAAGCTATTAATATTTTTTACCGACGGCTTTTCTGAACTAGCTTGCTCCTCAATGAGTGAGTAAATTTTTTCATAAAAAACATCAAAAAGAGAGTAAATACGACCTATAATTGGTTGATCGGTTTTGAGCTCACCCAGCTTTTTTAATAGCGGGATGTAGACAGTTTCAGTCAATTTAGTATAGGCATTTTTACCAGAGGCTTTGTCTGGGAGATCTTGTAGAATGGGAGCAAGTTCTTTATTTAGAATTTCGATATCTTGCTGGTTTTGCTTAACAATAGTCCTGAGTTCTTCAGGTGAGACTTTTGAAACTTTAATTTTAGCGATAAGGCTGAGTAAATTTTTTTGCTGCTGCTTATCTTTTAGTAAATAGGGGTTAGGGAGATTTGCTTGCAGCTCCTCAATAATTTTTAGTTGAATAATTTCTTCAATAGGCTCAGTGAAACTACGTTGCGGTTCTGTGGCAAACTGACTATAAAGGCCGAGAATTTTCTGACCAAAGGCATGAAAAGTCATAATATCGATCTTATCAGCGGCCTGACCAATCATATTACGTAAGCGTTCTTTCATATTTTCGGCACCAGCCTCTGTGTAGGTGATACATAGAATCATGCTTGGGTCAGTGTCGGTATTTTGTAGAATATATTCAACTTTCTTCGAAAGAAGTTGTGTTTTACCGGTACCAGGACCGGCTAATACTAGGAGTGGTCCATCTAGGTATTCAACTGCTTCTTGTTGCTTTTTGTTCAATGGCATAAGGTTTCCTTATTTACGTGTTAATAGAACCAAGGACTCGATGTGTGGAGTGCGAGGAAAAAAATTAAAGCCTTGAATGGACTGGATATTGTAATGTTGGAGTAGGCTAGAGAGGTCGCGAACTTGTGTAACGGGATTACAGGACAGATAGACTATTTTTTGAGGTTGAACTTCACAGAGTTTTTGAATGAGTTTTTGGTCACAACCGGCTCTTGGTGGGTCAAGAATTACGCTAGTATTGGCGGAAATTTGATCTAAGACCTCTTCGGATTTGGCAAGAATTGGATGAATGAGCTGATTATTTGTGGCGTGGACTACACGAGTGGAGTTAGCGGCGAGCTCCTCGTAGGCAGACTTGTTTACTTCTACGAGAGTGAGGGCCTTATCTCTGGCGACCGATAGGCCAATGGTTCCAACGCCGGCGTAAAGATCTAGTACAGAGGTAGAGTCTTCGAGGAAGGTCTTAATTTGTAGTAGAGCGGCTTCATAGACGGGTAAATTGATCTGGAAAAAACCTCCAGGCGAATATGAATAGACGTTGTCGAGAAGAGTATCGGTCAGGTTTGGAAAGATGGGATGGGGTTTACCATTTTCAAGGAGACCACCGCTGACTTCGCCAGATTGATTGGCGCGAAGTAGTAATGATTGAAAAGAACGGGCTTCCTGTTTTGTTTGATTTAATTCATCGATAATTTGATTGGCACGAGTAAGGATGGCTGGTAATTCAAGGGAGGAATTAGTGATAGGCATTTTGCGATGGGAGCCTCGATAATGTACGGCAAGTTGGATTTTTTCTGTGTCGTGGTCGTAGTAAAGAGAGTACTCCATCTTATTGCGGTAAAAATAATTTTTTGGAGATTGATGAATGAGGATATTTTGAATTAAATCCTTGTTAATAGGATGAGTTTTATCGAGATGGGTAAAAAGAGAAACTAAAATATTCGATTTAGCGGATAATTCAGCTTGATCGCTTAGGATCTGCCAGGGGGAAGTTGAAAGAAATTGTTCGTCTCGTGGCGCAATGCGGGATTCGGCTTGCTTTTCAAATTCGATGGCGATTCCTTCAATAAAATGCGACTTCTGGGTAACAACTTGGAATTTAGAAACTATTTCTCCCGGAAGCGCATTCCAGAGTAAAACCTTGACGCCGACTAGTTCGGAATAAGACTGCTGATTAATAGTAAGCTCTGAATTTAAGGTAGCAATTCCCTGTCCTGTGGTGGCAAAGTCATCAATATGGAGTGGGAGTTTTGGTGTGGCAATTCTAGGTTCTCTTTTTCTCATTACATCTAGCTTATATCGTAGGGGGAGAGAATGCAAGTTTTTAGGAGGAGTAGGGCTGCCGTGTTGGACTAATGAAGAATATGAAAGAATCTACTGGCGGTGTTTGTTGTACTTTTTATTTAATATCTTGCTTATGCTGGTTAAAAATAACTTGCTTATGATAAAGATTTTATTCTCTGTTAATGGAAGAATTTTTAAGGATTTTTTAAAAAGAGTCTTGATAATGATGCACTTTTTGGGTAAGTTGGAGGCGGAAATTAAATGAGGTTTTATGGTAAATAAGATCAGTAAAATAATAATAATTATTATCGCGATACTTACCTTCTTAAGGATAAGTTGTAGATCTCCTGTTGAAATAGAGCGTCGGTTTAAAGGAGGTAACTCGCAAAACTCACGAGAGGAAAATAGTTTTCGTGATTACATAAAGACAAATTTAAATAATCGACTCAATCCGAAAATAAATGGGTTGGCCGTGGCATACTTAGTGGGTGATAAAAGTGGTCTAGATGGTAATCTGAAAGAGGAGATTAGTGAAATTGGCTTAACGCATCTAATCGTGATTTCAGGCATGCATCTGGCGATTTTAGTAAAGCTATTGTCTGACGGATTAAAACCTATATCTAGGTTGGTGAGAAGCTATTTTTGTGGGGTTTTTGTTCTGTTATATATTAGGATGATTGGACTCACTCCATCGCTACTACGAGCAGCAATTGTAGTCTTTTGTCGAATTTTTGCAAGTTATTATGGAAGAAAACTGGACAAGAGTAGAATCTTATTTTTAACGTTTACAATAACACTACTAATTAATCCAAATTATATCAATAGTATTGGTTGGCAACTATTGATGTTGGCATATGTTGGAATATTAGTCCTTGATCCGCTGATAGAGGGCTTCTTGTTTGGAAAAGGTTTTAAGAAGAAAAGAAGTTTGGAGAAGGGCTATTTAAGAAAGATGTTAGCTAAAATTGATAGAACGTTTAATTTTCGATCGGGGTTGATTGTGGCGTTAGCTGTTAATCTAATGGTTCTACCGACAATTTTATATTATTTTGGTCGTTTTTCGTGGCTGTCAATTTTGATGACGGTGATATTATCGCCGTTAATGCCAATGATTTTATTTAGCGTTGCGATGGTCGGAGTCTTACCATTCTGGATTTATCAGCATCTCTACTTTCTTTTTGCGGGAGGTATTGGTCTTCTGGAATCGCAAATTAAGATGATTGGGATTTTTAGTAAGGTACAGATCTTGACGATAACGGTAGAAAAAAATAATAAAAGTTTTCTCTATATGTATTTAGTTATTATCTGTTTATACTTCTTTTTGCGAAAAAAGAATATCAAGATAGGCGAAAACAGAACAAATCAGAATAATCAAACGGTTAAAGGGAGTGATAGTATGCAAGATATTGGTACTTATTTGGTCGAATGGCAGAAACAATTGCAGTTGCGGCGCCAACAATATAAAAATAAAACTGGTCAAACCGAGGCATTTGATAATATAAAAAAGACCAGTTGAATGGCTGTGTGATTGGCGAAGATATAAAATAAGGGGTAATATCAGGATGAAAAAGCATAATACGAAAAATTGGATATAGGAGCCAGGAATGGTTGGAATAAAACTTGAAGCGAGGCGAAGAATATCTTCGATAAAAAGATTATAAACAAGAGCCCCGGCAATAGAAGCTAGAGTTGGTGAACCTAAGCGTCTTTTGAATAAGTAGAAAAGCAGAAAGACTGTAATTGGTAGTATGATAGCCATAAGTATATTATAGCAAAAGATATAAAAAGTATTTCTAGAACAATGAGGCTGAATTAACGGTAAAAGCTACGAGTCCAGAAGAAATATCACGTACTACTAGATCTGAGCCAAGCTCTGATCCTTCAATGCGATAACGAACAATACCACTGGCGTCTCTGACGACCATATAACAACCAGCTCCACCTTCGACTGTATATCTGTTACCATCGTTTTCAAAATAAAATACGCCATTTTTTAATAGCGCTTCTCTTAGCGACCCCATTTTAAATTCTCCCTGCTCAAATAATAATACTAAATTTTATACATTCTAAAATAAATTATAGATTTTGTAAAGTTTTATATTGGATAATATGAAAAAATCAAGGGGATAGGACGGAGCTAAAAGATTAGTTTTATGGAGTCCGTGTATGAGACTAGTTGGAAACACCAAGTGACTTGTCAGAGAGGCTATCTTTTGAGAAAGGTTTTTTGGTCTTATTAATAGTATTGACGATTGGTCTAAGGTTTTCTAGATATTCTTCAATCTGTTGACTATTGATGTCGCCATCTTCAGAAAAATGATATGAAGAATTATTATCAAATTGTTCACTTTCGTGTTTTTCTGGGAGAAAGCCAGGTCGAGAGCGGTCGATATATATATCACCACTGGCATGATAGAAATATAAGGACAAGCCAGTTGTTGCAACTGCGATGATGGTGGAGATAATCCCTAATCGAATTAGAGCCTTGCCTCCTCGTGATGTAAAATGGCTCACAGGTTCTCCTTTTTCTGAATTTCAGAATCTTTGGTTGTTATATTATGCTTGAGTTGGTCTACTGCCTGTAAATGTGAAGAAATAATATTATTAGTCTTTGTGACTGAGTCTTCGAGTTTTTCTCGTAGAAAACGTACATTTTCAAGCTCATAATAAAAATCGTTAGGCTGATTTTTGCAGTCTAGCGAGATGAGCGCTTCTAAGTTTTGGCTATAAGTAATAAAAAGGTTTGTGAATTCATTACGGGAAGCGAACATTTCGGTTTGAATGCGGCTGAGATTAGGGTCTGGTAAATTGTTTTTGATCAGACGAACATTTAGAGGAGAAAGATAGTTGGTTAAGAGTGTTTGGTAATTGGTGCCAAGAAGTACTCGAGTTTTTGAGTCATTTTTCTGTAGATTTCTTAGTCTAACTTGAATCGAGGCGCAGCCAGCGGAGATATTTCCCCTTTCTAAATCATTTAGCTTTTTGTGGACTACTGAGTTGAGATTGTATTCTTCAGCATAAACTGGTTTTGTTTGAAAAATAGAAAAGGTTGCGCCAACTACTAAGAAAGGTATAATACTAAGTCCTAGAAAAAGAAATAAAGGATGAGAACGTCTACTTGTTTTTTTCTTGTTTTTTTCTGTATTCTCAATCGTCATTACTTAAATAATTATAGCATAAGGCTGTTTAGGGATAAGAATTAATTCCAGAAACCACGTTTTCTTGCGGTACGAAATTCTTCGAGCAATTCTTTTTGCTTCTTGGATAAGTTGGTTGGGGTATCGACAATAATATTTACAATATGAGGGCCACGTTCTTCCCCACGCATGGGTACGCCGTGTCCGGAAAGTTTAAATGGAGTACCGGATTGAGTGCCAGCAGGTACCTTCATGGTAATTTTACCGTCAATAGTTTCGATCTCTACTTCGCAGCCAAGGGCGGCGTCGATCATAGAAATGTGTTGTTCAGAAAGAATAATGTAGCCTTCACGTGTAAGGGTCTTGTGTGGGCGAACTCGAATTTGAATCAATAAATCGCCAGCTTCACCAGAGGAATCAGGAGCAGGTCCACCACGTCCGCGTAATCGGATAGATTGGCCATCATCGATGCCAGCCGGGATTTTTAAATTAATTTCCTTACCATCAACTTGAACGGTTTTTGTAGTACCAAAAATTGATTCTTCAAATGAGACAGTTAAGACAGTTCGATAATCTGCGCCACGGCGTCTTTGAGCTCGTCCTCCACCGAAGCCAAAAAGAGTACTAAAAATATCGTCAAGATTGCCATCTCCGCCAAAATCAAAATTGAAATTTTGACCGTTAAATGAATAGCTGCCTCTACCAGAAGGATTGCCTCCGTAGCTAGAGTTGCCGCCTACGCCTGCATGGCCAAATTGATCGTAGCGTGCACGTTTTTGCTTATCAGAAAGCACTTCATTTGCTTCCGTGGCTTCCTTGAATTTAGCTTCAGCTTCTTTATCCCCAGGGTTTCTGTCGGGATGGTATTTAAAAGCGAGTTTTCGATACGCTTTTTTAATTTCGTCATCGGATGCGTTTTTGGATACGCCTAAAACTTCATAATAATCTCTTTGTGTAGACATAATTACTACTAATTATAGTGTTTTAGCACTCAAAATGCAAGAGTGCTAAATAATCTCTGCATAAAAAAGATATTTAAGATATAATGATAATATAAAAGAGGAGTAAATGATGAATAACGATCGATTAATTCTGATTACTAACCCTGGAAGTAGTTCTCGGAAGTATGCTTTGTATCGTGGTAGTAATTTTTTATGTGCATTACATTTTGAATATGAAGGGGACAAAATTGTATATACGCTGAAAAAAGCTGATGGAACAAAAAATAAAACAGAAACGAAGTTTACGACTCTTAATGAGGTAGTTTCGGGCTTGGAAAAAATCTTAGTGGACGAGCAATATATTGGTGGTCCAACTAAACTTGACGCAATCTTAGCCCGTGTAGCTGCGCCGGGAAGTTATTTTGCAGAAGATCATATTGTAGATGAAGAGTGTACCTTGCAACTTGAAATTGCTAAAGCAAGGGCACCACTGCATGCGCCGGTAATTGCTAATGAAATCGAACAATTAAAGAAAGCTTTCAAAGAAACTGCTGTAATTGCAATTTCTGATTCTGGATTCCACAATTCAAGGCCTGAGTTAATGAAAGCTTATGCTATTGATACGGAGATTGCTAATAAATACGACATTAAGCGTTGGGGATACCACGGTCTTTCAGTCGGTTCAATCGCTAGATACATGCGCGAACAGGATATTTTAGAAGAGAAGATGATTGTTTGCCATATTGGTTCGGGTTCTTCAATTACTGCGGTCTATAATGGTAAATCACATGACACGACAATGGGTTACACTCCGCTTGAAGGCGTTATGATGGCAACGAGGACTGGTTCGATCGATGTTGCTGCTGCGCTTGCAATTAAGCGTGAATTGGGATTAAAAACCGATGATGAACTTGAAAAATATCTTAATAAGCAATGTGGGCTTTTGGGCGTATCTGGTCAGAGTGATGACATGCGCGAAATTATTAAGTTAAGGGACGAAGGTGACAGTCGCGGGGTATTTGCGCACGCTCTATATATTTATCGTTTACAATCTGCGATTGGTCAAATGGCAGCATCTTTGGGTGGAGTAGACGCTTTAGTCTTTACAGCTACAATCGGCGAAAGATCTGATGATGTTAGGCGTCGAGTTGTGCAGAAACTTGGATATCTTGGCTTTACAATTGATGAAGAAAAGAACACTAGCGATATGAATGAGAGACGATGTAATATCGCAGCTGCTGGATCAAAGCCAATTTATGTAATTAAGACCGATGAGTCTGATGAAATGATTGTTCGCGCAAATGATTTGTTGAATAAAATCTAGGTGAAATGTGCAAGAAAAATAACCTCATAAAGAGGTTATTTTTTATATTTTGAAATAGAGCTTATTCGATAGAGGTAATTTCGCCGTCCTTAAGATGTAAGAGACGCTGGTTTCGAGAGCCGCGGAAACGAAGTGTTAAATCCCTTTCAGCTAGAACAAACGGCCCATCAATAAGAGCATCTAAGGTCTTGAAGAACTCCCATTGGAGGTTGTTTTTAGCTTTAATTTCATCATAAGTATAGCCAGAGAATGACCATACATTCCAGCCAAGTTCTTCTTTTGCGAACTTTGCAATTTCAATACAGGCAGCGGCTTGAATTGATGGTTCCCCGCCGCAGAAAGTGAGTCCAGTTTGACCTTTAAGTTGACGCAGTTCTTCTTTTATATCTTCTACACTAACTAAGACGCCACCTTCAGGGTCCCAAGTTTCTTGATTTTGACAACCTTCGCAGCCAATAAAACAACCTTGAGTCCAAATGACAGCGCGAAGTCCGTAGCCATTAACAATACTGTCATGTTCAATAGGTCCAGATAATCTGAGGTACTGACTATTGGAGCCGGCGACAGGTGAGACGAATTCTTGAGCCATAGTTTTCCTTATTAATTTAATAACTAAAAGTTAGGAGACTCGCTCCTAACTTTTAATGTCGGTGTTCTTTATTCTTTACCGAAAGCAGCTGATGAGTTTGCTTTTGCGCTTTCACGAGCGGCTTTTTGTGCTTTAGTGTAAGTGCCGGAGACGTTGTGCTTAACACGATCATGCTCCTCAGCTTTCTTACCATCGTTCCAGCGTTCGAGGGAGCCTACGAGGTAACCAGTGATACGGCGGAGTCTTTCGAATGGAACGTCATCTTCGATACGACCACATGATGGGCAGCGGTCGCCGGCGATGATACCAGAGAAACCACAGACTGGGTCACGATCAACTGGGTGGTTGACTGAGCCGTAGCCAATGCCTGAATCGTGCATTTTGCGAATGACGGCTTCAAAGGCATCAATATTCTGTGATGGATCACCATCGAGCTCGATGTAGGAGATGTGTCCAGCAGGACAGAGAGCGTGGTAAGGAGCTTCGATCTCGATTTTCTCAAAGGCTGAGATTGGATAGTAGACTGGTACGTGGAAGGAATTGGTATAATAGTCGCGATCAGTTACGCCCTTGATGGTGCCGAATTCTTTGCGATCAATCTTGGTAAAGCGACCAGAGAGACCTTCAGCTGGAGTACCGATAATACCAAAGTTGAGGTGGTATTTCTTAGAATATTCATCGCAGCGTTTACTCATATGGGTGATGATGTCGAGGCCTAATTCCCTAGCCTCTTCGCTTTCACCGTGGTGTTTACCGATCATTGCGACGAGAGTTTCGGCGAGACCGATGAAACCAATGGAGAGTGAGCCGTGTTTAATGACTTCGCGAAGGGTATCATTCGGTTTAAGCTTTTCGCTACCGAACCAGTTACCTTCACCCATAAGGAATGGGAAGTTGCGGACGTGCTGGTTAGCTTGGAACTCATAGCGTTCAAGGAGCTGATCTTTACAGAGATCCATGAGATCGTCGAGGTCTTTGTAGAAGCCAGTCCAGTCGGCTTCTTTGCGCTCTTTAAGAGCAATACCGTGTTTAATACCAAGGCGGACAAGGTTGATGGTAGTAAATGAGTTATTACCACGACCAGTGACAATGCCATCTGATTCTGGGAAGACGGATGAGAAGACGCGAGTGCGGCAGCCCATGGTGGCGATTTCAGTATTGTAGTCACCTTTTTTGTAGTATTTAAGATTGAAAGGTGCATCGATGAAGGTGAAGTTTGGGAATAGACGTTTTGAGGAAACTTCCATTGAACGCTTGAAAAGGTCGTAGTTTGGGTCCTCAGGGTTGTAGCTGACGCCTTCTTTAACCTTAAAGATTGAGATTGGGAAGATAGGGGTTTCACCGTGTCCGAGACCTTTATCGGTTGCTTCTAGAAGATTCTTAGAAACTAAACGGCCAGCAGGAGTGGTGTCTGTTCCGAAGTTGATGGATGTGAATGGAACCTGAGCGCCGGCACGTGAATGCATAGTGTTAAGGTTGTGGATGAATCCTTCCATAGCCTGGAAAGTCTGCTTTTCGACATCTTCATTTGAAGTTTCGATAACGGTTTCTGGGATTTTAAGTTTTTTAAGAGTCTCAGTGTCACCATAAGCGATGTCGTCTGGGATTTTTATATCTACTTTTTTGCCAGAGTATTTGTTGTATTTTTCAAGGTTTGCGCGAAGGGCTTTCTTGAAGGATTTATTTACACCTGGAGCCATTGCGTAGTCAAAGTTTGGAATTGACTGACCACCGTGTTGTTCGTTTTGATTAGCCTGGAGGATAATTGCAGCAAGTGCAGCGTAGGAGGCAATAGAGTTTGGAGTACGAAGATGTCCGTGTCCAGTATTGAAACCACCGTTAGCGAATAGTTTAAGTGGGTCAGTTTGGCAGCAAGTTAGGGTACCAGTAGCATAGAAATCTAAGTCGTGGATATGGATATCGCCATTGTCATGAGCGGCAGCAAAGCGAGGGTCTAGGAGAACAGTTTTAGCGAAGACTTTTGAACCTTCAGCACCGAATTGTAGCATCTTGCCCATGGCAGAGTTACCGTCGACATTAGCATTGCTACGCTTAACATCTGAATCTTCAGAAGCATCGGCGATGGCAATTGTTTTGTAGATACCCATAAGGTTTGATTTTGCATTACGGGTTTTGTTGCGATCCTGTCGGTAGGTAATGTAAGCTTTGGCAGTGCGCTTAAAGCTTGAGTCCATCAAGACTTTCTCAACTAAGTCTTGAATTTGTTCAACAGTAGGAGTGCGCTCTTTAACAGTTTCTTCAGCAAGTTTAACTACTTTTTCGGATAGTTGGGCTGCACGATCGTGTTTGAATTCTTCGGTCGCAGCACCGGCCTTGGCGATGGCGTCGGTGATTTTGTCTAAGTTGAAGTCGACAATTTTTCCATCACGTTTGACGATTTTTTTGAACATAAAAAATTACCTCCTTGATTGTGTCCAAAATTTCTTCAATGTTTTTTGATTAAATTTTTGTTGTTAGTCTAGTATTGGTGACGCTATATTTAGTGTCTGTGTTTATTTTATGACACTATATGTAGTGTGTCAATGGAAACTGCTTATATTTTTGTTGTATTTTATACATAATTTTACAGAGATGATAGTATAATAACAGAGTATGAAAAAAAATAATTTTGGCAGTTATGAACCAAAGCGATGCTGGGTTGGCGAGAGCCAGAAAATTTGTTATGCTTCGCGTGATGAGGCTGAAGTGGCGGCGCAAGTGGTGGCTCATGATTATGGGGCGCCAGAATTGACTGTTTATCATTGTGAATATGGTAACCACTGGCATCTGTCTTCAGGTGGGCAAATTAGTAGAAAAAAGCGTTAAAATACTGAACTTTTGGTATAGGTGAACGTTCTTTTGCACCACAATTTGGTAGCTTATTAATTAAATTAATTAGATTAGAATTTGTTTTCGTGTGTTTGGTGTCTTTGGAGTGAGTGGGCTGATTTTTTGGTTTATTTTGCTTTGCTGTGTCTTGTGTAATATTTGAATATTTTTTCTCAGGCGATTGATTAGTATCTTGTGTTGGTATAGTGGTTGTTTTTTGGTTAATAATGCGACCAAGGCTACTGAATTTAATTTCGCGTATTATATGTGGTGAGGTGGGGTCGATATTTTTAAAGGTAAGTCGTTTTTGATTAGTGAAGCCAGCAATGTAGTCATCGATAATGATAAGACGATATGGAAAGACGGTCGACCCGAGATTCTTGAGAGCCTGAGGTTCGTGAACCTTCTTAGGTAGGAAGACTAGGTTTGTTTGATGTGAGATATTATTGTGGTCATAGATTTGAATAGAATTCGGTAGGATTGAATCTACATGAAGACGTAATCTTGGGGTCTGGGTCTTATATTCTCTAGTTTTATCTAATTGACTAATAGTCCATTTATAAAATGATTGCGAAATATTATCCGTATTTTGATTATGTGGGGGTATGTTGATACTCCTTTTTGATCTTTTCAATGGGCTTTTTAAAAGAAAATTCTGACCGTTGAATCGAAGGTCTAGAGAATCGAAGCGCGGACGAAGCAATTGGTCAAGCTGCTTAGTTTGGTTTTCTTGGAGGATGCGCTGGATAATATCGTCGAGATCATGATCGGTATCAAAAATATTTTCGGAGCTAACGGCATCATAGCTCTTTAAGTGTTTTGAAAGTGATGGATTAAAATTATAGATGAAGGATGAAAGTTGTTTTTCCTTAATCTGTTGATTAATTAAATCAGAGAGAAATTCCTTATTGTCGTAAGTAAAATTGATTGTTTGGTTTGGAGTTAATAGAAAGAGGAGATGGTTTGCTGCTTCTGCCCAGGGTGTATTGGTAATTACGTCATAAAGTGAATGATCGAGTAGGCGTGGTAGATTAATGTTCGGTGTATTGTAGATTCTGCGACGAAGAGTTTTGAGGATTTGATCCCAACTTATTGAACTCATATCAGTAGTATACATACTTGCGATATATCTCACGCCTTGTTTATAGGAAACTGGAGCGTTTTGGTCAAGTTTTTGAGAGAAATATATAGGAGGGTCTGGAAGACTGGTTGGAAAGAAACCGTATTGATATAGGTGAATAAGGAAATGGTGATTATATGATTGATCAAACAATTGATTAAGTAGCAAATATTCCCTGGCGTCACCTGGATCGGTTAGAAAAGTAGGTAACATGATCACTAATTCATTATTAACGAAGGGGCGTTTAGGAAGTTGGGAGGTTTTGGAATAATGTTTTGGGAAGAGTGGATGAATGTCTAGTTGTTCTGGGTGGTAATAATGGATGAGCGTTTGTTTTTGTGTAATAGATTGACTAGAGTCTTGTGCGATTTTCCGATAGATGACCTGGGCGGCTTCTTGATAGGCTCCGCGTCTGGAGTAGGAGACGTGACCGTTGAAGATCTTAGCAAATAAATCATTGTTGGAGTTTTGTGTGGGGTCAGAAAGTCCTAATGGATCAAAAGTACTACCGCAAATGAAGTCAGCAATATTACACCAGGCACCGACTTTTTGGCGATATTTAGCATAGACGTAAGGATCCAGGCCACCGAGCAGACCGTGTTCGACATAACAGTCTGGAATATTTTGCCGATATGGAGAAAGGTTTAGATTTTTGCAGGCATCTGGAATAATTCCCTTTCCTTCTGGCAGATAGAGTTTTGGGTCTCCAAAATTTGCAAGATAGAGAATTTTATCGGGATTAAAATGTCTAATCGCATAGGTCATTACCATAGCTCCTTGTGAATAGCCGGAAAGAATAAATTGGGTGTTTGGACAGGTTTTTGTAACTTGTCGATAGAGATTAGTCAATTCATTAATGCCGGTTTTAACGCTTCGTCCAAAGGCAAAGGCCTTTCCGCCACTAAGGATGGCGCCAGAGATGATTTTGGGATCCTCAATACCAATAGCAGGATATGGTTGACCATAAGAATCGGATTCTCCTAGTTGATAGTATCGATAACTATATTGGGGTAATTTACGGAATATTTCCGATATAGCCTTAGAGAAAGCTTGATGATCGATATTGGTATGGAGTTCTTCCCCGGAGCCGCGCGCGAAAACGATAAGATAATCGACGCAGGGCTGCGTGGCGGAGGTGGCATTGGTGGTTAAAGGTAGAAACTTTAACGAGTAAAATAAGAATGAAAAAATAATGAAAAAGACGGATAATAAAAAATACCAAAAGGACCGGCGCATAAATAAGATCCCAAGATAGATTTAGGTTTAGAAAAGGTTAAATTTAGTATGTATTGATTCAGTGAAGAAAACAAGGTTTTAACAGTAATTTAATTCTATAAAATGGTATTTATCCCTGTTCACTGTTGTAAATAACACTTATCATAAGCAAGATATAATTGACAGAAAAGTATGACTAGGGTAGAGTCTTAGAAAAGGAGTGTGATGAATTCAGAGATGCAGAAACATAGAGACTGGGATAATTATTTTATGGGAATTGCTGAGGAAGTGGCAAAACGTTCAAAAGATCCTTCTTCACAAAATGGATGCGTGATTGTTGATGCGCGCAGGAGACCAGTTTCTTTTGGTTATAATGGTACGATTCAGGGGGCAGATGAATCAAAAATGACGCTTTCTGAGCGTCCAATGAAATATTATTTTGCGATTCATTCCGAAATGAATGCCGTAATCTTCGCGGGGAGGGATTTAACTGGCTGTACTTTATATAATAAGATGGCGACCTGCGAAAATTGCTTAAAATATTGTTTGCAGGCTGGAATTAAACGTTTTGTATATAAAGAATTGCGAGTCGCTTCTTATCGAAGTGGTGAAAAGAAATCAATGACTAATATAGATACAGATGAGGCAATTATTCGACTATTAGCATCTTGTCCAGACGTAGAGACGTTAAATATTTCAAACGGGAAAACTTACACTCAAGATATTTTAGATACCTACGATAAAGACTCGGTGGAGTATAAGAATTTGATTCGTTGGGTGACGGATTAGATACTAGAAATGATTTTAAGCTAGAGATAACTTTGAATAATTTCAGAAAGTTGATCAGGTACTTCGTAATTGATGAGGTGTCCTGATTTTTTTATAAAATGCACCTTGGCGTTATATTTGGCTGCGGTTTTCTTGGTTTGTTCTTGACGATTGAGTTTATCTTCGGTGCCGGCGATAAAATAGCAGTCTTTATTGAAGTTAAAATCAGATATAGAATGAGAAACTGAAAATTTTGCGGCTTTAATTTCATCAGGGATGCTGGTGAACTTTTTGGCACATTGATATGTAAGATTAAGAATCTTCGGAAGTTGATTCTTACCAAGCGTACCAATTAAATATCTAGTAACAATGTAACAAACAAGCTTGTTGGGGACAAAGGCAATTAAGGGAATGATGGGGCGAAGAAACTTCGGGGTAGGTTCGGATATGGGCGAAAGAAAGAAAACCTTTTGATGGATTAAATTTGGGTATTTCTCGGCAGTAGCAGCAACGATGAGCGAGCCCATCGAGTGACCGATCAGAATCGGGTGGTCTAATTTATTATCTAGAATATAATCAGCTAACCAGGTGGCATAGGCCTCGACGGTAAAATCTTTAAGCGCGGGAAGCACTTCGTCTTGAGTATTAAAGGCTGGAGGAATATCTGGACAATAAACTTCGTAGCCGAGAGTTTCAAAATTTTGAATTATATCAAATAATCCAAGATGATTGCCGCGAAAACCGTGAACAAATAAAAGTGGAGGCTTCTTCTGCACAATTTCCTTTCTAACTTTAGTTTTCTTAGGATTTCTAGGTGGGATCTTCGTGAATTTATTGTTCTTTTAATTGACTTAGGGCCTCAGTGATAGCTTCGCGATCAAAACCAATAATTTGAACAGGATTTTTGTCTTCATGGTCAGTGATGATAGTGACGGGGACAGTGGTAATACCAGGCATTGATGTTGCATCGAATTCTTGGTATTCAATCCCCTCTTCATTAAGCCAGTTAACTAGGGCGTGGCAATAAATACATGTAGGTGTGGTATAAACTTTTATCATAACGGTTTTATTATAACAAATTTATAGGGTTTTGGCTTTATCTAATTGAGGATCTTTGCCGGAATTGATGTCGCTATATGAACGTTCTACCTCAATATCGGGGGTGATACCAGTTTTATTAATCGTTTGTCCTTCTGGAGTATACCAATGCGCAGTGGTGATTTTGAGGAGTGAGCCTCCAGAGAGTTCGAGCATGGTCTGAACAACACCCTTGCCGTAGGTCTTGGTTCCTACGATAGTGGCTTTCTTATAGTCCTTTAGGGCGCCGGCAACAATTTCAGAAGCTGAGGCCGTGGCGTTATTGACCAGTATAATAGTCTTCATGTCTTTTAAAGAAGCTTCGCCGCGCTTGGCGTAAGTGATGGTTTGTCCGATGGTGGCGGACTTTTGAGTAAGGATCTTATCGCCGTCTAGCCAGAGAGATAAGAGGTCACGTGCTGCAGTGACATAGCCACCGCCATTATTTCTAAGGTCAAGGATAACTTTGTTGATTCCCCTATTTTTGAAATCCTTAGTAAAGGACTGTACGAGAGTTCCCGTATCTTCACTAAAACGATAGACAGAAATAATAGCAGTTTTGTCTTGATAGGAGATGTCGGCGGAAACATTGTTAATCTTTTCTCGAACTAGTTCAAAATCAAGTTTTTGTTTGTCACGAGCGACGGTGAGTTTTACTTTTTCTCCAGAAGCGCCACGTAACTTACTGGCAATGATTTCAGTATCTTTATCCCAAACCTCTTCGCCATTGATGGCAAATATAACGTCGCCAGCATGAACGCCAGCTTTTCTTGCCGGGTTATCTGGCAAGGTGCGTGTAACAACTACATAGTCACCTTGTTTCATCATTTCGATACCGACGCCGGCTTCTTTAATTTCACCCTTTAAATCAGACTTAAATTCGGCTGCTTCTTTTGAGTCATAATAGACAGTGTATGGGTCAGCAAGAGCGGCAGTTAGGCCTTTCTTAGCGCCTTCAATGAGCTGGGTTTTGTCAATACTCCCATCGAAGTTTGAGGAGATTTGTGAATAAACCTCGTTTAAGTCGTCCCATTTTATATTGCTTGTAATTTTCTGAGCAGGATTGATGTATGGTGAAAATTGAAGATATAAATTATTCCAATTAGATCCTAGAAATATACCAACAGCAAGGGTAATTAAACTGGAAAAAATTGTAGTACTAAGATTAACTTGCTTCTTCTGCTTATTCATAGCTTTTATTATAGCATAGCAGAAGCATTATGGGCGCGGCTAGTTTAGTCAAAGTGAATAAAATAATACTCGGAAGGATTAACGCCAACACGATAGCCGAAGTCACCCCATTGACCTGATCTTGAGGAATAGGCGTTGTTGTATTCAGAGACATTGATAGTTCCATTAGCATTAACAGATTCTACCCAAAATACATGACCCCAAGCTCCAGAAGCGGTTTGACCAATAGAATTAGCACTTGGAATACGGTCTACGCGGTAGCCAAGAGACCTGGCGGCAGAGGCCCAACTATAGGCATTACCCCAACCTGTGACGCGGACGCGAGGACCCCAGTATTCGACTGCTTTATAGGCAGCATAGCTGGTACATTGACAGGTGTAATAGGTGTCGAGAATACCACGAATATTATCACGAGGACAGGCAAAACCGTAGTTACCAATAAAGGCTTCGTAGCTGTTATAACCATCAGCGACAGTACCGAAACCACCACGATTACGTAGACTGAGTAGGTGGTTCTGATATTCCTGATTAATAAGTTTGATTTTTTCTTCACGAGAAGTAGCAGCTTCAAGGGCGAAGGCGGCGGCATTGTCGCGATATTTAATAATCAGAGTTTGCTGTTCGATTTTCTTGTCTTCGATAGCTTTTCTTTGAATTTGCTGATCAGCGATGACACGTTCAACTTCGACCTTTTGTTTTTCGAGGTCCTGCTTAATACTTTTGACAGTTTGAGCGGAAATCGTGACTTGACTCTTGGCAGTATCGACGCGGGTTTGACGTTCTGCAAAATCAGAAATTGATTTAGAGCCGGCTAAAATCATAATAGCATCACCTTTTTCTTCAAAGTGCATGTCGATTAGGAGGTTGGCTAAAGCTTGCTGTTGGAGCTTCAGTTTCTTGGTGCTCTCTTCAATTTTTTGTTTAAGGTCTTCGGCTTCAGCTTCGTTGGTTTTGATTCGAGCTTCATACATGCTGATTTCTTGCTGTAAGCGTTCCACTTCGCCTTCAAGAGTGGTAGCTGCTTTGGAGGCCTCATTGGCTTTAGCGACAGCTTCATTTTCGGCTTTTTTAGCTGCACGACAGGCGCTTGACGTACAATAGGCTTCGTTCTCGATGGCGGAAGCTGATTTGTCGTTAGAAAATAGGTTGGGTAGAGATGTGACGAGAGTGACAAAAATAACTGTAAAAATAAAGAAGTTCTTATATTTTGGGTTTTTGTTCTTCTTTTTCTTACTAGTGGTTGTTTTGATTTTTGTCATGTAACCTCCTTTCAGGACGTTATATTTTTCATAAAAATTTTAACATAAGAATTATTCGATGTCAAAAGGAAAATAATATTAAACTCTTTTAAGATATTTAGAAACAGCTAGTCTGGAAGATGTAAAGGCGATGATAATGCCAAGGAGAATGAGGGTGAGAGCTACTAGAAAATAGCTAGGTGAATAAATGATTCTGCTGATCTCGCTAATGTTAATATCGTATGAGGCGAGTTTTGGTGCGGCAAAACCAAAGGTGAGAAAACCGAGAACGGTGGCAAAGATGCCGGCTAGGATGCCAGAAATCATTGCCTCGACTAAGAACGGACCTCGTACGAAGTGATTGTCGGCGCCAACTAATTTTTCCATATAAATTTCTTCACTTCGAGAGTAAATGGCCATACGGATGGTGTTAAAAATAACAAGAATTGAAATAACGAGGAAGATACCAGAGAGTGCAAAGCCACCGGTTTTTGCAATATTTGCCCAAGAAGCAATAGTTTCGATGGCAGTATTATTTGTGTTGTAAGTTGGTTCTCTTTTGCTATCGAGATTTTCTTTGAAGGTGGGGTTGGTGTTGACGATTTCTTTGATATTATCAAGATGATCGGCATTATAGACCTTAATGCGTAATGTAGATTGCATGGATTTAAGCATTGCCTCTTTCATGTCTTCGTCATTTAGGGTTGCAAGTAGGGCGGCATCACCAGTTTTTTTAGCGTCTTCTATGACCTTATTGTATTCCTGTTCGGAAGTAGAATATTCGGTGGTTTTAACGTTGGCATCTTTTTTGATAATATCTGCCATTTCTTGGAGCACAGCAACTTCAGTGCCTGGCTTAAAGAAGATGGTGATGTCAATTTTGTCGCGCATACGATCAGCGGTGGCAGAGAGAATTATGCTGGCAATGACGGTAACGAAAAGAAGAATGAGAGTAAGAGTCATGACAAAAGTCGAAGTGATTGAGAGCCAGATATTGCGTCCATAACCGATAACACCATATTTAAGAATACGTAAGCTGTTACGTAGGAAATTACCACGACTATTTTTAGACATGGTTTTTAGGCGGTCAATGGTTGTTTCTTTGGATTTTTTTGACATGATGCTCCTATTGAATTAGACGACGACGCTTTGGTATTTTATTTTCATTAATGTCTAAATTTTCAGTTGTATGAATGGTAATCGAAGAGGTTTTGTTGATTGAAGTGTGATTGTTCTGACGTTGATAATTCTCTTCTGGGGAGAGGTAGGAGGTGGCGCGCATATAGCCAGGATGAGGCAGACTTGAAATACCATCATTATTGGCGTCAAGACGATAGATGCCATGGTCTTTTTGGTCGGAGACAATTTTACCGTCTTTCATGGTGATAACACGTTTCTTAAGCAAATTAACAATGCTTGCGTCGTGAGTGGTGACTAAAACCGTGGTACCATAATCGTTAATCTTTTGTAATAAATCAATAATTTCTTTGGAGGTTAAAACATCTAGGTTGCCCGTTGGCTCGTCGGCAATAAGAATCTTTGGCTGCCTGGCGACGGAGCGAGCAATGGAAACACGTTGTCTTTCGCCACCGGAAAGATTGTCCGGAAAACGGTAGGCCTTTTCAGAGAGTCCGACTAGATCAAGAACTTTTGGTACAGTACTTTCAATTTCATGATTGCTCATACCAGCAATTTCGAGTGCAAAGGCAACGTTTTCATAGACTGTACGGGTAGGGAGTAATTTGTAGTCTTGAAATACTACGCCAATGCGACGACGATAATTGGGGATGTGTTTCTTTTTAACGTAGTCAAGATCAATACCACCAATGACAATTTTACCTGAATCAGGGGTCTCTTCTTTAGTAATCATTTTTAGAAGAGTGGACTTACCAGCACCAGATTTACCCACCAGAAAGACAAACTCGTTAGCAGCAATATGCATAGAGATGTTATCAAGGGCAGCCCGGCTATCGCCGTGATAATGTTTGGTGACATGGTCGAACAATATCATGCATATATTTTAGCATAAACACAATATGAACTAAAGTGATTTTTGACAAATCTATGGAAAAGTTTTAATAACTTAGTTTCCGATTTGTGACTCAAGATATGCGTCAAGAAACCCTTCAATCTTACCATTAAGAACGGCGTCGGCGTCAGTTTCTTCATATTTTGTGCGAGTGTCTTTGACTAATTTATATGGTTGTAAGACGTAGTTTCGAATTTGTTGTCCCCATTTAGCGGATTCACCGGCGCGTAATTGATTAATGGATTCGGCTTGTTGTTCTTGCTGCATCATGATTAATTTGCCACGTAGAATTTCCATGGCCTTTTCGCGATTTTGTAGCTGGGATCTTTCATTCTGAATGGCCACAACAGTATTGGTCGGGAGGTGAGTGATACGGATGGCCGAGTTGGTGGTGTTAACGGATTGGCCACCGTGGCCGCCAGCATGATAAGTGTCAATACGAAGATCTTTTTCATCTATTTTATAGTCTTCGTCGCTTTCAAGAATGGGTAAAATTTCGACGAGAGAAAAGGACGTCTGGCGAAGATTGTCAGCGTTAAATGGTGAAAGTCTAACTAGACGATGTACACCATGTTCGGATTTTAGATTACCATAGGGGTGATTACCATAAATTTCATAAACGGCGGTTTTGATACCTGCTTCCTCGCCAGTAGTACGTTCAATAAGTTCGACATTGAAATGATTTTTTTCGAAATAACGTAGATACATACGTTCGAGCATGGATGCCCAGTCCATTGCTTCAGTTCCACCAACACCGGCAGTAATGCGCAGAATGGCATTTTTCTCATCTAAAGGGTTCGTAAAACGAAGCGCCTTTTTGAGTTCTAATAAAGTTTGTTCCATGGAAGAAAGTTGGTCATCGATTTCTTCTAATAAGTCTGCTTCTTTGAGGGCAATAATATCATACAGGTCGGAAGCTTGAACTTTGAGAACCTGCCAGGGCTCAACTTCTGATTTGAGACGACTAAAATTGGTATTTACCTTTTTGGCATGTTCAGGATTTTGCCAAATTTCTGGTTCAGAAATTTGGAGTTCAAGATTTTTAAGATTTTCAATTTTTTGATCAATCTGGAGTTTTTGCCAGGTGTTATCTAGGTCGATTTGCAGAGTGGTGAGACGTTTTTCGAGATCATTCATGTTGTAATTATAGCAAAGAAAAGTGTCTCTGAATAACCCTATGGGTTTTGAC
>CAJPPG010000009.1 GCA_905372495.1 Candidatus Saccharimonadota bacterium | reverse complement strand
AGTTTATTTTTTGAGATGATGAAAAATTGAAAAACTTTTTGACTATAGATTTCATGAAAATATATCCCTTTTTATCCAATTAAATATATCATATCAGAGGTAATAAGTATAGTTTTGTTGGATAATGTTCATGATATTTCAAAAATACTCCTTGCGGAGTATTTTTGAAATATTCACTGGATGAATAATGTATTTAGAGCGATTGGTGATATTATTTATCAACAACTTCGCCTTCGACTGGCTCACTGTCTGATTTATTATCAGTCGACCCAGCATCTTTCGAAGAGTTATCAGCTGAAGCAGACTGATAAAGCTTAGCACCGATTGGCATAACTTTGTTCGAAAGCTCCTTTACGGCCTCTTCATATTTAGCAGCGTCGGCCGCAGTGTCTTTGAGAACTTCCTTAGCTTCTTCAATAGCCTTTTTAATAGTTTCCTTATCTTCATCAGAAATTTTATCTTTAAACTCATCTGGCATTTTTTCGTTTTGATAAATGGCCTGTTCTAGTTTATTTCTGGCATCAATAGCTTCACGCTTCTTTTTATCTTCATCAGCATGAAGTTCAGCATCCTTCTGAGCTTTCTCAATATCTTCCTTAGACATATTACCGGAGTTCTGGATAGTAATACTTTGTTCTTTACCAGTTCCCTTGTCACGAGCCGTAACATTGAGAATACCGTTAGCATCGATGTTGAAGGTTACTTCAATCTGTGGGACACCACGTGGAGCTGGAGCGATACCATCAAGAATGAAGCGACCAAGAGATTTATTATCAGCAGCCATTTCGCGCTCACCTTGTAAAACATGGATTTCAACCTGAGGTTGATTGTCGGCTGCAGTAGAGAAAGTCTCAGACTTTGAAGTTGGGATAGTAGTATTGCGCTCGATAAGCTTCGTTGAGACACCACCCATGGTTTCAATACCAAGAGAAAGTGGAGTTACATCGAGAAGAAGCACATCCTTAACGTCGCCTTGAAGAACACCACCTTGAATGGCGGCACCAACTGCGACAACTTCATCTGGGTTCACACCCTGCATTGGTTCCTTACCAAAGAGAGCTTTTACTTTTTCAACAACTGCTGGCATACGGGTCATACCACCAACCATGACAACCTCATTAATATCGGAAGTCTTGAGGTTAGCATCCTTAAGAGCCTTCTCAACTGGACCTGCAAGACGATCAAGAAGTGGAGCAACGAGCTCTTCCATCTTGGAGCGAGTTAAAGTATACTCAAAGTGTTTTGGGCCATCAGAGTCAGCGGAAAGGAATGGAAGGTTGATTTCAGTTTCTTTTGCTGAAGAGAGTTCCTTCTTGGCTTTTTCAGCTTCATCTTTAACGCGCTGCATCGCTGCGGCATCATTTCTGATATCAATACCAGATTCGTCTTTGAATTGATCACAGAGGAAGTTAACAATAACGTTATCGAAGTCTTCACCACCTAAGTGAGTATCACCGTTAGTAGACTTAACCTCAAATACACCATCACCAAGCTCAAGAATCGAAACATCGAAAGTACCACCACCAAGGTCGAAAACTACGATTTTTTCTTCATTCTTCTTTTCAAGACCGTAGGCGAGGGCTGCGGCTGTAGGTTCATTAATAATACGTTTGACCTCAAGACCAGCAATCTTACCGGCGTCTTTAGTGGCTTGACGCTGAGAATCGTCGAAGTAAGCTGGGACGGTAATGATAGCTTCGGTAACCTTCTCACCTAGGAAAGCTTCGGCATCTGCTTTAATTTTGGAGAGAATCATGGCAGAAACTTCTTCTGGGGTATAGGATTTGCCATCCATCTCAACAGCTACGCCATCGCCTTTTTTAACGATCTTGTAAGGCATAATATCAAGATCTCTTTGGACCTCTTTATCTTCAAATTTACGCCCAATTAGACGCTTGATACCATAGATGGTATTTTTTGGATTAGTGACGCGTTGACGCTGAGCAACTTTACCAACAAGTCGTTCGCCCTTTTTAGTAACAGCAACAACTGATGGGGTGGTGCGATCACCTTCTGCATTTGTAATAACTTCTGGTTTACCTGCGACCATGTACGCGAAAGCAGAGTTCGTCGTACCAAGGTCAATTCCAATAATTTTACTCATTTATTACTCCTTTTGTATTATTTAGCAGTCTTCATGTTTATTGCTAATTAATATCAGTATAGTCCATTAGCACTCTCATGTCAAGACTGCTAATTTGAGTTTTTTATGGATTTTTACAGGGGTAACCAATTTTTATAGATTTTGTGAGTTATAACTTAGCGCTATTTAAGTATTGATTGAGACTAAGTAGGACTATTTATGAAGGAAGATTTTACGGATGATAACAAAGATTTCATTTTTAAACTGGAAGATGGCAATACCAAGACCAACTGCCGCAGAGCCGGCAACCGCTGTCGTGCCATTAAAATCTTTTTTCTCCTCCTTTTTCTTATCCCCTAATTTTGGAACTTCTACTGGGTTTGAGGCGCCCGTATTTTGTTGGACTTTGCGACAACGGTGAGTCTGTTCGTTTCGTTCGTATCCTTCCTTACATGGTTTAGTTTCATGAGTTTTTTCTTCACCTTTACAGCGGTTGGTGGCAGGGTTAAGAGTCTTGCCGACAGGACAGGTTTTGGGGGTGGTTGGTGCGGCTATTTTATGACAACGGCCAGTAACTTTATTTAAGAAATAACCAGGCTGACAGTCTTTAACTGGCTTCTTAGCTTGAGGATTCTGATCTTTTGAATCAGATGGGTTGAACGATTGACTACCCGACTCCTTCGGGTGTGACTTATTATGTGTTGGGTTCTTGGGAACTTGATTCTTGTTGCAACGGTTGGTTTTTACGTTAAGAAAATAACCTTCGGGACAGGTTTTCATCTTTTGCGGGGGAAATTTTTTACAGCGTTTGGTCTCGGGGTTTAAATATTGACCACTAGGACAGGTTTTTTCTTCTTCTACAATATTTTTACCTTTTGCATCTGAGGGCTTATTAGTAGCAAAAGTTGATACAGGCAAGACAAGTAAAGAACAGAAATTCAAAAATAAAATAGCTAGATAAATTAAATACCTGAATTTGCGTTCACGTTTATATGGAACTCTGATGCGTGACCTTACATCTTCGGAAATAGAGAGCCGACAGTGACGAGAATTATGTGAATAATTACGGCGGGATGACTGCCGCCTCTTCCCTTCTAAGTCTGCTACTTGGTGTAATGTTTGCGGTGTTTTTTGCATAGTATTACCTCATTTAATTTCTATTGAGCTGAATGTATGTCTTAGGATTTCTTTTAGCAAGCATTAGCGTAATTTTTATAAGTTTAATAGATAGAGAAAAATATTTTTTACATTTAGCACAAGCAAGATATAATCTAGCATAAGCAAGATATGCTATAATTTAGATATGGAAGGTCTTACAATATTCTCGGCAATCAGCGTGGTTGTTTTAGCTGCTTTAGCGCATGCCACTTTGCAGATGAATCTTGGGTCACTACTTTTGCTCTATCATGAAAGTTTAGGTAAGCATATTAAAAAAAGAACAAAATTTTTGGTCTCTAACTATATCTTTGGAGTATTCTTCCTAGTATTAACTAGCCTGGCGGCAACAGCTTATTTTATTTTTTTATTTTTCGGAGCAAGTTTATCGACGATTTGCCTGGTAGTATTAGCTGTAGTGCTTGTAGCTTTAACGCTTTGCATCTGGTTATTTTATTACCGGACAGGGAGATCAACTGAACTATGGCTACCAAAACCAATCGCGAAATATATTGTGAAACGAGCAAAACAGACAGATAGTAATATCGAGGCTTTTGCACTGGGTTTACTTGCAAGCTTCGCTGAAACACCATTTTTTATCGTGCTAATGTTAATTGCCGCTGATAGCTTATTAAAACTCTCCATGCCATTACAGATAACAATGTTTCTCTTATACACAATAATCGCTTTACTACCATTAGTGATTTTAAGGTTGTCCGTGAGACACGGAAAAACCGTGGTGGAAATTCAAAAATGGCGCCTTAAGAACAAAAACTTTTTAAAGGCTCTATCTGGAACATTATTCGTCACCTTAGCAGTCTTCTTATTAGCATTCAGAATTATTCAAAAATAAATGATAACGAGAATGAGAGAAAAAATGAGGATAATAAAAAAGAATCAGATACGAGAGTTGGAATTTTCAGAGAAGCAGTTGATATCAGATTTAAAGAAAGAGGCTAAGGCATTAAATCTAGAACAAGGGGCTGCAGAGTTAATTGCAAAGGAAGTGACAAAAAAAGTAAGCCAGTGGGTGGCGGATAAGACGACAATTACGCAATCTGATCTTGATCGCAAAATTATAACAGAGGTAAAAAAATACAATAAGGACTTGGCATTTATTTTAGGGGAAAGGAATAAAATTATATGAGAAAATTTGATTACGATTTAGTGGTAATTGGCGGAGGTGCGGCCGGTATTGCGGGTGCAATGATGGCGTCAACAGCAAAAAAGAAAGTGGCAATCATTGAAGAAGTTTTGATTGGCGGCGGTAATACCCTTTGTGCTTTTTCACAATTAATGGCCGGTAGAATTTCACAACTACTATGTCAAGCTCGAGAGGGAGCAAGTGTTGGACTAAATTCCGATCAGCTGAAGATAAATCTGCCTTCGATGTATAGTGAAATACAGAATAAGACGGAAATCTTTATTGAGGCCAAACAGAGGGAGCTAATTGAGTCAAAGATTGATATTATTAAAAGTAATGCGAGATTTATCTCCCCAATTGAAGTAGCGACTATTGAGAGAACTATCACAGCAAAGAAATTCTTAATCGCAAGTGGCACAGTATTAGATACCGGAGAGATCGCGGGACTTGAAGAAACCGGTTTTGCGACACCTGCGGAGTTATATTTGGGACTACCACGTATTCCAAAAGTAGCACTTGTGATTGGAGCTGGACAAAGCGGAGTAGAGGCGAGTGAGTTTTTAGCAAATCTTGGGAGCTCAGTAATTTTAGTAGAGATGAATGATCGAATCTTGCCAAAGGAAGATCTTGAAGCGTCGAAAATTATTGAAGCAAAATTCAATCAGAAGAAAAGTATTAAAATTTTGACAGAAACTAAGGTGGTAAGTGTTGAAAATGATGGAATTCAAACCTTAGCGACTGGTAGGAAGACTAAAGTAATCAAGGCTTCGCTACTTCGAGGAGGGCAGAAGAAATCCGTGCGAGTAGAATGTGTGATACTGGCTGCTGGGCAAAAACCAGAGTTGGATTTAGGACTTGAAAACGCTAATGTAAAATATACTCCTGAAGGAATTCTAGTTTCTAATCAAATGCAAACCTCTAACAGAAATATTTTTGCAGCAGGTGGCGTGGCTACAATTAAGGGAAACAAGAAGATTAGCGATTCCCCATTTAGTTCTTACGAGAAAGACACTTACGAAGGAGCAATTGCAGCTTCGGTGGCGTTTAATGGCCGATTAAAAACTGTTGTTGAGAATAATGGGTTCGTACGAATGACTAACACATATCCGAAAGTCGCAAACGTGGGGATGACTGAGGAGCAATGTGCGGCGATGGGACTAAAATATACAAGCGCCATATCTGGGCTGACACAGAAAGAAGCAACTTGGAGCCCGAGCGCAGAGGATGGATTTGTAAAAATAATTTGCAATCGTGAAAAGAAAATTCTAGGAGCAACGATTGTAGCACCAAATGCAGAAGCACTAATACAAGAGATAAGTTTAGCGATGCGAAACGGATTAACAGTGGTCGATGTGGCAGCTGCACCACATGTGGGAATGGGCCTACCTGAAGCGGTTAGAGTGACTGCGAGGAAACTATTGTAATTAAATTTTGAAGTCTGGGGTTGACAACTTAATTGAACGTTAATATAATTAGGTTGTTCTATCGCGGGGTAGAGCAGCCTGGTAGCTCGTTTGGCTCATAACCAAAAGGTCGTTGGTTCAAATCCAACCCCCGCCACCAAATTAAAGATTATAGGAGAGCAGGGATGCTCTTTTTTTTGATACTTCACATAAAAAAGTAGCAGATATGAGACTGCTACTTTATTTTTTCTAGAAGCGACTATAGCTTCCGCTTTCATTATAATTATCACACTGATCCATGGTGCCATCGACGGCAGTCCAACAGTCGATGGTAGTGTAGAAAGATTTTTTAGTCTTACTGTTCTTATCATCATTAAGCTGGATGGCAAACTCTGGGTATGGGAAATAGGTGTCAACAAGCTCAACTCGGCTTTCGACTCGTCGATATAGATCATTGGCGCGACCGGTAGAGTCAACACGGGCTTGAACGCCAGTAAAATTAATTGACTGCTTTTTAGCATCATAGAGAGAAACAGAGAAATCGGTTTCAGGAGCACCATACGGGAGAGTAAGAAGGAGAAAAGTAGTAGCAGGATTACGGTCAGTACTGCCTCGATAAGTGTTGGGAACTTCAAAGGTGGCGGAGCAGAAGAAGCTTCCTTCTTGACAGTTTACAGTAAATAAGTGATTACCATTCTTATCAAAGGTCTCAGAAACTTCGGTGGCAGAGAAGTCATTACGACCCTTACCATCATTGGTAGGCTTCAAGAAGAGCATGGCGCGGTTGGTGCTATTTTCACTGCTAGCAATATTAAACTCACCGAGATTAAAATTACGGTCAGATTGGAAGAAGGCGGCAGAAATTAGGGGAGGTGACATTGAGTGTTGACCACTAGGTAGAAGACCATCATTTTGGTCCCAACTAATCGCACTACCACTACGTTGCTGCGAGGTGTAATTAGTATCTGAGAACCATTTAATATTGATGTATTTGAGATTTTGGATTTGATCGGTGCGAAGTGGAACGATACGGGTGCGAGTGTCTGAACTGAGAGTGGAACGATAGTCTGCGAGATCTTCTTGAATAGTGACGCAAGTGTAGGCTTGCAATTTTGAAGCAGCAGAACCGCCATCCTGGCTTGAATCTTTAACCTCTTGAATAGTGACGCCGTGTTGTTCATCAATGGTACGACCAAGCACATTAGAGACAGTACTACAATCTTGTCGGCGAACACCATCTTGCATGGCGGCAATAATTTTACCGCAAGGGTTTCCGGAATTTATAGTATAGCCCTTATTTAAACAATCGTGATATTTAAGTAGGGCAACTTTGGCATCTTCTACACCAGCAAGAGCAGAATCATAAGCAGACTTAGAGAGATTAGAGTTAGTAGTTTGGTTGACTTCGGAAAGAATCAACCTAGTGAAGGCAAGTGTAATAATACTGAAGAGAATGATAGTAAAAACAGTAACAATCATGGAGGTTGCACCTTTTTTGGTGCTTACTCCCTGAGCTCGATGTTTTTTGAAAAACAGTTTCATTATTCTCCCTTTCTATTTTGGCCAGTAGATCTCGCCGCAAAGTTAAATTTATTGATTGCACAGTAGGTAAAGTCGGTTGAAAAACCGTCAGTTGGAGGAGCCTTACAGAATTCGCCAACACCAGTAATATCAATACTGCCTCGTTCGGTAGCTAAAATAAAGGTACCAGAATAGAAGGAATGTAGAGTAACGGAGTGTTGAGTAACTGGGAAGATTACAAAATCATAGAGCACAAGACGATCGTCGGATTGCTCGAGAAGCTCGGTAGAGATAGCGCCTTTCAGGTGAAAATTATTTCTTGTGTGGTCAAAATCATATTGAGCTGCTGAGGTGGTACGCATTAATGAGTGCTGATAACAAAGCTCACGGTTACTGTCTTCAATTTTGAGTAATTTAAAATCCTTCTTTTCGGTGCTCTGTCCATCATTAAAAGTGGCAGCAGCTCCGGATACGAGCTCATAATCTTCACTATTCAAAACATAGCCAGTATTCCATAAATAGCTATGACGGCCAGTACAGAATACGCCGTGGGTTGGGACGTTTTGCAAAAGAGAGCCATTTGAGCGCAGTCTAACTGTTCCATAATTTTGCTGATAGACATACATGCGCGCATTATCGCTTAGACATTTTTGCATTTCCACTTTATCTGCGGCATACTCGGCACGACAGATATCCGCAAGTGCTCTTGCAGGAGCAGCGGCAATAGTGCGTAAAAAGTCATCCACTAGGAGACGACCAGTGGAATTAACCGCACGAATCACTAGACCCTTGTGATAAGTAGTGGAGATATGAATAGAAATAATAGAGACCATGACTAGAAGAGCAGAGATGAAAGCGAGACCAAGAGAGAGCTCCATAATCGTGAAGCCTTTTTTCGAGTGATTTTTGGTGGTTTTTTGAATGATTTTTCGCATACTAATCTTTTTTAATAAACTCCGGATTATAAAGTCGGATAATTGTGCTAATAATTGATGGAATATTACGGTTTGGACCATACCAACAAGTACGAATGTGAAAATCATAGAATTCCGGAGCTTGCTGATCAAGACCAGAGTCGTCTATAGCCTCTGGGTTATTAATATTCGTAATGTCACGAGTACCAATAACCCAAAGACCTTCTATGCGATAAGGAGTAACAAAGGCGGGAGTAAGATATAGGTTGCTACCAGAATTTGACTCATTGAGGTTAGCGGAGCTGTCTTTACCATTTGACACTCCAACCTGTGAAGAATTCGAGAAGACTAAACGTGGATATAAGGAAGCCTCCTGAAAGAGCGATTGATGTTCCCTTGCTGAGACAATTGTACTATCAGGATTTTTGGGATCCAACTTTCTGGTATTAACGATAAAGGCTTTATCAGTAAAAATATTATGAACTTCACCAGCAACGTTGGCCGCATCGTAATACTGCCTGCAGCTTTGTTCGCTATATTTAGAGATTTTAATAGGGTTATTATTTAAACCATTCTGTACACTAGCAAGCCGTTGCCAGAGATCACGATATTCCTGCCACTTCGTAGGGTCAATATTTTGGTCGCGAACTAGCTCACGCTCTGAAAGATAAGAGTTGTGAATAAAGCGGATTGCCTCAGCCTGGGCTTCAATTTCATTTCTGGCCATGGAAATCTCAAGGGTGCCTTGAATGAGTGAGAGGTTTCGGTTCATGAGGCCGATCGAAACAATGGTAATGATCGAAAAAATAGTAAAGCAGAAAATAATTTCAATGATGGTGTCGCCACGTCGAGAAGAAGAATTAGATGAATCACTGGGAGAGCAATTCCCTGTCCGTGAAACCTTTAAATTTTTAAAAAAGTTTAACATATACATTACCATTATACGCCATTATTGGCAGGGATTATCATTACTATCAATATCAACTAACTGAACTGCAGAGGAATTGTTACCATCCGCTTTAATGCGAATGGGTCGACGTCTCTTGGGAGCGAGAGGAATATCATCAGAGGAGACACAAAGAGTAAAATCTTGCTTGTTTTGCATTCTGGAATCTTTAAGTTCGTATTGCAAGATATTAGACACACCAGAAACAACTTCGCCGAGTGCACCATAAAGCAGGGCACTACTAGCATAGGGACGATACTGATCGAGACTAGCAGTCTCGCAGGATTGGCTGGGGGCATTGCGATTGAGATTTTCAAGTAATTCGCCAACATCGAAAGTTTGACCTGGCTGATCATATACATAGGTGTGAACAGTGCCGGAAACTGGAGACCTGACAATCATAATGGCACCACGTAATAATTCATGGTTAGCGGTTTGTTCAATTCTAGCCTGCCATTGTGGAGTATATGAGGACTCTTGACCCGCAAAGTGCACTCGACAGGAGCCTGGAGTGCTTCTTAAAGTAACAACATTGGCAGCAACGGCTTTTAATGAATTAATAGCATTATCACCAGTAGAGTTCTCAATATTCATTTGTCCAGTGTAAACACGTCCGATAATGTCATACATGTGAACTTTTGTATTTGGAGTGCTAGTGTCAGGGTCTTTTTCACCAAAGGTAATGAGTTTACCATAAATTGCGCAGCGACTGCGACCTGGGTAATTATCGGTATCAGTATTTGTGGTGAGGCGTCCGTTTTCATCCCAGAGTGAATTTAAGGTGCAAGAGAAACCGCTTTCTTCCGTAAATAACCTGGGATTTTGCACGTTAATGGTGGCCGAATAAGCACTGCGAAGATAGTTTGCGAGATCAGTGTAGGAGTCTAAAAAACGCTGTCGATGGATATTAGCGGTGATGGTACTGAGGATAGCCATTGCGAGAGCAGTGGAGATAGTTAAAACCAGCATGACTTCAATGATCGTGAAGCCAAAACGATGACGCGTCTTTTGCATAGTTTTATTATACATGAGCATTTTAGGTTTTACCATAAACTTAAAAAGGAGACTACGGCAAAATTAAAATTAAAAGTTGGATAGGGAGAGACTAAAAAGAGCCGGAGCCATAAGGAATAGATTCGAGGAGCTTAGCTATAGAATCAGCCTTTTCAGTATAACCAAGCCCCTTATAAGCATCATAAGAAATACTGTAGTAGATATATTTGGTGCCGTCAGGCATATTTTCAGGAATGTAATTAAAGAGTTTTTCTAAAGTTTGGTTGTATTGTTTGGCTTTGTTATAGATACTAGAAGAATATAGCTCAAGGAGAGTTTTTTGATCATCATTAGTAATATTGGCTGATTGAATTCGCTGATTATAGTTATCAAAAGCTTTGACGGTATTTAAATTGCCAGCAGAATCATAAGCGTCTTCTAGATAGCCCGAACCAATAACGGCATTAATAAACTCAATAGTTTTAAATGGAGTAGCGGTTTTATAATCAAAATTGCTAATAATTTCCTTTTCGCGCTCCGCAGCCATTTCATAATCTTCTTTGAGATCGTTGTATTCTTGAGAGCCTTTGGCGCATTTACAATTTACGGAGATATAGTCAGTTGGGTCAATATTATTATTAGTAGTACGGGTTGGGGCTTTCTCGCGAGTGATTTGCGAAACAATGAACCAGCTGGAACTAACGATGATGGCGAGAATGAGAATTGAGGCACCAACGGAAGATAAAATAAAAGCAAGGGGGTTGCTTTTTCGCCAATGGTCAAGGTGTTGACGAAGTTCAGCAAGCTTAGCTCTGCGTTCAGCTTTTTTGGCCGCTCTAGTCTCAGCTCTTTGCTTACGCTTATTGTTTAGTTCTGCTTGTTTTTCTTGACGTTTTTTCTCTTTATCAGTTAGCGTAAAAGGATCAGCTGCAGAGCCAGCTAGTGTCTGGTTTGCGATATCACTACTGTGAAAAACTTGTTCATTATTGGAATTATCCATAGTACTTATGATTATAGTCTGCGTGAAAGGAAAATACAAGAAAAGACAAACCCCCGACAAGCGGGGGTAAAAATTATTTAAGAGCAACAGCTCGCGCTGATACAGCAGCAGCAACCTCATCGAGAGCCTGTTCTGAGCCAGTCAATTCAAAGGGTATACCATTATTAGCTAGAATGGCACGCACCTCTGTTCTTTCCATCTCCGAAAGGTTCTTTGCCTTAAACGAGGCCAGCGACGCAAAGGGTCGAGTTTTACATACCCCTCGAATAAAATGCAAATAAAAAAACTCGCGAGACATTTTCTCAATGATTTGAGTTCCGCTTTTAAGTACTTTAGACATAAAATCACCTCCCCCTAAATGTCTAGATATTATATTATGGCATATTTATTTGTAATTGTCAAAGTTTAATAGCCACCGTATCGATTATTACGCTCCTGGATAGCCTGCCTCTTCCTCTCTTCAGACGAAAAAGCAATAACATAGTAACTTTGAACCGAATAACGATCATAGGTCATTAAGTCTGCAATAGCAGGAGTTTGTTTCCCTTTCGGGCGGGCATCACTTGGACAGAAATTACGAACAGTAAACGGCCTAACATGATATTTTCTCGCCAGATCATTGAGTCCGTTGAGATGCTTAATAACATTATTATGAGCCATGGTGCGTTCTTTATCAAATTTATCTACCCCCATAGAAATAATCTTCTCTCGTTCTTCATAACGATAATCAAGATGATCCATAACGGCAAAATAAAAGCCCTTGGTGTATTCTAGGTCGGCTTTTGAACTCTGATCACCTGAAGATTCAATGGCGTTTTTCAGTGCAATCATTCTATCATGGTAATAATTCCCTGCCTGTGCTTCAATTGTCTTATAGGTTTTATGCTCATCAGTAGTAACAATCATGGCTCGTGCAGATTCGGCGAAGGTCTCTAGGGAATTGTCGGTCTTTTCTAATTCATCGTTTGCAAATTCAAGTTCATCAGACAGAGCGTCTTCCCATTTTTCAAACTCCTGCTGAGACATTTTACTACCACTAGATTCAAGATTTTGCCTGCGTTGGTCAAAATCTCTTGAGACACTAAGGGCTGCCCGATAGAAATCTGTGGCATAATCTGGAGCTTTTTCTGTTTGCCGTTGCCAAATCTCCTTCGCCTTTTTTACAACATCATCCCATTCGTTAGGTGAATTTTGATCTTGATTAATAGAGTTTTTAGATTCTAAATTTTGCACTATATTTTTCTCGCTTATAAAATACATTGTAACACTTTATAATCTTAAACAGTTTATACTAAACAAAAAACGACCTGAAGTCGTTTTAAAATTGGTGGGGGCGGTTGGGCTCGAACCAACGACCAAGCGGTTATGAGCCGCCTGCTCTAACCCCTGAGCTACGCCCCCAGGTTGTTATTAATTTTATCACAAACTGATATAATAAGATATATGGGTGTGCGCTCAAAAAAAGAACAATTCAGGATACGTTTTAATCATATACGTTTTTGGATAAAAACTGAGATTTTAAATTTTAATAACATTCTACTACTCTCTATTCCCTTACTTTTTTCTGTACTCTTAATTGCCTCGGTTGGTTCAATTGCTAAAAACTGGGAATTACAGCAACAAATGAATGCCAAACAAACCGAGATGGAATTGTTACAGCTTGATGTAAATAAGACAAAATTAGAAAATCAGTATTATGCATCTGAGGAATATCAGGAATTAGAGGCGCGCAAATTACTGGGAAAACAGTTGCCGGGTGAGGTAATGATTGACTTACCAAATAATAGCGAAATTGCCAAAAATAAACACCCAAAACTAACCCTTGATGAAAGAATAGAAGCCAGAAAGCTGTCAAATTTTGAGCAGTGGTTGGAATTTTTATTTGGCTCCGCTAAAAGCTAGGTTAATATTTTACATTTCATTAAAAAATGTTATAATAAGATTGATGTAAAGTTGGCTTAAAGAGCCCATGATAGTGTGGGGGCCATAACATAGTTTTTTAAAAGGAGGATATAAATGACTATGTTAAGTAATATATTTAAAGCTATTGTTGCGGTAGCTTTAGTAATTTTCTTTTCAATGCCGACTAGTTCGGCAAAAGCAGCATATACTAGTAACTGCCAGTGCCAATGTAATTGCAATTGTACTTGCACTTGCAATGGTGGATCCAGCAATAAAGCTAGTGGAAACACTAGTAACCAAGTCCAACCTGCTGGCGAAGCAGAGAAGACTGTCATGACTGAAACTAAGCGAGTGACCGACGCTCACGCGAGGGAGGATAACCGCAAACAGTATAGCGGTTATAAAATGCAACTTGCGGATGCCTTGGAAAGCTCTGCCAAGAATTCTGGGTTTACGGTAGTAACCAAGACTTGGAAGGCAACTGGTGGAGACTATGATGTCGTGCAACAGGAGTTCTCGCGCAACAACTGGACTTTAAAAATCCAGTACCGTTACAATAATGGCTTCCTGGACAGCTGTCATCCAGTATGGCTGGCACACAATGGTACACCGCTTAACTCTGGCGAAGAGTGGGACGGCTGGGCCTGGTCCAGCTCACAAACATTATATGAACTCTTAGACATGTTGTCTAAATTATAATAAGAGTTCACTTTTTAAAAATGGGGGGGTGATAAACTAGACAAAGTCATTGACTATTCTTTTCAGGGCTGGCTTTTGCCAGTCCATTTTTTATGGAAAATTATTTTAAAAAATACCAGGGATGAACCTGGTATTTTAATTTATTTATTATAAGTTTTTAGTGTTTTTATTACTAAATTAGCTAACCTCTTGATCTAGAAACTATTTCTTCTTAGAAAGAGTAAGGAAACCGTTGCGTGGGTTTTCGTTAACAACGCGATCTTCAGGAAGATCAACTGGGGTACCCTTTGGATTGTTCTCAGTTTTAGTGAAGAAATAAATAGTCTGAGGCTTGCCACCACGGAGGGTAACCTCAGATTTATGTAGATAATAGGTGATGCCTTTACTGTTAGTGTGACTGTAGGCCATTTTTCCTCCTTTAATTGATATAGTCTTATCTTATGGTAGGGGGGGTAATCTGTCAAGGGGTTTTCAGGGATTTTATAGAGGTGAAAATTTTAATGTTTTATTTGATAAAAATAATGGCGATACGGAGAATTAGAAAACCGATGAAGCGAAGCAAGATAAAGATAAAAAGAAGAAGACAGAGAAGAACTGAAAAACCAGCAAGATCGGGAGCCCAAACAGGGGAAGAAAAGTCATAGCGATAAAGAGAGGTTGACGGAATGTTTGCTGCGAGAGAGGTTGTGAGCTGATCGGTTGATGGATAGCTATTGATAACTCCAGTCATACAATTGAGATAGCCAGGACTATTCCAGGCCCAGCCGTGGGCAATAGCCTGAGGCTTACAAACCTCCATTGCCTTGGCGAAGACGTTACCATTTGGATTATTATCACCGGCTTGCTTTAATTTAGTCTCAGCTTCAGCGAGGGCAGTAGTGGCCTTACGGTTATACTGGTTTTCTAGATAAAATGGCCCCGTGCCAAAAGTGAGGACATTACGTCCGTTCTTTTCAATAAAATTAATGACGACATGCGAGTTTGTATATTGTTTTAATTCAGTAAGAGCAGCTTTTAGATTATTATCGATTTCCTCCTGAGATGTGATTTCCTTGCCATCAGCGGTTTTCCCCTGATCTGCCTGCAAGACTTTATTTTTTAAGTCATACATTTTAAGGTGATCAAAACGTAAAAATGTTGCGGTTAAAAAAAGCAGAGGAATGAGAGCTAGAAGGAGTTGCCAGGTTTTAATCTGCTTAAAAAGCTGAGAAAGACGACGCTTCTCCTCTTGATGTTCCTTCTTAATAAAACCACCCATAAACGTTTTAATTATAGCATAACAGGAAAGCTGGAGACGAGGCCTAGATTAGGTTATCACGGAACCACTGATCAGCGGGACCGGCAGACATGAGAATGACAAGGTAATTATCATGAAGGAGGGATTTTAGTTTTACCTTGAGTTGATCGTCGAGGTTGGCAGAGATGGCAATTTCGGAATTAATCAGGGTGTTAATAAAATCAATGGGCGCATAGATTTTAAGCTCAGGATTTTCGCGCGTGAGATAAGTTGGCAGCCAAAAAAGCTGATCGACGCCAAGAAAAACATCCCGATAAAGAGAAAATACTTCGTGTTGGCGGGTATTTTGATGGGGCTGATAAACGACAACTACGCCATTTTTGCCAAGATTCTTAGCCTCTTCCTTGGCGATCTCGACAGTGGCGCGAATTTCTTCTGGGTGATGAGCATAATCAGAATAGAGCCCGTCAGAAAGACGCTCAAAACGACGACCAACGCCTGGAAATTGGTTGAGAATGTCGATAATTTGCTGATCAGAGATCTTATGAGCGTTTGGCTGATCTGCCAAGATTTGTTTAATTACATAAAAAACTAAATTCGCATCTTCACGGCGAGCAGAGCCAGCGAGAGTGAGGCGAGGATCCGGAGTTTTTAAAATCTGAAAGGATTGAGATGAGAGCTGTGAAAGATCCGAAGGAGCCGCAGCCGGATTTGCAAAGATGAGAGATTGGCTCTGATTTTCAAATTGAAGAAAGGCCTGATGATAATCAGATTCAGAAAGGTAGATATCGGGATGATCATACGAGACAAAAGTAATAAGGGAGAGCCAAGGCTGATAGTGGAGAAAATTACGATCATACTCGTCGGCTTCGTAGATAAAATATTGATCGTTTTTTTGATAGGAACCAGAAGGAGCAAAATTTAAAGTGGAGCCCACAATGTAGGCGGCGGGAAGTTGGAGTTGTTTGGCGACCCAAATTAGCATGGCGGTTGTAGTGGTTTTTCCGTGAGTACCTGCGACGGCAATCATCTTAAGGCCAAGTGTTTCGACAAGATGAGCAGTCAATTCGTCACGTTTAGAAATTTTAAGCCCAAGAGATTTGGCGAGCTGCAACTCGGGATGATCTTCGGGGAGAGCAGAGGTATGAACAAACCAATCGAGATGATACTTCTCGTGAATTTCTTGAAGATATTGGCCATCTTGCGCGCCAACAGCGAAGGGAATTTGTGCCTGGTCAAGCTCATTTGAAATAGCCCCACGTTGTTGATCGGAGCCAAAAACTTGATAACCAGCATTTTTTGCCATAAGAGCGAGCGGGCCCATGCCGGTGCCAGAAATGCCAGAAATATAGATATTCATGGGTATATTATAATTGAAAATAGAAAGTAAGTGCGAGTTTAATTCAAATCTAAACTGTTTTTGATTTTAACTAAAAATATTTCGTCCGAGGATACCGGATGGTATTGATAAGTTCTAGAATATTTATTGAAGTATGTATAGTTGATTACATCGTTGTTTTTTTCGGGAGAAATTGGAAGGACTTCAAATTTATAATCAGCCAAACTTATATCATTGCTTTTAATAAAAAAGCTAAGTGATTCAACGGAACTGTCGGCTTCCCCAATAAAATCGTAGCCATACAATATGTATTTTTCTTTATTGAAAATAAAAGGGATTTTCCAAAAATTAGTGGCAATATAGGTAAAGTCCGTTTGATCACCAATTATTTTTTTATTATTACAATTTAAAAAACATGGTAGTACTTCATTATTAAGAAAATTTAAGCAAGAAGATTTATTATGAGGCTTATCTTGCCCTGGAATCATTTATACCTTTCTAAATTTTAAGATAAATTAGTTATCTAGCTTTTTTCGAAAGAAGTTGGTGTCATATTTTGCCGCACCGTGATCTCTATAGAATTGCTGAGCAGCTTCGCGGCCTTGACCACAGGTGAATTCGAGATTTTTACAGCCTTTTTCCCTTGCCCAATTTTCATAAGCCTGAAAAAGGAGGTGTCCGACACCTTTACCACGGGCTGATTGATCTACAACAAAATCTTCAAGATAAGCATTTTTACCAATGCCGGCACCAAAAATTACAGAGACTGAGGCCATACCAAGAATCTGTTCAGGAAGAATTAATAAATCTTGTTTAGTATTACTATCTTCTGCCAGATCAACTGCAAGAAGACAATCATGCCAAGGAGAAGAAATGAGTTGTTCGAACCATTCTTGCGGAATTTCACCCTTATCTTTACCACTGCGTGAAAGTTGGATAAGTAATTGTCGAATCCTGTCGGCAACTGCTTTATTATATTCTGTAACTGTAATAATCTTGATCATATTTTTCCTTTACGATTAAGTAGTGAGCTTAAGAGTTAAACTAGCTAGAGGGAACTTTCAAGTGCTTGCAAATCGGTAGCAATTTCTAAAGCTTTTTGGTTGATTTTATCAGGGTCATCACCCCAAATAGTAATACGCACGAGTTCCTCGGTACCACTGGCACGAATATTGAGACTCCAGCCGAGAGGGGTGAGTTCGGTAGTTTTCTGAGCGATAAAATCTTCGGCAAATGGCTGATGACTACGAAAGGCTTGTTTAAGGGAAGGACTGACTGTTTGATTTTTGATTACCTGAGGAAGCTTTTGTAAGGAAGAACAGATAGAAGACAGGGAAACTTCTTGAGAGGTTTTTTGGATAGCCGATTCTTTACCCTGTTCCTGTTTTTTGGCTTCTTGCATAGCTTCATAATCCAGGATAAGTTGATCTTCATGCTGCCTTCTTCTTAATGTTTCGCTATAAATTTTAGAGATAACCAAAGCAGTAAGAACACCGTCACCCATGGATTCACCTGGTAAAATAATATGTCCACTCTGTTCTCCACCGAGAAGGATTCCCTCCTCGCGCATTTTAGCGGAGACATTCTGATCACCAACATCTGTCATAACAAGTTCGATGCCGGTATCCTTAGACCAATTCAATAGACCCTTATTTGCCATGATGGTAATGGCAATTTTTGGCAGACCCAAGTAGCTAGCAATACAAGCAACCATGTCGTCACCATCAATAACGTTGCCATTTTTGTCAACCATTAAACAGCGATCACCATCACCATCGAAAGCGGCACCAAAGTCAAGCTGATGTGCTTTTACTAATTGAATTAGAGAATCAAGATGAGTGCTACCACAAGACTGGTTAATCGTCTCACCATAACTAGAATCGCTATGAATGACCTCCACTTGAGCGCCAAAATGTTCAAAGATTTCGCGAGCGGTAACACTAGTGGCACCATTGGCACAATCGAGACCAATTTTTAATTCTGAAAAATCGGGTTTTTCACGCTGCGCAAGAGTGGACGGACCAAAACTTGAAAGATACTCTTTGAGATGATCAAGATAAATATCTTTGGCTTGCTGATGAAGATCTTCAGCATACTCGACAGAACCGACATCGAAGCCGGTTTCATTTTCAAGAGCATTCTCGATAGCCTGAACGCCAGCTTGACTTAATTTAACACCATATGGATATTTTTTAATACAGGAGGAAAGATCTTTACCGCTTGTGGTTGTACCGGTACCTTTAAAACCGACGCCGCCCGGCATAACCGCCTCAAGACCGCCAATGGAATCACCTCGTTCAAAAATTTTAATACCATTATCGGAAGCAGGATTATGGGAGGCAGTGACATCAATAGCAAGATCGTAGCCCATTTGATAGAATGCATAATTAATAGCTGGAGTAGGAAGAACGCCGACATTGCCGTGGTCAATACCAACAGTTTCGAGGGCTTCTTCAAAATAACGGAGAATCCACTCCGTAGATTCCCTAGTGTCGCCACCAAGCAAAACCTTAACCGGGCGCTCCATACCGTCAGCAGTTTCACGGGCATTACCTAGATAGCGGACAATCCCTAAGGTGATAGCCTGGATAAAACCGGGAGTAAAGGCGTCTGCTTTCTGGCGAATACCGTCTGTACCGAAATATTTAATTTTACCCTTCATAATCTCCTTTCTATTGGTTTATCATAACATGATTTTAGCTAATGAGAGCTAACTCGGTTTCGATGACTGAGACAATATCGAGAACGGTGCTACCTCGAGAAAGGTCCGAGATGGGAGCATTAAAACCTTGAAGGATTGGACCGGCAGCGGTGAAGTTACCAAATTGCTCCATGGCTTTATAGAGAATATTGCCGGAATTAAGATCGGGCACGATGAGAACATTAGCAAAGCCAGCAACTTTTGAGTTTGGGGCTTTTTTGGTGCCGATACGAGGATTAATGGCGGCATCAAGTTGCAATTCACCATCAATAAGAAGATTTGGCTGATCTGCATTTACTTTTGCAAGCACTTCCTGCACGAGAGAAATTGTGTCATCTTTGCCGCCGGAGCCGAGAGTAGAAAAACTAAGCATGGCGACGCGCGGAGTAAGAAAGTCAACTACCGTCGGATCAGTTGCATCTTTTTGAAGATGTGCGAAATATTTAGCAGCGGTATCGGCGGTTTGGAGAGTGATATCATAAAGTTGCTCGAAGTTTGGATGTTTACAGGCAGCGGCATCACCGAGGATAAACACAGATTGACCGATGGGGCTGGCTTGATTTAGCTTAGTAAAGATAAAGCTAGCAGAAAAAGTGGGTTTTTCAAGATTGCGAGGATTTTTAACGCCAATAATATCACGGGCAGTGAGGATTACCTCTCTCGATGTATAATCGATACCAGCAATCATGGAGTCAGCAATTTGGTTTTTTACTGCAGCGGCGGCATGTTCCAAATTGTCTGCGCCAATAGCCTCAAACTCAGGATATTTCTGCTTGGCAATTTTTATAGCCTCTTGAATATAGGGATGATTAAATTCGGGAAAGACGATTCGCTTCATTTTTACTCCTTTGCTAGATCTTAATCTATTTTAAGTAATTTATTCTCTTTTGAAAAGCGAGAATAATACATTCACATTATTTAACTTAATTAGAAAAAAATCTATTATACTAGAGATGTAATAATAAACTTAGTATTTTAAAGACATGGAACTCTCGAGAGAAGAATTTGCGGATATTTTAAAGTTTTATCGAATTGATGATAAATTAGAATTTATTGGATATCATGAAGTAGATCCAGACACTTTTTGGTATTTTTTTCATGATAAAAGGTCTGCAGCATATTACATATTAGAGGTTGCAGATTATATTACATGGGTTTGTGGACAAGAAGAAGTACCAGAAACCTTAGATTGTTACTACTATCCTGATTTTTCTTACTCATTCGAAGTAAAAAGATGGCTAACTAGCCATGATGGCCTTGATAAGACAAACGAATCTGGTGATTACGAAGGATACATGTATTGGGCGAATAATGGATACCGTTGCGTAATGGCGGAAATTGCCAAACCTATAGCAGTGGATACTATTAAAAAATTAAAAACAGAGATTGCGGAACACGACGAACTTGAGATTGCTTTGTTTAAAAGGAGATTCATTGGAGCTGAAAGGGTTTCAGCAATACCACGTCCACAGTCACAAAACCTCGAAGAATTAGATAAAAATATTTGTGAAATTATTTATAAGAATGCGATAGCAGATGCAAAAAGTTTACTTGGTATTGGAATAGAGAGCTTGACTGAGGAAAAACTAAAGATTTTTAATTCAAAGACCTTCAAGTATGCACGAGAGTGGCCAAAAGAAACTAAGGATATTGACAAGCGAAATATAAATGAACCAAGATTATTAGGCGAACTAAATAGACAGAGTTGGTTGGCTTTGTGTGAATTGAGGGATTTTCCGGAATACTTTGAAGAACGGAATCTATTATTTCCATTACTACGACGATATGTACGTTTATGTGGCGATCAATCCGAGCCAAAGTTTCTGCCAAGAAAGGTTGCTTCTGAAATATTAGAGAGATTTGACATAAAATCTGCTGGAGAGTTACGTTTTCATACGATGTTTAAAAGCGCAGCGGATTGTAAGGTTTATATTTTTATTGATGAGCTTGACACCGAGTACGCGTTAGTTTGTCGAGATAATAAAATTGGTAATTTGGATCAAGAACGATATATTTTATCGCAAGAATCTGGACTAGAAATAGAACAATTTTATAGCCTAAAAACAGATCCAGAGGAATCTTATTACAGCTGCAATGAGAATAGCTTGGGAGTTAATAGGAGTACTAACGAAACCGAAGAGCATATTTACTATTTTCTTGTAGGTCGGCTTCAGTTTTAAAGAAGATTAAGGCTGGTAGTAAGTAGATGTGTAGAGCATTGGGGAGGCCGGAAAAGAAATTAATAGTGATAGCAAAAGACAGCATAAGAATAAAGCCATAGAAGGAAATTGATTTTTTATTGTGTAATATATATAGCTTAATCAGCATGAACGCTGTCAAAATAAGCGCGGCAACACCATAAAGACCTTGCTCATAAAGGATGGCGAGATATTCATTTTGAATGATTTCTTTGGGACTACCAAGCTCAGGGAATTCTTGGTAAAGTTGCAATCCGGTAGCACCGAGGCCAACGCCAAAAAACATACGCCAGATTGAGGTTCGCCAAGAGGAGATTGCTAACTTATTAAGACTGAGACGAATTTGAGTTGATTCTTCAATATAACCAGTAAAGATTGGCTGATTACTGCTTTGGTCAGTCTCCTGGATGGTATTACTCTCATCTGGAGAGTGAAAAGAGCTGGCAAGATTAATCCGACCTAGTGATATTTGGCTGACCGAAGTACTAACCCCATCCATGAATGTTTGGTTAGTGGGGCCTAGCTCTGTCAGAACTCCTTGAGAGAATAAAACAAAGAGGAGTGGCAGAAGAACTACAGAAAGAAAAGTGAGTGACTGGCGAAAAAAAAGCTTGGCAGAATGGCTTTTTGACTTAGCGAGCTGGATGGTTTTATAGACAAATAGAACAAAAATACCTGCCCAAAAAGCAAAGATGGCACCACGAGACAGCGTGAGATAGAGTGTGGAAATAAGAAGAAAAGGAAGAAAGAGACGAAGAAAACGACCGAAGTTTGAAGCCTGATATGGACTGAGATTTAAGGGAAAATTCTGATGCTTTGGAATTTCGAGAAGATAGTAAAGACTCAGAAAAACCGGAGCAAGAAGAAGATTGGCCATAAATTGTGGCTCGATAGCAAAACCATTTGGATGAGGAAAACCAAAAACGTTTGAAACACAACCATTACAGAGCAGAGTAAGGTCACGGGGGGTACCGATAACATCAAGAATTGATTGAAGCCAACAAAATAACGAAACAAAAGCGGCGGCAATGAGAAGGTTCTTTTGCACACTTTTCCCTATTTCTTTTTTATATTGTGCAATATTTTCTATAAATGTCAATAGGGAAAGATGAATACACCAGATGATGCCTGCGGCAAGAATTGCACGTAAGAAGTTTGCAGAAAATAAACTAAGAACCGTGACAGAAAGTGGGTAGACAAAAGAAAGAAGGCGAAATAAACTACTGCGAAATTCTTTGGAACTAGGATGAGTATTTTTTTGTTGCTTTTTAAATAAATGTCTGGATTCTATAAGTATGATTAAAGATTTCTTGAGGAGGCGATAATTTTCAGGTAGAGAAAGAGTGGCAAAAAGTAGTAGCCATAGAAGCGGAAGAGAGAATTCGAAATTGGTAGTGCTGGTACTAAAGATAGGAATAACTGGATGATAAGAAAAAAATAAACAAAATGGCAGACAGAGAAACATAAGATGCTGGAGTTTAGAGAGGTTGTGGCTGTTTTTATGAACCGATTTTTTTGACATCAAGATAACCTTTCTTAATTAGAGTCTTGATTATTACATGTTTTTGTGATGGTGAGGTTCTGCATGAGGTATGCTTCGAACTGCTCCTTAAAGTGTTGGTTTGAAAATTTTTCGGCAGTCTTGGAAATTTCTAGCGGTGAAAGGAGGGAAGAGTGCGATATCTGACTTTCTTGTGGAGCTTTATTTGAAGATAGCGTAATATCGGCAGATACTTGAGAAAGCTGGTTAAATTTTTTTATCGCAGAAACAAGGGAATTGATGGTTTGTGACTCAAAAAAGAGGCCATTTTTACCGTCTTCTATGTAGTCTTTGGCGCCACCTTTATTATAGGCGATAACTGGACAACCCGCAGCGAGAGCTTCGACAGGTGCAATACCAAAAGGTTCCTCGGATGGAAAAATGAAGGCCTTGGCGTTTTTGAGGTATTCTTTAAGTTCTGATTGTGGAAGAGTAGAATGAAGAGTAACCAGCTCGGGGTGAGCAATGCTTAATTGAAGCAGTCTTTGATGTTCAGGACCATCACCAATTAAAACTAGTGGCTGACCTGCATCAATACAGGCCTCAATTGCAAGATCGAGTCGCTTCCAGCCAACTTGACGTGAAAAATTAATAAAGTACTGATCGCCGTTTGGGGAGTTTTCCACAAGTTCAATTTGATTTTTATTTGATTTTGTGGTGTGATAAATATTTTGTTTAATTTGACTTTTTGTAGTATTTATTGTGTCGTATGATTTTTGGTTTATTTGACTTTTTTTATTTTTATGTTGTTCTTTTGTTTGACAATTCCCTTGTCTGATGTTCTTGTATTCTGCGACCTCTGAAAATTTCTCTGTATTGACCGGAGGAAAAATGATCTCTGCTTCCCTCTTATAGTATTTTTTGATTTCAGATTTAGCAAACTCAGAGATTGTGATATAAAAATCTGGCCTGACAGCTGCTTCTAAGTCTTTTCTTCTTAGACCTGGGAGGAGGAGCTTAAAGATAGGTCTGACGAGAAAATTGAGCGGACCAAAACCGGGATCTTCTTGGTATTCTTTACTCTTTCCCCAGTAGTATTGTGTAGGAACATGACAGTAACAAAAATGAGTGCCTGGACGAGTCTTCACAAACTTAGCATCACAGCCAGATACGGAAATAACTAAATCATAATGCGAAAGATCGAGATTCTTAAAGTATGCTTGACGCAAAGGGGCGATAAAACGCCTGGTGAAAGCTGGCAGAAAATTTAACCAGCCAGTTTTAACCTCAGCATCTTTAAACCAGTCAATTTTACGGGGGCGATATTGAGAAGTATAGATGGGAGCCTGAGGAAATAGCTGATGGATTTCACGAAGCACCTGTTCTGCGCCACCAACAACAGTGAGCCAGTCACAGACGAGGGCGATTTTTAGATGACGATCTTTGAGTTGATGAGTGAAACTATGGGGGCTATAATGGGATTCTTTTGAGTTGCAATTAGAAGAAACTGACATTATTTGGCACCTTTACGAATTAAAACTGCCTTGATGGTACGCAAAATAATCTGCAGATCAAAGAGAACGGACCAGTTCTGGATGTAATAGAGATCAAGAGCGCGACGTTCATCGAAGCTGATTGAACGTCGTCCGGAAACTTGTGCAAGGCCAGTGAGACCAGACTTAACAGTAAGGAGGAGTGAGCGATCGCCATAGTTTCTAAGTTCGCCGGGAACAAGTGCACGAGGGCCTACAAGAGAAATATCACCCTTTACCACGTTGATGAGTTGAGGCAATTCATCAAGTGAGGTGGCGCGAATAAATCTGCCAATTTTTGTGATACGAGGATCATGTTCAAGAAAATCACCATTATCACGATATTCTTTACTAAGCTTATTTGCGTCTTTAATCTTCCCTTCCTGTTCCATTTTTTGAAAAGCAGCCTCAGGACTCATACCGCAATATTCAATCTTCATACTGCGGAACTTATGAATTTTCACTTTTTGATTAAAGCGACTAAGTCGAATTTCAGAATAAATAGCGTGTGCTCTTGGAGTGGATATTTTAATAAGAAGCCAAATAATCAGCATAAACGGAGAGGCGAGGAGAAGCAAGATTAGTCCTAAGATAAGGTCCATGACGCGCTTAGCTACCTTAGCGCTACCGACTAGTGGCGTTACTTTAACCATAATAACGGGAGTACTACCGATAAGTTCTAATTCTCCCATAGAGGTTGAGAGAGTAGTTTCGGAAGGAGTGAAATAATAATGAAGATGATGATTAATTGACTGACGATAGACGTATTCGGTTTGTTTTTCATCGGTCTGAAAGATTACATCCGCTTCACACTCTTTAAGGGCTTCTTTTAATGAGGAATACTGAAGTTTTTTGCGATATTCTTTGGGAATAAATTGATTCCCTGCCACAACGCCGACTACACGATAGCCTTCTTCAGGAAAATCAAGCATTTGTGAAATTAGACGAGAGGTTGCCTTAGTATTGCCGACAATAATGGCGCGAAGTGAGCCAATACGCTGCTGAAGAATAAGTCGACGAATGAGTTTAAGGAAGAAACGGACGATGGTGAGCGAAAAGAAACAGATGACCATAGCGTAAAAAGCAATAAGACGGACTGGAAAGAGGTCGCCTTCAAGAAAAAAGTCAAAGCTGATTAAAAACATAACACCAATAACAGAGGCGGCAAAGAGACGAGAAATTTCCTTCCAACGAGAGCGCCCTAGGAAGATTTTTTTGTTATAAAGTCCAAGAACTGCCAGGATAATCAACCAAACTGGCACCATAACAG